>DATIQO010000258.1:0-3198 GCA_035470745.1 Sphingomicrobium sp. | reverse complement strand
GACAAATCGCTCGGGAGCGCCGGCGCTCGGCCAGATCGTCTCCGCCGCACTGGCAATCGCACTTGTCTTGTCGAATGTCAGCCGCACAACAGCCGGCCTCTACGTGTTCATCATCCTCGTTTCGACGGTCGCCGTCCTCATTCTCTACGTCGTTGCGGCGATGGCGATTTGGGTGAGGGAACCTCGGTTAAAGACCCGCGCCCTGGTCGTCTCAGGCATCGCCTTTGGCGCGTTCGCCTTTTACGGTTCGGGGCTCGAGGCTAGTCTTTGGGGACTTGGTCTTGCAGTATCCGCCCTGCCAGTTCGCGCTATCTCGCGCTGGCTGAATGGGCATCAGATGGCGGCGGCACTGGGTGACGGCGCCGCCGGAACACTTCCCTGAGCTCTAGCTCGGCCAGAAGATAACAAGAGACCGAATGGCGAAGTCCTGGCGCGCATGCACGAGCGACGGCCTCGCTCGATCGATCAGCGCCAGCATTACTTCTGCCGAGAAGACGAATGCTTCGATTGCTCGAGCGGCTGAACGCTGCGTCCGTTGAAGCGCAACCACGGAGAAGTCCAACCGCCAGCAACCAGCCCGATTGCGATGCTGACCGATACCGAACTGGCGCTGGGCTGCGAAAATCTAAGAAGGTGCACGAAGAAGGGGATCGTCATCGCACCCGCAAGTACGAGGGCTGCGGCGCCGACGATCACCCAAAAAGAAAGGCGCGCGCGACCGAACAGCCCACTGGCCGGGCTGCCGTTTGCGACGGCGAGCGCCAGCTGGCCCGCAAGGAGCGACATGAATGCCGATGTGCGCGCCACAGTCTCGCTTGCCTGGTGCAGGCCTAGCCACCAGTAATAGGCAAGCACTGAGGCAAGCAGCGCTGCCCCCTGGATTGCAGCAATGCCGATCTGGCGAGCGCCGAAGAGCCTTTCGCTGCGGCGCCTTGGCGGCCGCGTCATGGCGTCCTTCTCGCTCGGCTCCACTTCGAACACGATCGAGCAGAGCGGATCAAACATCAGCTCTAGCAGGACGATATGCATTGGGTAGAACATCGGCGGCAGGCCGATCAGGATTGGCAGGAGCGCCAATCCCGCAACGGGGATGTGCGCAGCCGTGATGTAGGTCATGGCTCGCCGGAGATTGGCGAAAATACGTCGCCCGAGCGCGATGCCTCCGATGATCGATTCAAAGCGATCATCGAGGAGGATGAGGTCCGAAGCTTCCCGTGCGACGTCGGTACCGCGTTGGCCCATGGCAATGCCGACGTCCGCGGCAGCAAGCGCCGGCGCGTCATTCACTCCGTCGCCCGTCATGGCAACGACCTGCCCCTGGCGCTTGAACAGCTGCACCAAATGAAGTTTTTGCTGGGGCCTGACGCGCGCGAAAACGCGCACCCTCTGCGGCACGTCCGACAGCTGCTCGATCTCGGCGCCGGTGAGCACACCGGCCGAAACATCTAATCCTGCCGACAAAGCGATTGATTTCGCGGTCGCCGGATAATCGCCGGTGATCATCGCGACCTCGATGCCCGCCCTCGCGGCAGCGGCGATCGCTTGCTTGATGCCATCGCGCACAGGGTCTTCGAACCCGAGGAGACCGACGAGCTCATAGCGGACCTCGCTCGGGTCTTTTTGAGGATCGCTTGCAAAATCCGCCTGAGCAACTGCAAGAACCCTCGCGCCGCGCTTTGCGAGCGCGTGCGCAGCGCGCCTGGCGGCCTCGATCTCGGAGCGCGTCCCGCGGCAAAGCGGAAGAAGCGCGTCGTGAGCGCCCTTGGCGGCGTACAGGGTTCCTCCGGCGGAACCGGGCCACACCTGCACGAACGCCATGAGCCTGCTGCTCAGCGCATAGGATCGAACGGGCTTACCCTCGCCGGGGCGGCCGACAGCGTTGATCGCCGCATCCATCGGGTCATGCCCATGGACGGTGGATGCGCGCTGCGCCGCGTCGAGGACCGGGCGCAGCTTTGCCCGGTCGCCGTCTCGCAGATCGTGCAGTTCACCGCTCGCCCACAAAAAGCGAAGAGTCATCCGGTTTTCGGTGATGGTCCCGGTCTTGTCGACACAAAGGATATTCGTCGCGCCCAGCGTCTCGATGACCGCGGACCTGCGAACAAGGACATTCCTCCTTGCCAATCGAAGCGCGCCAAGACCGGTGAAGATCATGAGCACCATCGGGAACTCTTCGGGTATCAGGGAGATTGCCAGTGTCAGACCGCTCAGAGCGCCCGAGAACCAGTCGCCGCGATGGATTCCGTAGGCGAGCGTCACGATGGCGCAGAATGCAAGCGCGATAATCGAAAGCCGGCCGACCAGGCGGCGCACGTCGCGTTGCATTAATGTCGGCTCGTCGCTGATCTTGCCTAGCTCGGCCCCGATCTGCCCGACCTCGGTTGATGCGCCGGTGCGCTCAACCCGTGCCAGCGCGTTACCGCGAACAATCAGCGTGGCTGCAAAGAGCGACGAACTCAGTTCCTCGCCTGGGGACGACAGTAGGCTCGCGTCCGTTCCAAGGGACTTCTTGGAAACGGGCGCCGACTCGCCGGTTAGTGCCGATTCATCGACCTGTAATGCGTCGCCTTCAACGAGCACCGCATCGGCAGGAACTCGAGATCCCTCGCTGACGAACACAAGATCGCCGCAGACGAGCTCGCGGGCCGGGATCCATCGCGCACTGCCGTCGCGCAGAACTCGGGCACGCGGCTCGGCAAGAGCGTTGAGCGCACGAAGCGCTTGCTCGCTGCGCGACTCCTGGACCACGACGAGGCCGAGCGCGAGCAACGCGCCGCCGGCCATGAACAGTGCCTCCCGCAGTTCGCCAACGAAAAGGTAGAGAACTGCCGCACCGAGTAGGAGCAGGAACATGGGTTCTCGCAGCGTATCGCGAATGATGCGCGCCAACGTCCGGGAGCGGGGCTGGCGGACCAGATTTGGTCCGAAGGCCGCAAGTCGCCGCGCAGCTTCCGCTTCGGTCAGCCCGACAAGGGGTTCCGCGGCGTCCAGCGGATCAGGGCCTAACTTTCCAGCCGAGCTCACCCTGCGGCGCCGAACATCCGCCCCACGCCCGCCGTCACCGCCATCGCAAGCATTCCCCAGAAAGTGACGCGCATCACCGATGGTGCGAGCGGAGCACCGCCAACGCGCGCGCCGAAACCACCGAGCAGCGCCAGGCACAGCAAGGACACTCCCGCAACGGACGGAACCAGCAGC
>DATIQO010000257.1:0-2800 GCA_035470745.1 Sphingomicrobium sp. | reverse complement strand
TGCGGAAAGTGCGATGATGATCTTGCGCATGTTGAGCTTTCCTTTGCCTACATCCACTTGGCGACGCCGCCGTGACGCGAACAGGCACCCTGGTGCGTCTTCGCGTGGCTGTACGTGCCGTCCTTGCACTGCGCGATCGCGCCGCTCGGATTGCTGTTGACGCTCTCGCCGCTTCCCGCGGCGGCCTTGGGCGCAGCCGCGGACTTGGGCGCGGGTGCTGGCTTGGGCGCTGGAGCGACCTTCGTTTTCGCCGGCGTTGACGTGGTCGTCGCACGGCAGTTGGCGCGCATCTTATTGTACCATTTGGTGCAATCGTAGGTCGTCGACGTCGTCTTTGTGGTGGTCTTGACCGCGCCGCTGGTCTTGCCGGTCGAGGTCTTGCTTGCCGCTGCTTTGCACTCGGCCTTGTTGGCGTTGCCGGCCTTGGTGCAATCATAATGTCGCTCGGTCGTCTTCGTGACCGTCGACTTGGTCGTCGTGCGGGTCTCGGGAACCGCCGGGCTCGCCTTCGCCGGAGCGCTCTTGCACGCGGCCTTGTTGGCGTTCCCCGGCTTTGAGCAGTCGTAATGACGTGGAGCCGCTGCGGCCGATGCCGGCGACGCGGCCATTGCCGCGGGTACAAATAATGCTGCGACCAGCATGACTCTGCCAAGAATGCTCATCGGAATACTCCTCCTCGATAGCCGACCTTTTTCGGTGGTCAGATGAACTTTGATAAGACGCCCGAAATCCCGCCCTGGCCTTGCAGCAGCGATGCGAACTGGCCGAGCGAGCCTTCGCCGCCAATATGCTGCACAATCTCGTTCAGCTTGTCGCTTGGCAGCCCCGTCGCTTGCGAAGCGGTTTGCACGGTGTCGCCTTCCTGGCCGTGAGCCTGGCCGAGCGCGGCGATCGCGCTTTCGACTTCCTGGGGCGAAAGACCGACCTTCGCGGCAAGATTCCCGACAGTGGCGTTCTCGCTTACCTGACCAAGGATGGTGTCAAGAAGACTCATGGCGCCTGCTCCCCGTTATGGCCGACAGCTTACCAGCCTGCCGACCGCCTGCAATGTCGTTTATTTCCACGGATCAATTCCTGCCTTCGAGAAGTCGTCAGAACGCCTGTTCGACTTCGTGCTGATCCAGCGCATCCCTCGTCAGTCGCGCCTGCGATATTCGCCCACGAGCGCGGCTTGCAATCCGTCAGTCTTCGGTCTTCCCGTCGAGCTCGTCGAGGATACGCTCGGTCTCCGCGATCAAGCGCAAGCGTTCCTGTTCGTTGATGCCGGCATGGGCGAGACCTCCGGCCAAGACAGACGCCGCTTCTTCTGACGAAATTTGCCGCATCCGCTCGTCGATGACCTTCAGCCTCGCAATGATGTTCTCATCGTTCATGATGCCCTCTCCAGGAGCCGGGGGCGCTCCAAAGTCTGACGCCGGTCGATCGTACAATGACGAAAGAGCGGGCCGCGGGATCGGCGTATTGCGCTCGATAAAGGCTTCCGCCTCCCGCATCGTCGCGAATTCATGATCGCTGGTGTCGCGCTCGTGTCGCGTCAGCGTCACGACAAAAGGCAGATCCGAGCCTGGCACATGCTTCACGCGCCCGAAGATCGAGCTCATGTGCCCACCCTCGTTCTGCCAGCTTCCCTGGCCAGCCTTCGTCAGCGCCTCGTCGGTTACTGCGTTCAAGATCGAGTTGTCCTTCGGATCCTTGTCGGACGACATCGGCGAGCCCTTTCCTGGAGTATCAATCAACTGGCGTCTCCATCCTCAAAACGCCTGCTCGCGGCGAAAGCTTCGACCAGCGAGAGTTTTGCAATGCCCCTTCGAGATGGATTGCGGGGTTATTCAAACTCAAAGATGCCGCTGCGACACGACGTCGAAAGCCCTGGCGATCTGAAATTGGCGATCGACAATGTCGGAGCTCCCTTCGCAGCGGGAGCATTCCATTCTGTCTCGAGCGCCGACTCGCTTAAAAAAACCGCCGACAATAGTTGGTGATAGCATGGCTGAAGCGCTTTACCCACCAGCGGGCGGCTCTCCTTTAGGGCGCTTAAGCTCAATCTCCCCGCGAGATCCTGAGGCGCTCAAAGCGAACAGTTCGGGCAAAGCCTCAAGCGCTTCGCGCGAGCCTTCGGTCAAGATGAAGAATTGCGCATGACCAGGACCTCGAGGCGCGAGAGCTGCCGGATCGTAAGCGTCATCGCATCGAGCTGAAGCCTGATGATCTCGCGAAGGGCTTCATGCTGGAGGACTCCCTTGCCCATGATGACCTTCTTCTTCTCTCGCATCACCAGTCCCCTTTCCTCGAGCCCGCGAAGCTTCCTGCGGACCGTTTCCCTTGGAATTGCAGTCGCTGCAGCGATCGAGCTCACGTTGACGTTCGAGATCAATTCTCCTGGCAGTTCCTGTTCCAGCGATTGGAGTTCGGGGGGAAGTCCGCTCCTCAGCAGCCGGTCGGCCCCGATCGTCACGACCGCCATCAGGATCATGGTCGACTCATAGTCGAGCGGCCGACCCGTCAGCGCGATCTGCACGCGTCTCCAATTCTCCATGAGCCTGAGGTTGAGTCCAAGAAGGGAGATGAGCGTCGGGCGGCTTTTGGCCTCCACGGCCTGGGTCTTGACGGCAATCGGCACTGGTCTCTCGACAATAGGGTTCGAGGCGAAGCTCTCAAAGGAAACGATCCGGGCCGGATTATGCCCATTTTGAGCACCATCAGCGCTGAAATTCTTCGCAAAATCGACGAAGACCGGCATGCGGTCGGCCGGAGCCGCATTCTTTTTTTGCAAGAAGGTGCTGCTGGTGGGACACGAGAC
>DATIQO010000256.1:0-7056 GCA_035470745.1 Sphingomicrobium sp. | reverse complement strand
CCGCCGCCCCGAGCTTTACGGACGGCTCGTCGAGGACCGGTAAGCGATCGCCCGCGCGAAAATGCCTTCGAACATTTCCCTGGTGAGCCGGCCCGTGTTCGTGTTCTGCCTCGAGCAATGATAGCTCGATAGCAGCAGCCGCCCGCCGGGGAGGATCGCTTCAACCCCGTGCCCGAACCTCGCGGCAGCAGGCGCCAGGCTGAGCGCCTTCGAAACCGACGCATGCGCAATCTGCCCAAGGGCAACGATGACCTCGACAGTTTGAAGCGCTGCGAGCGACGCCTCGAGATAGTTGCGGCACGTCGCGACCTCTATCGGCAGCGGCCGGTTGCCCGGTGGCAGGCACTTGACGGCATTGAGGACGATTGAACCGACGAGTTCAATCCCATCGTTCGCGTCGGCGCCATAGGTACCGCGGGCAAGGTTGAACTTGAGCAGCGTCGAATAGAAAATCTCCCCGGAATAGTCGCCGGTGAATGGCCGGCCGGTCCGATTGGCACCCTTCATCCCGGGGGCAAGCCCGACGATCGCGAGCCATGCCGCCGGATCGCCAAACGCGGGCACGGGCGCGTTCCACCAGTCGGGATGCTCGGCCCGGAGCTTTCCGCGCAGCGTGACAAGCCGCGGGCACAAGGGACAATCGCGCGGCGCTTCGGCCTGCGGGACCGGCGAGAGATTGGCGGGCTGACGCACGGTCATGCCAATGCGGACAACAAGCCGATGAAGCAATCCGCGCCTTGGCGAACCGATTGCGTTGCGGCGAGCGCAATGACAGGGGCAGCGGCGTGGAGCATCTTTACGCAATCGCCATCGGATCCAACCGACCGCACGGAACGCATGGCCGCCCGACCGGCGTCGTCGAGGCCGTGATTGCGCGTCTCGATGAAGAATTCGGTCTATTCGACGCCTCTCCCATCATCCTCAATCGCGCGATCGGTGGCGCCGGCCGGGACTTCGCCAATGCGGTGGCGCTGATCGAAAGCGATCTCGATCCCCCGCGGCTGCTGCGACGCCTCAAGACAATGGAGCGCGAGTTCGGCAGGCGGCGATCAAAGCACTGGGCCGCTCGCGTTCTCGATCTCGACATCGCACTATGGAGCGGTGGTCGCTTCCGCTCGCGAGGCCTCAATATTCCCCATCAGGCGCTCGAAAGACGCAGCTTCGTCCTCCAGCCGCTGGCAGCAATTGCCCCCAACTGGCGTGTCCACGGCGCCTTCACTGTCCGTCATCTTGCCGAGCGTCTTGCCCGGAAGGCGCCACGCGGCTAACCGCCGCCCCTGTGGGCCCATAGCTCAGTCGGTAGAGCAACTGACTTTTAATCAGTAGGTCGCTGGTTCGAATCCAGCTGGGCTCACCAGCCAATTCAAAAATTTGCGTCCTGTGTCACCTTTGTCTCCGGAATAATCTGTAACCCATTTCTTCGATATCCGCTGTCACCCGTCGGTCAGGAAGGGGAGTCTGGGATCCGAATTCGGCTGCCTGGGTCGATCATCAACGGACCAAGTTTGCGGGAGCCCGACGAGAAATAGTCTGACGACCCGCCTTTCGGCGCACTTGTAATTAGCTACCCGCGCCGCCACTTTCAGTGGCACTGAGGATCGAACTCTCAGGATGGCCAGCGCGGCGAGCGGACTGCTGCTTTCAGTTCCGTTGAACCGCAAATTCCCACTGAGCGACGTGCGTCCGTCATGCAGCGCAACGGACGCAGAAATTTCCCCGAAAGTAGGACTGAATTGAGTTTGCTTCCGAACGAGACTCCTCAGGAGCAAGCTGTCGTCCACGTCCGTCCGGGACCGGAGGCAACCGGGCCGATGCTGTCCCGGCGGTTCAGGGCATACGGTCCCGATGCCAAGCGAAGCCTCATCCAGCTGGCCACGACCGCGATACTCTTCGTCCTGTTGCTCGTGGTCATGGCTGCGGCATCGCATAGCCACTACTGGCTGACTCTGTTGCTGGCAGTCCCGACGGCCGGAATGCTTGTTCGCCTCTTCATCATTCAACACGACTGCGGTCACGGCTCGTTCTTCAATTCGCGAGCAGCCAATGACTTTCTGGGGCGCGCGATTTCTGTGCTGACCCTCACGCCTTATGAGTGCTGGAAGCGAGATCATGCTTCGCATCACGCCTCCACGGGCAATCTCGACCGCCGCGGGCTTGGCGACGTGGAAACGCTGACCGTTGCCGAATACCAGGCCTTGGCGCTTCGAAAGAAGCTCCTCTATCGACTCTATCGCAGTCCGTTCGTGATGGTCGTGCTGGGTGCGCCGATCAATTTTATCCTGCTGCAAAGGTTGCCGCTCGGCCGGGCGTTCCGGGACCCTAAATCGCGCCGCAGCGTCCTCGCGCTGGATCTCGCGCTGCTCGTTGCCTTTGGTCTTCCCTGCGCCATTTTCGGTGTCGTTCCCGTCGTCGGGACCTATCTTCCCGTGATGATCATTGCGTCCTGGATCGGGAACTGGCTGTTCTACGTGCAACACCAGTTCGAAACGACATATTGGGAGCGGGACGGCGATTGGGACTTCCACGTCGCGGCCGTAAGCGGCAGCTCATACTTCAAGCTCCCGCCGATCCTGCAATGGTTTTCCGGAAATATCGGGCTGCATCACGTCCACCATCTGTGCAGCCGGATCCCCAACTACCGACTGCAAGCCTGTCTCGACGCCGCTCCGGAACTGGATCGCCTCGCCAAGCCAATTAGCCTTCGCGAGAGCCTGGGGTGCTGGCGGCTGGCGCTCTGGGACGAGCACCGCCAATTGTTGGTTGGATTTCGCGATCTGAAAGCTCTGGCCGCGTAACCGATCTTCAGAATGCGCATGCGGGTTCCGCTCGCCCGCGGCGAAAATTCAGCCGGAACGGACCAAGGCCATGGATATGGCGGCGGCAATGACGAGGCCCGCGAGAATCAGGACGAACATAATCTTGAGGGCACCTCGGCGTCGTCGGGCTTCCAATTCGGCGGCACCGCGATCCATCCAGAAAAGCCCGCTTCCGGTCTCCTTCAGGATGCCCTGACCGATCAGCGACTCAAATTGGTTCTCATGGAGGTGCGAAGGCGGATCATATGGGACGGCGCGGTGGGGATTGACCGCGCCCGCATCGTCGAAATGCCCAAGCACTTCTCGCCTCGCTCGGGCAAAGGCTGCGGCGGCTACTGCTCCTGCTGACGTTGCCATCCTGTCGCAGCCTAATTCTCAACCGCATCCGCCGCCAGTAGGGTCCTCGGCCGGGGAAAGCGGACATCGATGTGGCTGGGCGAGCGCGAGCCCGCGGCCAATGCGATGCGCCCTGCTAGCCACCAGATTGCAGCCATGCCGGCCATGCCCGCGAGCCCATCGCTCAAATAGTGCCAGCCAAGCTGCACGGAGGCGATCCACATCAAGATCGCGTAGGCGAGTGCGATCAGGGCGAACCGCGGCGCTAACGCGCGCGCCGCCAGCCACATCCAGAAGCTGATCGCCACGTGGAGCGAGGGCATTGCCGAGATCCCGGCAACGAGGCTTGGACGGCCGCTTACAAAAGACGCCCACATCGCGTCGGCCTCGCCCCGCGCCATCCACGCGCCGCCCCGCGACTTGACGTCCAGGCCAGCAAACTCCGACCCGCCGAGCAGCCGGTCGTAAAATATCGGTCCCACCGACGCGCAAAGGTCCGCTGCGACGATCCCAAGCAGGAACCAGGCAATGCCATAGGCAACCAATGCGCGGGATTTAACCCGCGATGCGGGAAGCAGCACCACACTGAAGAGTACCAGCGACTGGACTGGCAGCCACAAGCCATAAAGACGGTCGATCGGTATCAACGCCCAGCCGAACAGGCGATCGGCGATCAACCACGGGTCCGTTCCAAACAGCCGCCGCTCGCCAAGCGCCAATGGCGCATCGAGCCAGAACGGCACGAGCCGAGGAATTGTATATTTCAGCGGCAAGAACAGGCTTGCGCCGAGCCCGATGAGCATCGCTCCTACCAATAGGACGGGCCACTCGGCCCGCTCTGCGCGGCGCGTGAATGCCAGGCGTAACACGAACGCTCCAGCGAGGCCCGTCGCGGCGAGCGCCAAATATGTAGCAACGTGCGGGACCGGCGCGATTCCCAACTCCCAGCAATAGGCCCACCAGCCAAACTCGACGGCGGTCAGGGCGCCAAAGGTTGCGAGCCAGCAGCCTTCGCCCCGCACGTCGACTTTGCGTCGGGGCGCTTCTCGGCGCGCCTTTGCGCTCAAGCGGCTAGCGCGTCGAGGTCTCGGCGGGACTGCTGGATCTCACCGTCATCTGGCCAGCGCGCGAGCCGCTTTGCTCTCGCCGTCAGAAACAAAAGCGGTAATTTCAGGAACAGCAATTCCGAATGGATAGCCTGGTCGATTGCCCGCTCCCACCAGCTAGGCTCTCGACGGCCATGCATTCGCAGCCAATCATCATAAGGCGCCCAGTGACTGGGCTCGTCCTGCTCGATGATGCGGAAAATCTTCATCAGCTGCGGGTCGGACTGGACGATTGCGCCGCGCAGCAGGACCTTCACCTGCCGGTGGCCGCGTTGCTCAGTCAGGGAGATCACGCGGCACATGCGCTCGAACAGGTTGTCGCAGCCGATCACCGCGAGCGGGTCCAGGTCGTCGATGGTCGAGCCGAACATGATCGAGACGAAGCGATCAATGTGGCCGCATGTGCTGCCCACCGACAGTGGCATCGTGCCCCGCCGCTCAAACCAGCGACGGAACATGAGATAATGCTTTCGCTCGTCGGCACGGTGCTTCTCGACCCGGGCGATGAGGGCGTGATCGTTGGGCCAGCGAGCGCAAATGGCCTCGATCACCCGGTCGATCGCCGTGTACCCGCGGTGCTCGTTATAGATATAGATCGACCCCAACAGGTCGAGATATCGCTGCCTGTACCACCTTAGCATTGAGCCTCGCTCGCGGGGATTGAAGAACCGATCTCTTCGTTGGCCACCTGAACTCCCGAACGACCCCAATGGGGCCAATGCCTGAGGCTCGGCGCAGCAAGAGCGCGCGGCACGCAGCCAAAACGCTGTTGATGGTTCCAAGGCAGCGGCTGCGCGAAACCTGAAACGGCGCGGGTCTCGAAATCCCACGTCGAGCTTTCGAAAAATCAGCGGCCATCCTACGGGAATGGGGATGCTGGACCTCGCCTGCCTTTGCGGCCAAATTCGTATCGAGCTCGAAAAGCGGCCCGATTTCATCCACGAGTGCAACTGCACCTTATGCAGCAAGACCGGCGCCAGGTGGGGCTATTTCCATCCGTCCGAGGTCTCGGTGCACGGGCCGACAAGCGGCTTTCGCAGGGCGGACAAGGACGAGGCGAATGCCGAAGTCCACTTCTGCCCGACGTGCGGCTCAACCACCCATTTCGTCCTCACCGAAAGCGCCGTCTCAAGGTTCGGCAATAGTTTCGTTGGCATCAACATGTGGCTTGCAGATGCGAGCGCCCTCGCCGGAACCGAGCTTCGTTATCCTGACGGCAGGTCCTGGTCCGGGGAGGGCGAATTTTCCTACGTCCGGGAAGCCTGCATCATCGATTGAGCTTTCCTTGCAGCGCCTCCGGACCGAGATCGGCAAGGCGTGCTCGTCGTTCTTCTAGCGCGGCAGCAGCGCGTAGGCGCGCCGGAAAGCATGCGTCTCGGCGGCTGTGAAAGCGGTATTCGGGCCGAGCTTGGCTTTCGCCGGGACGCCGGTCACGAAGTAGGCGATACCGACGCGGCGCGCGCGATCGATCCAGACGCCGCTCTTCATCCCATAAGCATCGCCTGCATGGCCGACGAGCCTATGGCCTCCTGTCCCCATGTCGTCGGCGCAGCCAGGGACGCTCGTCGGGATCTCCTGCGTTGCATGGCCGTAGCTGCAGTAGAAACCCTTCTCCGTCACGCCATTGCGTCCATCGAAGCGCCAGACCTGCGTCAGCAGGCTGTCGACCGAAGCCGGGGAAAGGATCCTGACGCCATCGAGCGTGCCGCCGTCGAGCAGCATTCGTCCGACCCGGGCAAGTCCGCGCGCCGAGATCCTTAGGCCGCCCTGGGGCGCGAACAGGGAACCGTTCTCGCCAAGGCGCCAGCGCGACAGGTCGCAAGCCTCGCCCGCCTTCACCTGGACCGGGCAGCTGGGACGATCGCCGTGGAGGTCGTCCTTCTCGGGCTTACCGTCCGGACCGTCGAGCTCGACGGCGTTTGCGACGGCGCTGTCCGAGCAGGTCGGCCAATTATAGCAGGCGTCGAGCTTCATCGGCTGGAGCACTTCCCGGCGCATCCAGATGTCGAACCGTTCGCCGGTGACCTTTTCGACGATGGAGCCGATGATCGGGAAATTGAGGTTCGTGTAGCGAAAATAATTGTCGCCCGGGCCGTGCTCTTCGTCCCAATTGCCCTTGTCGCCCATGAGCGCTTCGAGCGAGCCCCCGAGCGGGATCGCATAATCATCGTCATGCTCGCGAACCGAACTCGTGTGCGAGAGAAGCATTGCAAGCGTGATCGGACGGCCCGGGAAGTTCGGATTGCGCAGCTTCCAGCCGAGCCAGCGCGAGACGTCGCTGCCAAGGTCGAGCTTGCCCGCCTCGACCAGCTTCATGACCCCGACCGCAACGATCAGCTTGCTGACCGACGCGACCCGGACCGGGTCGTCGGCGGTCACAGGCCGGCCCGATTGCGGGTCGGCAATCCCGTCTGCAAAGCTCCCGATTTCGCCGCCGCCATCGAACGCGACGCCGACTTCCGTGTGGACAGGAGGTTCGCTTGGAACCGTTGCGCAAGCTGAAAGAGCAAGTGCGAGTGCGAGGACGGCGATGCGCATCGCCGCAGCTTAATCGCCACAAGCCGATAATGGCCAGCCACGTCCTCTCGTGTCAGCTCCCGGCGCGAGGCGGAAGGATGTTCGCACATCCGGAAAGCTCAACGTCCGGGCTCGAACCATCGTTCGGGGCGTGGCAATGAAGAGCATCCGGCCGCCTTTCGATAAGCTTCCGCTACGCCGGACGAGCCGCTCCCTTGGATGATGGAAAGATCTCCCATGACGACTTTTGATTTCTCCAAGCGAACCATCCTCATCACCGG
>DATIQO010000255.1:0-7305 GCA_035470745.1 Sphingomicrobium sp. | reverse complement strand
CCAGTCGCTCACTCATATCGATCGATTAACCTCTTCCAATTCAATCGGAAAAGAGTCATCGTAACGACTTCCCATCATCTACCTGGGGAGAGGTTGGATGATTGCATTGTTGGGGAGCTCGGCGCTCATCTTGGCGGCGCTCCAGGCTTCAGCTGTCACGCCGACGAGCGCGTTTCGCGGCTGCCTGCACGACGCAGCTTCAAAGGCAACGAGCCAGAAGGTCAGCCCGGACACGATCGACACCTACCTTCGCAACGCCTGCACCGTCCAGATGGGAACGCTGAAGGAGGCACTGGTCGCCTTACGCGTCAAGAATGGAATGTCGAGAAAGGATGCTGCGGACGACGCGCAAATGACGATCGATGACTATGTCTCGACGCCTGTCGACAATTACAAGTTCATGGCTACCCAAGGTGGACCGACCAAGCCCGATCCGGCGCCGCCGCCGGCAAAACCCCCGGCGCAACCGGCTTCGAATCCGCACTCGTGACCGGCTGCAAAGCCGCAATTTCGCCTAGGATATGATCAAGGAGAAGCCGCCCCGCCCCGCTCAGCGCGATCCGGGTGCGCTCGCGCTCGAGATGGCCTGAGGCGACCAGCCGGTCGACGCGCCGCCAATCGACAACCGAATCCAGTCCGAAACGGCTGGCGATCGCCTGCGCGTCGATGCCCTCGCGCAGCCTTAGCCCCATTACCAGGGCTTCGTCCGCGGCTTCACCTTCCGAAAGCGGTGCTTCCTCGGCCAGGCCATGGCCGTTGCGCGCAAGTCCCGAGAGGAAATTCTCGGGTTTTTTGTGCCGCGTCGTCCGCATCCCGAGGCGGCGGCCATGAGCGCCGGGACCGACCCCGACATAATCGCCGTAACGCCAGTAGGTGAGGTTGTGGCGGCTTTCCTGCCTCGGCCGGGCATGATTGCTGATCTCGTAGGCAGGCATTCCCGCCGCCGACGTCATGGCGTCGGTCAGTTCGAACAGCGCCGCGGCCGCATCGCCCCCCAGCGGCTCGAGCTCGCCCTTGGCGAACATGCTGGCAAAGCGCGTGCCGGGTTCGATCGTCAGCTGGTAGAGCGACAGGTGGGAAGTTCCCAGCGACAGCGCCTGCGCCAGCGTTGCCGACCAACTCTCCTCATCGTCGCCGGGAAGCGCGTAAATCAGATCGAAGCTGATGCGCCTCATGTTCCTCTGCGCGATTTCGAGCGCACGGAAGCCTTCGCGCGACGAATGAGCGCGGCCGAGGAAGAGCAGCGCCTGATCATCGAAGCTCTGCAGGCCGAGCGAGAGCCGATTGACTCCTGCCCTGGCGAGATCGGCAAAGCGGTCCGCTTCCACCGAGTTGGGATTTGCCTCGAGCGTGATCTCGATATCGGGAGCCGGCTTCCAGTAAGATGTTGCCGCCTCGATGATCGCTTCGACCGTCCTTGGCTCCATGAGCGAAGGCGTGCCGCCGCCAAAGAAGATCGATGTGAGCTCGCGACCAGGCAACAACCGTGCCTCGTGCCTTAGGTCAGCGAGAAGAGCTTCGCGCCATGCTTCCTGATCGATCGCGGCGCGGACGTGGCTGTTGAAGTCGCAGTAGGGGCACTTACTGACGCAGAACGGCCAGTGGACGTACAGCGCCAGCGGTTCGGCGGTCATTCGTTGAGCGCTGCCACGAGCTTGCGGAACGCGTCCGCCCTGTGACTGATCTTGTGCTTCAGCTCCGGGTCGATTTCACCGAACGTCTGCTCATAGCCGACCGGCACGAACATCGGATCATAGCCGAAGCCTTTGTCGCCGCGCGGCGGCCAGACGAGGATGCCGTCGACGCGGCCGTCGAACGTTTCCGTCTGCCCGTCATTGGGCCAGGCGATTGCGAGCGAGCAAGCGAAATGGGCCGCGGCCGGCGCATCGGGTTCCGTCGCCTCGACCTCGTGCCAGACCTTTTCCATCGCGCGCATCCAGTCGCGAGTGCCCTGCGCGTCCTCGGCCCAGCGTGCGGAGAAGATGCCGGGCCGGCCGTGCAGTGCATCGACGCAAAGGCCGCTGTCATCGGCAAGCGCCGGAAAGCCCGACAGGTCCGCGGCTTCGCGGGCCTTGAGGTCGGCATTGTCGGCGAAGCTGTTGCCGATCTCCTCGGGCTCGGGAAGTCCCAGTTCCTCCGCCCCGACACAGCTTATCCCAAGCGGGGCCATCAGCGCCGCCATTTCGCGCAGCTTGCCCGGGTTGTGAGTCGCAATGACCAGCCTGTCGCCGATCGACCTCATCTTCCGGCCGCCTTCAGCTGACCTTGGAAAATCTCCGAGCAGCCGATGCGTGCAAGCCTCAAGAGCCTCAGCAGCCCTTCCTCGTCATAGCATTCGCCCTCCGCCGTGACCTGCGCCTCGACGATTGCGCCATCGGCGGTCAGCACGAAATTGCCGTCGCACCCGGCCTGGCTGTCCTCATCGTAATCGAGGTCGAGCACCGCTGCGCCATTATGGATGCCGCAGCTCACTGCAGCCACCTGGGTGCGGATTGGATCTTCCGATATTGCCTTTGAGTTCAACAGCTTGTCGATGGCAATCCGAAGTGCGACCCAGCCACCGGAAATCGAGGCGGTGCGGGTCCCTCCATCGGCCTGGATGACATCGCAATCGACAATGATCTGGCGCTCGCCGAGCTTGGGCAGATCGACCACGGCGCGCAGCGACCGACCGATCAACCGCTGGATTTCCTGGGTCCGGCCCGACTGCTTGCCCTTGGCCGCTTCGCGGTTGCCGCGCGTGTGGGTTGCTCTTGGGAGCATGCCATATTCCGCCGTGACCCATCCTTGAGCCCTGCCACGAAGGAACGGGGGCACCCTTTCCTCGATGCTCGCGGTGCAAAGAACGCGCGTGTCGCCGAAGCTGACGAGGCACGATCCTTCGGCATGGCGGGTGAAACCGGGTTCGAATCTCAGCTCACGCATTTGGTCGGGGGCGCGTCCGGAGGGCCGCATGCAAACTCCTATGTCCTGATAATGGTGTGGCGGCGTCCCTAGACCGCTGTCGCGGGCAATCCTAGATGGGTCGACATGGCACAGCCCATTGGTGAACTGACCGATCGCATGCGTGAGATCTTCGGCCTCGTGGTCGAATCCTATCTCGAGCGCGGTCTCCCAATCGGATCGAAAGCACTGAGCGGCACGATCAGCCTGTCGCCCGCTTCGATCCGCGGCGTGATGCAGGAGCTCGAGGAGCGCGGTCTCTTGACGCACCCGCACACTTCTGCCGGACGTATTCCGACAGAAACCGGCCTTCGCCTGTTCGTGGACGGCATCATGCAAGCCGCTGCGCCCGACCCGCGCGAAAGGCGTGAGATCGAGCGACAGATCGTCCGCGACCAGCCGATCGAGGATGCGCTTGCCGCTGCCTCCGCTGCGCTCTCGGGCCTGAGCCAGGCCGCGGGCGTTGTCCTTGCTCCAAAGCGCGAGCTGAAAGTGAGGCAGTTGAACTTTGTCCAGCTGAGCAGCACGCGAGCTCTCGCCGTCCTCGTCGGAGCCGATGGAAGCGTCGAGAACCGGATCGTCTCGCTCGATGCGGGGACGAGCGCCGCGGCGCTCAACGAGGTCAGCAATTTCATCAACGCGCGCCTCTCTGGCCTGACGCTGGCCGAGGCGGAAGCGCGGCTTCGCGCTGAGATTATCGAGCGCAAGGAAGCGATCGATGCGGCTGCGGCCGAGCTGGTGGCATCGGGTCTTGCGGCCTGGAGCCAGGACCATGCTCGCCGGCCGGTGCTGATCGTGCGAGGCCATGCCAATCTCATCGATGCCAATGCCGCCGACGATCTGGAACGTGTCCGCCGGCTGCTCGATGACCTTGAGGAAGCCCAGGAAATCGCTCACCTTCTCGAAGGTGCGCGCGATGCGCCCGGCTGCCGCATTTTCATCGGTTCGGAAAACCGCATGTTCGCGCTTTCGGGCTCGTCCGTGATCGCAGCGCCCTATCGCGGGAGCCAGGGCGAGGTGGTTGGCGTTGTTGGCGTGATTGGCCCCACCCGGTTGAACTATGCGCGCGTGGTGCCCATGGTGGATTTCACAGCGAAAGCACTCACGAGACTGATGGCATGACGGAAGCAACCAAGGACGAAGAGCAACTGCACGACGAGGCCGAGGGGCTTCGCAAGGCGACCGCGGACGGCGCCCCCGAAGTGGCTGAGCACGACCAGGTGGCCGAGCTTCAAAAGCAGCTCGAGGATGCCAAGTCGAAAGCGCTTTACGCAGCTGCCGAAATTCAGAACGTGCGCCGCCGCATGGAGAAGGAGGTCGCGGACGCCCGCGCCTACGCTGCCTCGGGCTTTGCGCGGGACATGCTCGCAATCAAGGACCATCTCGACCGGGCGCTGGCCGCGGTCGGCGAGGACCTCAGGGCCGACAAGACCGCAAGCCAGTTCCTTGCAGGCATCGAATCGACCTCTCGCGAACTCGATTCGGCGTTCCAGCGCCATGGAGTCGAGCGGGTAAAAAGCATCGGCGAGTCCCTCGACCCGCACCGCCACCAGGCGATGATGGAGATCCCGAGCGAGGATGCCGAGCCTGGAACGATCGTCGAGGAAATGCAGCCGGGCTATGTGATGAAGGACCGCCTGCTTCGTCCAGCGCTCGTCGGAGTTGCGAAAAAGCCGGACTAATGCACTTCGCGGTGGTGAACGCCGCTTTTGCTCGCGAGGCTGAACCGGGGTTCGGGCTGTACTGACCCGAGCAGGCGCCGGGCCGCGTAGCGCCCGACTTCCGGGCCGTGCTTGAAGCCGTGTCCGGATCCGCCCCCGACGAGAAGCACGTTCTCAAACTTGGGGTGGAAATCGATCAGGAAATCGCCGTTCGAACTGTTCTCGTATTGGCAGACCCGCGCCTCGGTTAGCGGTGCGCCCTTGAGCAGCGGAAAGCGGCGATCGCGAAACTCGACGACCTCGGCAAGGGCAGCCGCGCTCGGCCGCCGGTCCTGCGTATCGGGATCAACCTCGGCGCCGTGGGCATCGTGGGCAATCTTGACGCCCCGGGTTTCAAGATCGGGAAAGCCGTAGAAGATGTCGCCGCCGTTGAAGTCGGCCCAGCCCGGCATTTTTCCCGGATAGAAGCGCGCATCGCCGGCGGGAGGAGCGAAGAAGAAAACTTCCTGCCGGGTCGGCAGGATTTTCGGGCCGACCGCTTCGGGGAACAGCTTGGGAAACCATGGACCCACAGCAAAAACGAACCGATCTGCGCGGATCCGTTCGCCCGATGCAAGAACGACCTCTGAGAGACGAGAGCCGGCGCTGCTCGGCGCGAGCGCGGCGCCAGTCAGATAAGCGCCGCCCTTCTGCACGAACCGGTCGACGAGCGTCAGTACGGCGCGTCTTGCCATCAACGCTCCGAATTCCGGCTCGTGAAGGCCGACGCTGACGTCGGCAAAGTCGATCATCGGGAAGCGCCGGGCCATCTCGGACTGGTTCAGGACCTCGGTTGGAAGCCCAAGCTCCTTGTGCGCGGCGATGCTGTCATGGACATAGGGTTCTTCGGTGGGGAAGAAAAAGAGGACCCCGCAAGGAACGAAGATGGGGAGGCCGGAAATGGCGCTGAGGGCCTTCCACTGCGTCAGCGAGTCCCACGCCATGCGGGTGTAGATCGCGTCTTTCCCGTAGGCCCCGCGCGTCAGGCGCGATTCGCCGCCCGAGGAGGCGCGGCTGTGGGCTGGTCCCCACGCGTCCACCAGGGTGACGTTGAACCCCTGAGCCTGGAGATGATGCGCAGTCCAGGCACCGAAGACGCCGGCGCCGATCACTGCGACACTTTCTTTCATCGGGCCCTTGTAGGCCTTCGCGAGGGCGGGTGATACAGCCGCGCCGCTCGCCCCGATGAGGAGCGAGCGGCGCGTTACACGGCTTTGCATTTGCGGCCGATCAGCCGCGCTCGCCGCGCTCCACGGGCGCAGGCGGCGGCGGTGGTGGCGGCGGCGGCGGTACCGGGCAGCTCGCGGTTGCCGCGATCACCGACCCGTCCGAGCACGTCTGCGTCGCTGGCGGCGGCGGAGGCGGCGGAGGCGGAGGAGGCGGCGGCGGAGCCGGCGGGACGCCGCCGAAGCTCTTGCGGACGGTCAAGCCGAATTGCCGCGGCTGGCCCACTTCATACCCAAGCCGTGCGCGACCGCCGCGTTCGCGGTCGAGCGAGAGCTTGGGATCGGTGTCGAAGATGTTCTTGACGTAAAGTACGAGCTCGAGCCCGTCGATCCACTTGAGGCCCGCCGACGCGTCGACGAGCGTATAGGGCGGGAGCTTGAGCGATCCGACGTTCGTCGGAACCACTCCGGACAGGCCCGTCGCCGGGTCGAAATAAGTCAACGCGAAGTTTCCGGCGCCCGGCTCCTGGTCGCCTGGCTGCGTGTAACGATCGCCGACGTGCTGAACGGTGCCGGTGATGTACCAGTCGGCATTGGAATTGAAACGCGTCCCGTAGGTCGCCGTCGCCGCGAACTGATACTTGGGAACGGTCGGAAGGCGATTGCCATCGCGGATGCCCGCGATGATATTGCCTGCGAGCGTCGTCACGCTGCTGTCGAACTTCGAATTAAGGACGCTTCCGGAGAACGACAGGTCAAGGCCCGGCATCGGATGGGCCGAGATTTCCGCCTCGACGCCCTCGCTATGCGCCTTCGGCACATTGAAGACGACGCGCGACGAGCAGCTTCCGGCGTCGGCAGTGACCTGCAAGTTCTTGATATCGTTGTAGAATGCGCCTGCGTTGAACGTGATCCCGTGCCTGGAAAATTTGAAGCCAGCTTCATAGTTCCACAGCGTCTCGTCGGTGTACGTCGGGTGGTTGCCGAAGATCGCCGCGTCCGCAGGCGTGCAGATCGGAATGTTGAGCGGATCGTTCACGCCGCCCAGACGGAAGCCTTTTGCGGCCTGCAGGTTCACACTGAAGCTGCGGTTTGGCTCCCAGCTGACGATCCCGCGCGGACTGAAGCCGTTCGATTTGGTTGTGTCCGTGCGGTCGTCGTCATTGGAGAAGAGGCCCCCGGAATGGAACCGCCGTTTCTCGTGGAAATCGTACCAGCGGCCGCCCGCGGTCAGCTTGAACTGGTCGAACTTGTAGCTTGCCTCGCCAAACAGCGCCTTTTGCGTGTCAACGTAAGGCAAGTCCGCATGGTACGGATTGTCGATGAGTCCGAAACCATTGTCGACGGCCGCCGATGTGCCGGCGCCAAACTTCGCATCGACGAAGGAATCATAGCCAGGCGTCGGCAAGCGCTGTTGGTAACTGCGGTCGGCGTGGCTGTAGAAGCCGCCAAAGACCCACTGGAATGGGCCCGCGCTCGTCGATGAAAGCCGCACT
>DATIQO010000254.1:0-3274 GCA_035470745.1 Sphingomicrobium sp. | reverse complement strand
ATTCCGGCGAACAAGGTCTACATGTACAACGGCTCCCGCCAATCGAACAACTTCACCGCCAACGCCGGTGGTGTCGGCAGCACGGCGCGGGTCGCAATCTCCGATGTCGCGTTCAAGAATGCGACGCTTGACGAGGTGCGGGCGGTGACTGGCCACGAGATCGGCCATTATGTGCTGAAACACACCTGGTGGGGGATCTTGGTCTATTCGGTTGCTGCCGTCATCCTGTTCTGGATCGCAGACCTGACATTCCCGTGGTTCGCTCGGCGTTTTCGAAGCTCGGCAACGCTCGCCGATCCGGCTGGCCTGCCTGTCTTGATGTTCATGATCTCCTTCTTCGGGCTCCTCACCTTGCCCATCTTCAACACATTCAGCCGGACATTGGAGGCGCAGGCGGATGCCTATTCCCTGCGCACGGAAAACCGCCCCGACGCTCTTTCGACATCGCTCGTGAAGACCGCCGAATACCGCTACCCGCGGCCAAACAAGATCGAGGAGATCGTGTTCTACGATCATCCCTCGGTCGAAAGCCGGGTCCGCACCGCAATGGAATGGAAGGCCGCGCATCCGGAGCCACCTGCCAAATAGGTGAAGCTTTCACGTAGCCCGGCGCTGCAGCCGCATTAGCTTGTGCGTTGCAGCAAGGGGGCGGGAATGGCGGGGCAGCTCACCATCGACAGCGGCGATACGGCGTGGATGCTCGTCTCGACCGCCTTCGTGATGTTGATGCTGCTCCCTGGGCTTGCATTATTCTATGGCGGCTTGGTCCGCGCGAAAAACCTGCTTTCGGTGATGAGCCAAGTGCTCGGGATCACCGCAATCGCGATCCTGGCCTGGGTGCTCGTCGACTACAGCCTTGCCTTCGACGACGGCAATGCGCTCGTGGGAGGATTGGGTAAGGCCGGGTTCGCAGGAATCAACGCAGACAGCGCCTGGCCGGTTGGAACCGCCGCAAAGGCCATCCCTGAACTGGTTTTCGCCGCGTTCCAGATGAGCTTTGCTGCAATCACCGGGGCGCTGGTGATCGGCGCGCTGGTCGAACGGGTCCGCTTCAGCGCGATCATGCTCTTCTCGCTGCTGTGGCAGGCGATTGTCTATGCGCCGCTCGCGCACATGGTCTGGGCAAGCGATGGGTTCCTTTTCAAGTTCGGCGCAATTGATTTCGCAGGCGGAACCGTCGTCCACATCAACTCGGGTGTTGCCGGCCTGGTCGGCGTCGCGTTCGCAGGGCCGCGTATCGGTCACCTCAAAGAAGCGATGCCGCCCCATTCACTTGCGCTGACGATGGTCGGGGCAGGATTATTGTGGGTCGGGTGGTTCGGGTTCAACGCGGGGTCGGCGCTCGAGGCGAACGGACTTGCCGCGGTGGCGATGCTGAACACGTTCGTCGCCCCGGCGGCAGGCTTGCTTGCCTGGATGGGCGCCGAGCGGCTGGTTTCCGCCAAACCGTCGATGCTTGGCGCCGCTTCGGGAGCCATCGCTGGATTAGTCGCGATCACGCCGGCGGCCGGCGCGAGCGGGCCGATGGGTGCGCTGCTCCTCGGCGCTGCGACAAGCCTCGTTTGCTATGCTTTCGTTGGCTCGTTGAAGAACCGGCTGCGGCTTGACGACAGCCTCGACGTCTTCGGGATCCATGGCCTTGGCGGAATGGCGGGCTCGATCGGCACGGCTCTTGTCGCTGTTCCGGCACTGGGCGGGCACGGCGGACCGGACTATTCATTCGTGCACCAGCTCGTCAGGCAGGTGGCCGCAGTGGCGGTCGCGATCGCCTGGTCGGCGGCTGGCTCGGCACTTTGCTTTGGACTGGTAAAGGCGCTCATTCCGCTTCGCCACGCGAGGGATCAGGAGCGCGAAGGACTGGACATCACCGACCATGGCGAACGTGCCTATAATTACTGAAGAGAGGATAGCGCCGACCTTGACTGGCGCATGACCGGCGACTGTCGAAGAAGGCAGCTCTCCTTGCGACCAGCTCGTGCTTCGCTGGGTCTATCAGCAGTTACATGCTAGAAGATTCCTGAAGGGACGAACGTCCGCGTAAGCAGGCGCGTGCAAAGATGCATCGCGCTCCCCGTATCTAGGTGGAGTAGCTCCTTGCCCAACGCCCTCACTCGTCGTCTCGAAGAATATACGACGCTCACGGACGCCGACCGTGCCGAACTCGCGCGGCTATGCACCCAATCCACCCGCACCATCCAGGCAAGGCAGGACCTGATCCGCGAGGGAGATGCGCCGCACTTCGTCTATATCGTTCTTGAGGGTTGGGCGGCTCATTATCGCACGCTCGAGGATGGTCGCAGGCACATCGTTGACTTCGCGATCCCCGGCGACATCTGCGATCTCAATCTCTTCATTCTTGACCGGATGGACCACTCGGTCTGCGCAATAACGAGGCTGAAGGTGGCCGAAGTGGGACGCGAGGCGCTTCACCGCGTCGTCACCAACTTCCCGAATATCACGACCGCCCTGTGGTGGGTGGAGTTGGTCAGCAAGTCGATCCACCGCGAATGGATTTTGAGCGTTGGCCAGCGCTCTGCCCGCGAGCGAATAGCGCACCTGCTTTGCGAACTGTTCCTTCGTCTTGAGTCGATCGGCCTGACCCACGGCTTCAGCTGCGATTTCCCTCTGACGCAAAATGATATTGCCGATACGACGGGCCTGACGTCGGTTCATGTGAACCGCACGATCCAGGAACTGAGGCGGGAAGGGCGCCTGATCCTCGAACGCCAGAAGCTAACAATTCCTGATATGTGCGCGCTTCAAGCCGTGGGGCTGTTCAACCCGGAATACCTCCACCTGCGCCGCCTCAATCGGCACACGGACGAGGGACGGCTGGCAGAAAAGGAGCGTTCCAAGGCAAGCGGCTGATCCGCCCCTCCTCGGTAGAGCGTACCGGTGTTAAACTTCGGGTCTTGGTGGAAGCGCGCCGCTGTCACGAACGGCTTTATCGGCCTCTTCGGCCGCAGCGTCGAAATCCTCGGCCAAGTTGGTGAGCGTGGCAATGTTCGCGGGACTGCCGACCGCGCGCGCCAATCGCCTGCAGCGCTTGGCCGTGATCGCGAAGATCCTCGGCCTCCTGCCCCAGATGCCGACTAATCCATGTTCTGGCTGTTCTTCGCCGCTCGTCGTAACGCCGGCTCCATCGCTGACCGAATGTCCGGGGCTTCAGCGGCAGAGAGCCTAACTGCTCCCGCCCCAGGGAACGGGCAGAAAACATGGGTCTCTATTACGTTCATTTTCGTGATGGCGCGGAAGACTTGCGCGATGCGGAAGG
>DATIQO010000253.1:0-5086 GCA_035470745.1 Sphingomicrobium sp. | reverse complement strand
GATCAATCTCGCTCGCGGAATGCGGCCGCCGAAGGTCGGATGTGCGCAATGTTTGCTGCATGTTCACTGTCTTTCGTGTTCGCCTGTTACCTCTCAACCGAGCGCACCAAGGGTCGCCAAAAATGGTTAACGAAATCTTGCGGACCGCTTCCAAAAATGAGCCATTATGGATGCAATTCAGGAGGTTAAGCTTGCCGCCGACGGCTCCGGCAAAGCTCGCCAAAGCGCCTGGCCCCGAGGGCAGCGCCTCGCAAGGGACCCGGCTGCTCTCGGCCCGTTAGCCGCGACCGGGCCGGTTCCCAAAAGACGGCCTCGCGGTTCCTGCCCGCTTCACAAGAAAAAGGGCGGCCGCGGAACTGTCCGCGACCGCCCAGAAAAGCTTTTGCCCGAGGCGCTCGTTAGCGCGAGTAGAACTCGATCACGAGGTTCGGCTCCATCCGGACCGGATAGGGCACCTCGTCGAGCTTGGGGACGCGCGTGAAGGTGATCTTCGACGTGCCGTCGGGAACCACATAATCGGGGATGTCGCGCTCGGCGAGGCTCTGCGCCTCGATCACCAGCGCCATCTCCTGCGCCTTCGATCCGAGCTCGACGATGTCGCCGATATTCACGCGGCGCGAGGCAATGTTGCACTTGGCGCCGTTGACGCGGATGTGGCCATGGTTGACCAGCTGGCGCGCCGCCCAGATCGTCGGTGCGAACTTCGCGCGGTAAACCACCATGTCGAGACGGCGCTCGAGGAGGCCGATGAGGTTCTGCGAGGCGTCGCCCTTCATCCGGGTCGCCTCGACATAATTCTTCTTGAACTGCTTCTCGGTGATGTCGCCGTAATAGCCCTTGAGCTTCTGCTTCGCGCGCAGCTGGATGCCATAGTCGCTGAGCTTGCTCTTGCGGCGCTGGCCGTGCTGGCCCGGGCCATATTCGCGGCGATTGACGGGGCTCTTGGGACGTCCGAAGACGTTTTCGCCCATGCGGCGGTCGAGCTTGTATTTGGCGCTGGTGCGCTTCGTCACTTTGTTTCTCCAATTCGCGTTTTCAGTCGTGCCCGGACCCGCACCGTCAGTCCTTTCGACTGGCGCGATCTCCGCTTCACCGGGCATGCGGGATCAATTGCGAGCGGCGCACCTAGAGAATCGAGCCGCCAAATGCAAGCTATCGGAAGGCTTATTGGGGCCTTGCGCCCTGGGCCGTTCCTGGATCGAACGCGCTATGGTCCTTGAACGTCTGCAGCTCGCGCTGGGTGTTCCTTTCAACGAAATCCCACTCGGACTTCTTCATGCAGACCTTCCCGGCTCGCATGTGTGTACCGACTTCGGAGGTCCGGTCGCGCTTGCAAACAACCGGGTCCGGGTCCGCCGCTTGCTGCGGGGGCGATTGCGGAGCGACTGCGGCAAAAGCGGCAATTAGAAGCAACATACTGGTTCTCCGGCCGAATTTTCTTCCTTACACGCATCGAAAGAGCGTGCCAATCATCGCCGTCGTGCTGGTTCGACCAATGCCCTGATGATCCCCCGCACCGCTTTTACTTCGCGCGACGACCAGCCGGTCTTGGTGAAGATGGTCCGGATCGTGTTCTTCGTCGACTGGGTGCGCGAGGGAGGGTGGAAATAGCCCTTCCTTTGGAGCTCCTCGCCGAGTTGACCAAGAAGGCCTTCGATCTCTCCATGCGCGGCGGGTGGCTCGAGCTCCTTTGCAGGAGGCTGCGCAAGCTCGCTGTGCCTTGACCATTCATAGGCAAGGAGGATCACCGCCTGGGCGAGATTGAGCGAGCCAAAGTCGGGATTGATGGGCACCGTCACGATTGCGCTTGCAAGCGCCACGTCCTCGGTTTCGAGGCCCGAGCGCTCCGGCCCGAAGAGGATGGCGCTGCGCTCCTTCAAGGCAACGATCCTTTCGGCCATCTGCTCGGGCCCGAGCACCGGCATGACGAGGTCGCGGCGCCTCACCGTCGATGCGAAGACCTGACTGCAATCGGCGATTGCCGCCTCGACCGTATCGAAGACCCGCGCCTGCTCAAGAACGAGATCGGCGCCGCTTGCGGCCGGACCGGCATCGGGGTTGGGCCAGCCGTCGCGCGGGCTGACGAGGCGCATCTCGCTCAATCCGAAATTGAGCATTGCCCGCGCCGCCTTGCCGATGTTCTGCCCCAGCTGGGGTCGGACAAGGACGATGACCGGCTTGCTGGACCCCGCGTCGCTCTCCGTCACAGCAGGCGGTCCGGAGGGGAAGAGCCGGGCTTGGACGAGGGCGCCAGGGGCTCTTCCTCACGCACTTGGCCGGCAATTTCCGCAAAATCTCCCGGGTCGCTGAAGTCCTTGTAGATACTTGCAAATCTTATGTAGGCGACGTGGTCGAGAGCCTTGAGCCCGGCCATGACCGCTTCTCCGATCTTCACCGATGGAACCTCGTCGCCCATGGTTTCCATCTGCCGCTGGATGCCGCTGACGAGGCGGTCGATGCGGCTTGCGTCAATGTCGCGCTTGCGCGTCGCGTGTCCGATCGCGCGCGACAGCTTGTCGCGGTCGAACGCCTCGCGCTCGCCGTTCTTCTTGACGACCGTGAGGTCGCGCAGCTGGACGCGCTCGAACGTGGTGAAGCGCGCGCCGCATGCCTCGCACTGGCGCCGACGGCGGATCGCGGCGCCGTCCTCGCTCGGGCGGCTGTCCTTCACCTGGCTGTCTTCGTGCGCGCAGAATGGGCAGCGCATCGCCTAGCGGGGCCTCATCCCTGGTAGATTGGGAAGCGGGCGCAAAGCTCGCGAACGCGCTCGTTGACCCGCTTCTCGACCGCGCCGTTATTCTCGGGGCCATTGTCCTTCAGACCGTCGAGGACGTCCGCGACCATGTCCGCAATGTCCCCGAACTCGCTGCTTCCAAAGCCTCGTGTCGTGCCCGCAGGAGAGCCGACACGGATGCCGCTGGTCTTCACCGGCGGCAGCGGGTCGAACGGGACGCCGTTCTTGTTGCAGGTGATGCCGGCGCGCTCGAGGCTTTCGTCGGCATCCTTCCCGGTCAGCCCGAGCGGGCGGAGGTCGACGAGCGCAAGATGCGTGTCCGTGCCGCCGGCGACAAGGTCCGCGCCGCGCTCCTTGAGCCGTCCGGCGAGCGTCTTCGCATTGGCGATGACCGCTTTTGCATAGGATTTGAATTCGGGCTGGAGCGCTTCGCCGAATGCGACCGCCTTGGCGGCGATGACGTGCATGAGGGGGCCGCCCTGGAGACCGGGGAAGACCGCCGAATTGACCTTCTTTGCAATGTCCTCGTCATCGGTCAGCACCATGCCGCCGCGAGGTCCGCGCAGGGTCTTGTGCGTCGTCGTCGTCACCACGTGCGCATGACCAAAAGGCGAAGGATGTTCGCCCGCGGCAACGAGGCCGGCGAAATGCGCCATGTCGACCATAAGCAGGGCGCCGACCTCGTCGCAGATCTCGCGGAAACGCTTGAAGTCGAAATGGCGCGGATAGGCCGAACCGCCGGCGATGATGAGCTTGGGTCGGTGTTCCTTCGCGAGCCGCTCGAGCTCGTCGAAATCAACCAGATGGTCATCGCGCCTGACGCCGTACTGGACCGCGTTGAACCATTTGCCCGACTGCGCCGGCGGCGCGCCGTGAGTGAGATGGCCGCCCGCAGCAAGGCTCATGCCCATGATCGTATCGCCGGGCTTGAGCAGCGCCATCATGACCGCGCCGTTCGCCTGCGCGCCGGAATGGGGCTGGACGTTCGCGAAGGCGCAGTTGAACAGCTTCTTTGCACGCTCGATCGCGAGCGTCTCGACCGCGTCCGAAGGCGCGCAGCCCTGGTAGTAGCGGCGGCCAGGATAGCCTTCGGCATATTTGTTGGTGAGGACCGATCCTTGCGCCTCGAGCACTGCCTTGCTGACGATATTCTCGGACGCGATCAGCTCGATCTGAGTCTGTTCGCGGCGAAGCTCGTCATGAACGGCATCCTCGACCGCCGGATCGATCTCGCTCAACCCACTGGTGAAGAAGCCGTGGGGGACGCGGTAATTCTGCTCGGGCTTGAGGTCGGCTGCTGTGGCCATCAGTCGGATTCCTGCAATTCGTGTGAAAGCTGGTCGACGCGGCGCTGATGGCGCCCGCCGGCGAATTCCGTTTCGAGGAAGGCAATGACGCAGGCCTTGGCCATGTCGCTGCCGATGAGGCGCGCACCGAGCGCAAGCACGTTCGCATCGTTGTGCGCTCGGGCAAGCTCGGCCGAGAGCGGGTCGCTCACCCTGGCACAGCGGCACTTGAGGTTGCGATTGACCGCGATCGAGATGCCGATGCCGGACCCGCATATGGCAATGCCGCGTTCGGCCTGTCCAAGCGCAACCGCCCTTGCGAGCCTCGCGCCATATTCTGGATAATCGACGCTTTCCGGGCCGTTCGTGCCGAGGTCGGTGACGTCATGGCCAAGCTCGGCGAGCCAGCGGGCCAACTCGTCCTTGAGGATATATCCGGCATGGTCGGCGGCAAGGGCGATGCGCATTGCACCTGACTAGGACAGGCGCGCGGGATTCGCCAGTGTCAGGCGGCCAGGCGGATCTCTTCGCGGCTGAAGATTTCGACGAGAGCCTGGGTCAGCTCGTCCATCATCTGCGTGCTGTGCTGCGGGCCTGGAGTGAACCGCAGCCGCTCGGTGCCGCGCGGCACCGTCGGAAAGTTGATCGGCTGGACGTAAAGGCCGTATTCGGCAAGCAGTATGTCGCTGACGCGCTTGGCCTTGACCGGGCAGCCGATCAGCAGCGGGACGATGTGCGTCACGCTCGCCATCAGCGGCAGGCCCGCGGAAGCGAACTTCGCCTTGAGCATCGCCGCCGCTTCCTGCTGGGCGCGGCGCTCCTCGCTCGACTGTTTGAGATGGCGCACGCTCGCAAGCGCACCGGCAACGAGCACGGGCGAGAGGCTCGTCGTGAAGATGAAGCCGGGAGCGTAGGAGCGGATGCAGTCGATGATGGTCTTGTCGGCCGCGATATAGCCGCCCATCACGCCGAATGCCTTGCCGAGCGTCCCCTCGATGATGGTGAGGCGATCAGCGATCCTGTCGCGGTCGGAAATGCCGCCCCCTTGCTCGCCGTACATGCCGAC
>DATIQO010000252.1:0-9188 GCA_035470745.1 Sphingomicrobium sp. | reverse complement strand
TCCCCGAGTTCTCTCCGTAATCGACGCGGACGTACTCCGCCCCGCTTTCATCATTTCTGGTTCGGCACAAACCTCTGGCCATGGCCGCCTCCATGTAATGCGCGAAGCATATAGGAGGAGGCCGCGGCGGTCGAATGTCCGCTTGCTCGGTGCTGGACGTCAACGCCGGATTGAAGCGCGACATTGCATCGAGCGCGCCCCGGATTCGTTAGCCGCGTCCTGAATTCGATTTCGGGTAGCGCCATAAATTCAGCTTGAGAGACAGTCTTTGTACCGTGTCGCCGAAAGGCGGTACCGCGCGTTATCCCGCTCTTGGAAAGCAATTGTCGGAGGCTTTTCGACTGGGCAATGGGTGAGGTTCGTACCTTGATCGCGTCGGTCCACGCTTCTCCCCTGGCCATGATCGTCACCGACAATCGCGCTGCCGACAATCCCATCATTGATGCGAATGCGGCGTTTCTAACCCTGACAGGATATTCGCGCGCCGAAGTTCTTGGCCAGAACTGCCGGTTGCTGAGCGGTCCGGGAACCGAGACCGAGGCGCGCGCCGAGCTTCGCGCCGCGATCCGCGAAGCACGCTCAACGATCGTCGAGCTCACCAACTACCGCAAGGACCGAAGCCCGTTTCGCAATGCCGTGATGATCGCTCCTATCCTGGGCGATGACGGCACTGCGGCGATGTTCGTTGGCTCGCAGATGGACACGGGTGCCGCGGGAGCCTCGAGCGGCCTTCGTCGAACGCGCGCCCGCAAGCTCGTCGGAGGATTGACACCGCGCTTGCGCCAGGTCCTCGAGCTGATGGTCGCGGGCTATCGCAACAAGCAGATCGGCGGGTTTCTCAACATCCAGGAAAAGACCGTGAAGATGCACCGCGAGCGGCTGATCGAGGCGCTCCAGGTCAAGACTTCGGCCGAGGCGGTGCGCGTGGCCGTCGAAGCGGACGTGATCGTCAACGATCCCGCGAGATCGCAAAGCGGGCGATAGCTTCGAGCAACTCGCTCCTGCCGGTGAAGGGCCGGAGGTGGTCGACGGCCTGCTCGACAAGCATTTGCGCCTGCTGGCGCGCGCGCCCTGGACCAAGCAGGCTGACGAAGGTCTCCTTGCCTTGGTCGGCGTCCTTGCGCAGCCGCTTTCCGACCACTTTCTCGTCGCCGTCGAGGTCGAGGAGATCGTCCGCGATCTGGAAGGCGAGACCGACGTTCTGGGCATAGCCTCGTAAGCTGAGGCGGGCTTCGCCGCCGGCACCGGCGAGGATTGCGCCGGCCTCGACGGCCCAGCCAATGAGCGCGCCTGTCTTCAATCGTTGCAGCCGGGTAATCGCCTCGAGGTCGACCGGCGGACAGATGGGCAGGAGGTCCAGCATCTGCCCGCCGGCCATTCCTGACGCGCCGGCAGCGCGCGCCAGTTCGCGGGTGAGCTCGGAGCGGCGCTCGGCATCGGGATGCGTGCGCGGATCGCCGAGGATCTCGAAGGCAAGGGCGAGGAGCGAATCTCCCGCAAGGACGGCTGTCGCTTCGTCGAAGGCGACGTGCACCGTGGGTTTCCCGCGGCGGAGCTGGTCGTCATCCATGCACGGCAGGTCGTCGTGGATCAGCGAATGGACGTGGATGCATTCGACCGCGAGGCCGGCGCGGAGCGAGTGGCGCCGATCGATGTGGAACAGGTCGGCGGAGGCGCAGGTAAGCAGCGGCCGGAGGCGTTTCCCGCCTCCGATCGCGGCATAGCGCATCGCCTCGAACAGCCGGGCACTGGTGTCTGGCGGCACCGGCAGATGCTCGTCGAGCAGTGCGTCGATGTCGCACGCAATCTCGGCGAGCGGCCTTTCAATGGCCGCGATTGCCGATGGCGCATGAGCGCTCTTCACGAAATCTCCAGCGGCTTGAACACGGCGGATTCCCGGGACAATTCGAGTTCATCGATGGTCAGAGCGTAGCGGCCGGAGAGCGCTGCGATGATCGCCTGCACGGACGAATCGGGCGTCGAGGCGGCGGCGCTGATGCCAACGATGCCCTGCGACGGGAGAGCATTCCAATCCATCTCGTCGGCGTTCGACACGAGCTGGACGCTCGAACAGTGCGCGGAAGCGACTTCCGCGAGCCGGCAGGCGTTGGACGAGAATTGCTCGCCGACGACGATGACCGCGTCGGAGCGCTGCGCAACCGCCCGCACCGCCACCTGCCGATTGGTCGTGGCGTAGCAGATATCGCTCGACGAGGGCCCGGCGAGATCGAGGAAGCGAGCGCGCAGGGCCTCCACGATCCGCTCGGCCTCATCGACCGAATAGGTGGTCTGGATCGCGTAAGCCGCCGGCGTGTCGGGCTGCAAGGGGAGAGCGGAGACTTCGGAATGGCTGCTGACCACGAACGACTTGCCGCTCCTCGCATGGCCAAGCGTTCCCTCGATCTCGGGATGCCCTTCGTGACCGATCAGGATGACGACGCGGCCTGCGCGCTGATGACGCTCGACCTCGCGGTGAACCTTCGAGACGAGAGGGCAGACGGCATCATAAGCAATGAGGCCGCGGGCCTTGGCATCCGCCGCGATCGCCGGCGAAATCCCATGAGCGGAGAACATCACCACTGCGCCGGCCGGGATTTCATCGAGTTCCTCGACGAAAACGGCGCCTTCCGCCTCGAGCGTCCGGACGACTTCGAGGTTGTGGACAATCGGGCGCCTCACGTAGACCGGCGCGCCATGCGCCGCGAGGGCGTCGCGGACAGCATCGATTGCGCGCGTCACACCGGCGCAAAAACCGCGCGGAGCAGCGAGCAGGACGCGAAGGGTTCCCGAGGAAGGCATGGACCGCGCGGTCGATTGAGGGATTTCAGTGCGACTGAGCTCGAGCATGACCTTACCGAACGCGATCCCCCGACTTTGGAGGTTATCCGATCGCCATCCGGCCAACCATCTGGGCTAAAGCAGGTATTGCAGGCGCACGCGCAGGCGGGTGAATCCCGGGACAAGTTCAATGCTGACCTGGTCGTACCGAGGCGCGCCAAAGCGCACCACCGGATTGCGTGAGAAGCCGAAGCCTTCCCGCGGAATACCAAGCAGCGTGTCAAGTTTTCCGTTGACGTTCTCGTCGTGAAAGAGCGCCAGCGCATAGCGGCCGGGCGGCAGGTCGGTGAACAAGAGGCGCGTCCCGCTCGCCGGCATCGTCTGCTTCACCGCCGCCGGGTCGGACCTGCAGTCCGGAAAGGACTTGCGATCGCGCATCAGGCAGGCCTGGATCACCCCTCGTGCATTGCGCATACCGTCAAGGTCGACTTCGAGCGAGCTCGTCGAGGCGGCTGCAGCGGCAACCATGAGGAAGGACGCGGGAAAGATCGGCATTGGTCCCATGCGTATCGCGCTTGGCGGGCATGGAACAGCGGGCTTTGGACCGTATCGCCATGACCTCGATCATTATCTGCGGCGGCGGCCTTGCCGGGGGACTGGCGGCGATCGCGATCACCAAGCGGCGACCCGAACTCGACCTGCTCCTCATCGAGCAGGACGAGAGTTTTGGCGGAAACCACATCTGGTCCTTCTTCGACAGTGACATCGCGGCGGGATCAGGCTGGATCGTCGACCAGGTCGCCCGGCGCCGCTGGCCCGACCACGAGGTCCGTTTTCCAAGGCGCGAACGGCGCATCCCGGTCGGCTATACAAGCATCCGCTCAACGGACCTCGATTGCGCGGTCCGGAGCGCGCTCGGCAACCGCCAATACCGGCTCGGCGCAAATGTAACCGAGGTCAGGCCCGGCCATGTCATCGTCGATGGCAAGCGGATCGAGGCCGGCTGCGTCATCGACGCGCGCGGGCCGGGACCAATGACCGGGATCGAGCTCGGCTGGCAAAAGTTCGTCGGCAGGGTCTACCGCTTTCCCGCGCTTCACCAGGTCACACGGCCGGTCGTCATGGACGCGACCGTTCCGCAGCTCGATGGCTACAGGTTCATCTACATGCTTCCGCTCGGCCAGACCGAGCTCCTCATCGAAGATACCTATTATTCTTCATCGCCGCTGCTTGACCAGGAGCGGATCGGAACGAGGCTCGACGCCGTCGCCAGGCAGCAACAGGGCGGCGATGAAGCCGAGATCATCTCGCAGGAAACGGGCGTGCTCCCGGTGGTTATCGAGGGAAGGCTGGAGGACCTCTGGCCCAAGGCCGACGCGGTGCCGCGCCTTGGCCTGAGGGGCGGCTTCTTCCACCCGACGACGGGTTATTCGCTCCCCGATGCTGCGGCCAATGCGATGGCGCTGGCGGAGCAGGGGGATCTGTCAGCCTTCGCGGTTGCCCTGATGCTGCGGGCCCGGGCACAGCGGCTTTGGACAAAGCGGCGCTTCTTCCAGCTTCTCAACCGGATGCTGTTCCGCGCCGCCGAGCCGGACGAGCGCTACCGCGTGCTGGAACATTTCTACAGGCTTCCGCCAGCGGTCATCCAGCGCTTCTACGCGGCCGAGCTCACTCAGCTCGACAAGCTAAGGATTCTCAGCGGCAGGCCGCCCGTCGGCGTCGTCCGTGCACTATCGGCCCTGCGGAGCGCGCGGTGAAGCGGGCAGCGGTCATCGGCTCGGGGATCGGCGGCCTTGCACTCGCCATCCGCCTCCAGTCGGCGGGGATCGACACGACCGTCATCGAGGCGCGGGACAAGCCGGGCGGACGGGCATATTTCTGGGAGCGGGACGGACATGTCTTCGACGCCGGACCGACGGTCATCACAGATCCCGCGTGCCTGCGCGAGCTCTGGGCGATCAGCGGCGCTGACATGGCCGCCGACGTCGAGCTCGTGCCGGTCACGCCTTTTTACCGCCTGTCGTGGCCGGACGGATCGACCTTCGATTATGTCAACGACGACGAACTGCTCGCAAGGCAGATCCACGCGCTCGAACCGCGGGACGTCGAGGGCTATGCGAAGTTCCTCAGCTATTCCGCCGGCGTCTATCGCGAGGGCTATGAACGGCTCGGAGCGGTGCCGTTCCTCGACTTCAAGTCGATGCTTCGCGCCGGCCCCAAGCTTGCCCGCTATCGGGCATGGCGATCGGTCTATTCGACGGTGTCGGGATTCGTTCGCAACGAGAAGCTCCGCCAGGCGCTATCATTCCACTCGCTTCTCGTCGGCGGCAATCCAATGTCGACGAGCTCCATCTACGCGCTGATCCACAAGCTCGAGCGCGACGGCGGCGTGTGGTTCGCCAAGGGAGGCACGAACCGGCTCGTCGATGGGATGGTGCGCCATCTCCAGCGATTGGGGGGAACCGTCCGCCTCGGCGACGCGGTTGCCGAGATCGTCACCGACGGCGCGCGAGCGACAAGGGTTAGAACCAAGCATGGCTGGGCCGAACGGTTCGATGCAGTCGCGTCCAACGCGGACATTGTGCGCACTTACGACATGCTAAGGCACGGGTCCGCGCGCAAGTCGGCCAACCGGCTGCGGAGGAAACGCTTCTCGCCTTCGCTGTTCGTCCTTCATTTCTCGACCGACCGGACATGGCCGGACGTTCCCCATCACAATATCCTGTTTGGGCCGCGCTACGGCGAGCTCCTCAACGAGATCTATCGCGGCAACTCGCTGCCGGAAGATCCCTCGCTCTACGTCCATCATCCTTCGGCAACCGATGCCACCATGGCTCCGCGGGGCCGCTCGACCTTTTACGCCCTGGCGCCGGTCCCGCACCTTGGCCGCGCGCCTGTCGACTGGGATCGTGAGGGCGAGGCCTACGCCCAGAAGATCATCAAGATCATCGAGGACCGGCTGCTGCCAGGACTGACGATGCACCTTCGCGACCGCTTCCATTTCACTCCAATGGACTTCGAGCAGCAGCTGAACTCGCACCTTGGGTCAGCCTTCAGCCTCGAGCCGATCCTGACGCAGAGCGCCTATTTTCGCGTGCACAACCGCGACGACGTCATCTCCAACCTCTATTTCGTCGGCGCCGGCACGCACCCGGGTGCCGGGATTCCGGGCGTTATCGGCAGCGCCAAGGCAACGGCGGGACTGATGCTCGAGGACCTCGGGCAATGACGCGCGAGGAAATCGTCGAGGGCGCGCGGCAGTCGATCGATCGGGGATCGCAGTCCTTTCGGGCCGCGAGCAGGCTCTTCGACACGGCGACGCGCGAGCGGGCTTATTTGCTCTATTGCTGGTGCAGGCATTGCGACGACGTGTGCGACGGGCAGATCTACGGGTTCGGCTCGACCGTGCGTGGCAATGTTTCCGTATTGCGCGGCAAGACAAGGCGCGTCCTTGGCGGCGAACCGGTCGAGGAATTGCCGTTCCTCGCGCTTGGCCAACTTCTCCGGGAATGTCCGATCCCTGATCGGTTCCTTGAAGACCATCTTGCGGGTTTCGCCCTCGACGAGGTTGGCTGGCAGCCGGCAAGCGAGGAGGACCTCGTGCTCTACTGCTACCATGTCGCCGGCGCCGTCGGCTGCATGATGGCGATCCTCATGGGCGTCGCGCCAAGCGATGAAGAAACGCTCGAACGTGCTGCCGATCTTGGCATTGCATTCCAGCTCTCGAACATCGCGCGCGACATCCGCGAGGACGCCAATGCCGGGCGCTGCTATCTGCCCCTCCAGTGGCTTGCGGAGCATGGCATCGAGCCGGGCCAGCTTCTCGAGGAAAAGAACCGCGCGGCGCTGACGGCAATGTCGCGCAGGCTCGTCGAGGGCGTCGAGATATTCGAGATGAGCGCAAGGGTCGGCGCCAGGCGGCTGCCGTTCCGATCGCGCCTCGCGGTCCTCGCGGCGCTTCGCATCTACGGTGCGATCGGGCGCCGGGTGCGTTCGCTCGGGAGCGCTGCGTGGGACCGGCGAGTAACCGTCAGCAAGACGAGGAAGCTCGCCTATCTCTTCCCGACCTTTGCAGAAGCCGTGGCTCTTGGCTGGCGCCACTAATGGCGCATTTCGCGATCTTTGCGCCGCCGCTGCGTGGTCATTACGACCCGCTTTCGGCGCTTGCCGAGGCGCTCATCCAACGTGGCCACCGGGCGACCTTCGTTCACCACGAGGACGCAAGGCACCTGGTCCAGGCGGAAGGGGCGGGCTTTGCATCGCTCGGCTCCGACCGCCCGCCCGTCGAGAACTGGACCCGGCCAATGTCGAAGATCCGGGGCCTTGTCGGCCTCGGCGGCACGATGAAGCGGATGGAGGATTTTACCGCGACCTTCTGCCGCGAAGGCCCGGCTCTGCTGCGCTCGATTGGCGTCGACGCGATCATTGCCGACCAGCTCGAGCCCGCCGGCGGCCTGGTTGCCGATTATCTCAAGATTCCCTGGATCAGCATCGCCACCACCATCCCGATGAACCGCGAAATGGGCGTCCCGCCGCCCTTCGTAAGCTGGCGCTACGACCCTAGTGCGCGCGGCATCCGCCGCAACGAGGGGGGATGGATGGTCAGCGATTTCATCCTTCGATCGTTCAACCGCGCCATCGCGCGCAATTCAAAAGCCCTCGGCCTTTCCCGGCGCGGCAGGCTGGAGGACTGCTTTTCGCCCTTGCTGCAGCTGGCTCAGGCCGTTCCCGGCCTTGATTTCCCGCGCAAAGAGCTGCCGCCAACGTTCCATTATACGGGCCCGTTCAGGCCGGACGACGATCCTCCGCTCTCGCTTCCGCCGTGCGATGGACGGCCAACAGTCCTTGCTTCGCTTGGCACGCTGCAAGGATCGCGCACCGCGATCTTTCGTAAGGTTGCAGAGGCCTGCGACCGGCTCGGGCTGCGTCTTGTCATCACCCTCGGCGGACTGAAGGGCGCAAAAGAGGCTGGGAGCCTGCCGGGGCGGCCCATCGTCTTCGATTGGCTGCCGCAAAGAAGCGCGCTTGGTCAGGTCGATCTCGTGGTCTGCCACGGGGGCATGAACATCGTCCTCGATACGCTGGCGGCGGGCCTTCCCATGCTCGTGCTGCCGCTCGCATTCGAGCAGCCGGGCATCGCGGCGCGGGTGGCCCGGAGCGGAGCAGGAAAGGTTCTGAGGCGAGGGACGAGCCCGGCATCGCTTGCACGTGAGCTTGCGGATATTGCGTTGGATCCGAGCTTTCGCGCGCGAGCGATGGCGCTGAGCGATCAGATAGCCGCGGCAGGAGGACGAGCGCGCGCCGCCGACCTTATCGAGGCTGCGCTCGGCGCCTGCGCTCGGTCGGCAGGCCCCACCAGGGCACGTGAGGCTTGAGATGGTGCTCGTGGTGGTAGCCGAAGTGGAAGCAGGTCGCGAGCGAGAGCGCCCACCCGAACTCGTTCGTCCGTGCATTGTGCTCGTCGGCAAACGCGGACCCATCGTGACGATGCGGCAGGAAGGTTCCAAAATAGAATAGCTGGAGCGAGGACAAGGCCGCCGGTAGCGCCCAGAATAGCAGCAGGTTCAAGACCCTGCCGCCAATCAGGAGATAGGCTGCCACCGGAACGCACAGGACCAGGAACTCGCTAAGCCCGAAGTAGCGGCGCATGAATGAAGCGTACCACGGCCAGAAGTGCCTCGGCGCCTCGGGGTGGAAGTCGGGGTCGCGAGCGGTGCCGGGCGAGCGATGGTGCTGCAAATGCATGGCCTTCAGCCGGTCGAAGCGAAAGGCAGCGTAAAGCGCGAGCGCGATACGGCCGAACCACAGGTTCAGCCGCGGCCGACCGGGCGCAAGCGAGCCGTGCATCGCGTCATGCGCGATGATGAACAGTCCAACGTTAAGCCAGCAGATCGCCGCGACGAGCACCGGCGCAAGCGCAAGGCCGGCCGGCGACAGGCGGTGAAAGAAGACGGCGTAGATATGAAGAACCAGCCAACTGAGGATGATCGCAATCGCGAGCGATGATCCGACCTCGCCTTGACGGCGCATCCTCAAGGTCTCGGCCGGTTCGAGCGTAATTGTTCGACGAGGCTCGCGACCGGCGGAGCATAAAGGAAGCCGAACGAGACCGCTCCCTCGCGCTCGCGAACGGAGTGATGCAGCCGGTGCGCCTGGACTAGCCGCTTCAGATAGCCGCTGCGCGGACTTTTCGGGAACGGGATACGCCGGTGGACGAGGGCGTCATGCAAGATGGCATATAAGATACCGTAGACGACCATGCCGAGGCCGACCCACCAAAGCAGCGGGAAGCGGCCGCCGGCGACGAACAATGCGATGCTGAGCGCCGCAAAGACCAGCGCATAAAGATCGTTCGCCTCGAATAGACCGGGTCGCTCGTCATGGTGCGAGCGGTGCCAGCGCCACCCGAA
>DATIQO010000251.1:0-1999 GCA_035470745.1 Sphingomicrobium sp. | reverse complement strand
TGAAATCTGTCTTGTGAACTGCGCCGTAGGGACCTACGGCCTCGCCACGGGACAAGCTGGTGGACCGAATTTCTCTGGTGACGCTATCACGTTCGGAGTTCTTTCGACGACGAACAACTCGTTTGGGACAAGCCAGAGCCAAGTTTACGACAATCTGGACGTCAACGTCACGTTCTCGCCTGCTGTCCCAGAGCCCTCCACTTGGGCGATGATGATACTTGGCTTCGCTGGCCTCGGCTTCATGTCGTATCGCCGGAAGGCGAAGACAGCATTTCACTTCGCTTAAAGTTTACATAGTCCAGGTTCGAAAGCCGCCTTCGCAGGCTGTGTGGAAAGTCGAAAGGCTCCGGTTTCCCCGGGGCCTTTTTTCCTGGCTCAGGCGAGCCTGGTGCTGAGTGCGGCGGGGCCGATGAGGTTGATAGCCCGGATGATGTTGTAGGCCAGCACGCTCAGCGCTGCTTCGCCGCTGACTTTCTGTCGACCTCGGGTGAGGAATCTGCCGCCTGCGGTCATTCGCTTGATGGTGCCGAAGGGATGCTCCGAAGCACAGCGACGCTTTCGGATCAGGGTCGGATCGGCCTGAAAGCGAGCGTTCATTCGTTCAAGCGCATCCTCATGGACGTGACGGCTGACGAAACGTTGCTTTGCGGTCGTGCAGCGGGGCTTGAGCGCACAGTCTGAGCAATCGCTGGCCACGTACAGGATGAGAGCGTCGCGCCGCATCACCTGCCTGCGGGCCAGAACGCGATCGGCAGGACAGATATACGTATCTGTCTCCGCCTGATAGGCGAAGGCAGACCGATCGAACATCGTTCCATCGCCCTGATTGTTCACGGCGCGGTTGGTTGGAGCGCAGGCCGTAATGCCATCAGCCTCACACGCCGCGGCTGCCGCTCCGTTGGAGTAACCGCCGTCGGCCACGACCGTCAGGGTCTCGACACCGAGAACATCCTTTGTAGCTTTGGCCATCGGATACAGCAGCCGATTGTCGGTCGGCTCGGTCGTTACTTCATGATGGATAATAAGGCCGGTCTCGGCATCGACCGCCGTTTGTAGATTGTAGGAAGGCGGCTTGCGACTGCTGCCGACGCCCATCGGCCGGGCGTCAGGCTCGCCTTCCACCAGCGTCTGGCGCGCCTCGCTGTCAAGCGCGGTGGCCATGCGTTCGAGTTCGGCCCGCCGCGCCCGGAGAGCCTGAAGCGCCGCTGCGGTTGCGCCGGGCGCTTCATCCGGCTCGCGGGTATCGCTCTCGTCCAGTCCAGCCAGATAGTCGACGATCCTGCGGTCGAGACGAACTATCTCCTCCGCGATCCCGCGCCGTCCCATGATCCGCCTGGCGCTTGCGGCAGCACGGAACTTGGAGCCGTCGAGCGCCACCAGCCGCGCCGTGAACAGGCCCTGATCCCGACAGAACAGCACGAATGTCCGACACGTCCCGACGATGGCTGCCCCATTGTCGCGTCGGAAGTCCGCGATCGTTTTGAAGTCGGGCGCCAGTTGCCGCAGAAGCCACATCAACTCGACATTCCGGCAACACTCGCGTTCCAATCGACGCGACGAGCGGATCTCATTCAAATAGCCATACAAATAAAGTTTCAGCAGATCCCGCGGATCGTACGGCGGCCGACCCGTTGTTGCCGGCACCGAACGCCCGAACCCGAGCTGCCGCACGTCCAGTCCATCCACGAAGGCGTCGATTACCCGGACCGGCGCTTCCGCCATCACATAGTCTTCAACCGCTGCCGGTAGAAGCGACGTCTGACCTCGATCCATACCCCGAACGTAGCTCATTGAAATAGGCCGCCTCGTTGCCGATGCGGCCTATTTTATCTGACTAGCCGAGTTCTCACACAGCCTGTTCGGGCGGCTTTTTGCTGTTGATCGAGCGGACAACGATTGCTTCCGCGAACACGGCGGCATGCCGGAACAATAGGGCGAGCGCCGCGCCCGCGCGGCAAGGCTGACAAGAAATACCCATATACTGCGATGTTCGTTCGCT
>DATIQO010000250.1:0-29229 GCA_035470745.1 Sphingomicrobium sp. | reverse complement strand
GAAGGACGTTTCGGGCAGCCAGGAAATCGCCCAGGTCGGCATCATCTCCGCAAACGGCGACCGCGAGGTCGGCGAGAAGATCGCCGAGGCGATGGAGAAGGTCGGCAAGGAAGGCGTGATCACGGTCGAGGAGGCCAAGGGTCTCGAGTTCGAGCTCGACGTCGTCGAGGGCATGCAGTTCGACCGTGGTTACCTGTCGCCATACTTCATCACCAATCCGGAGAAGATGCAGGTCGAGCTCAGCGATCCCTACATCCTCATCCACGAGAAGAAGCTCTCCAACCTGCAGGCGATGCTTCCGATCCTCGAGGCCGTGGTCCAGAGCGGGCGTCCGCTGCTGATCATTGCCGAGGATATCGAGGGCGAGGCGCTGGCGACGCTCGTCGTCAACAAGCTGCGCGGCGGCCTCAAGGTCGCGGCGGTGAAGGCGCCCGGCTTCGGCGATCGCCGCAAGGCGATGCTCGAGGACATTGCCATCCTCACGGGCGGCGAGATGATCAGCGAAGATCTCGGCATCAAGCTTGAGACCGTCTCGCTGAACATGCTCGGCCAGGCCAAGCGCGTCACGATCGACAAGGACAATACGACGATCGTCGATGGCAATGGCACCCGCGAGAATATCGAGGCCCGGGTTGGCGCGATCCGTCAGCAGATCGACACCACGACGTCCGACTATGACCGCGAGAAGCTGCAGGAGCGGCTGGCGAAGCTCGCCGGCGGCGTTGCAGTGATCAAGGTCGGCGGCGCGACCGAGGTCGAGGTGAAGGAGCGCAAGGATCGCGTCGACGACGCGCTTCACGCGACCCGCGCCGCGGTCGAGGAAGGTATCGTTCCGGGCGGCGGCACCGCGCTGCTTTACGCGGCCAAGGCGCTCGATGGGCTGAAGTGCGAGAACGACGATCAGACGCGCGGCGTCGACATCGTTCGCAAGGCGCTCCAGGCGCCGGTGCGCCAGATTGCCGAGAACGCGGGCCATGACGGCGCCGTGGTTGCCGGCAAGCTCAACGACGCCAACGACCAGACGCTTGGCTTCAACGCCCAGACCGAGACCTACGAGAACCTGGTCCAGGCTGGCGTCATCGACCCGACCAAGGTGGTGCGCACGGCACTCCAGGACGCGGCTTCGGTGGCGGGCCTCCTGATCACGACCGAGGCGACGATTGCCGAGATCCCGGACGACAAGCCTGCTCCGGCAATGGCCGGCGGCGGCATGGGCGGAATGGATTTCTAAGGTCCGCTCAGTCTGACGAATTGGAAGGGCCGGCGGAGCGATCCGCCGGCCCTTCTTCATTGGCGAGATCGTTGAGCATCGTGTCGGCCTCATTGAGCTGATCGGCTTGTTCGCGCGTCGGCGCCGGCGGCCGGCGGTCGTTGCAGCTGACAAGGAGCAGGAACATCGAGGCGAGGATCGATCTCGTCATTGGAACGCTAGCGAAGAAATCCTTCCGGTGGTTCCAGAGCATCGCCATCGGCAGCGCTTCCCGCAAGCGCGCACAATAAAAAAGGGCCGCTCCCTTGGAGGGAGCAGCCCTTCGTTGATAAGCCTTGAAAAAGCTTACTTGTTCGAAGTCGCGTTCGCGGCGGCTGCATTCGCGCCCTCGAGCGCGTTACCGGCGTTCGCAACCGAATTGCCGGCGGCGTTGAGCGCGTTGTCGGCGGCGTTGACCGAATCGTTCGTCGCAGCGTTGACGTCCGCACCGGCGTTGTTCTCAACCGCAGTCTCGTTCGCCGCATTGTTCTCGGCGTTGTGCTTGTTGCACGCGGCAAGGCCGAGCGCGAGGACCGCAACGGTCACAATGGCAGTCTTCTTCATGATCGCTCCACTCCCTTTAAAAATAGCCCGCGGGTGGGCTCCCGGCCTCTCGTTGCGAGTCGTTCAGGCCAGGGGCGGGGCAATAGCTGTAATCTCTATCACGACACAAGAGATTATTTTCGAACGATGAATTGACCATATAAAGATATCTTTATATCGTTAAGTCGTGACTCCCATTCTGCCACTGGCCGATCGATTCCAGGCGCTCGCCGATCCCACCCGGCTACGCATCGTCGTGCTTCTCAGGATGATGGAATTGTCGGTCGGCGAACTTGCGCAGGTCCTTGGACAAAGCCAGCCGCGTGTCTCGCGGCACCTCAAGATCCTCGCCGACGCGGGCGTGCTCGAGCGCCGCAAGGAAGGCAGCTGGGTATTCCTGACGCTTGCCGAAGCGAGCCGCGTCGAGCCGATGTTCATGCTCGTCGACGCCTGGGCGGATAGAGCGACGCAGGCGCTCTTTGCAGCGGACGCGGCGCGTACCGAGACCATCCGCTCGGAACGCGCCGAGGCCGCCAACCGCTATTTCGCCGGCCATGCCGAGCTATGGGACCAGATTCGCTCGCTGCATGTCGCCGAGAGCGAGGTCGAGCGGGCGATCGACGCTGCGCTCGGCAAGCGCTCGCTCGGCCGTCTCGTCGACATCGGCACGGGCACCGGCCGGATGATCGAGCTCTTCGGTCCCCGCGCTACCCAGGCAATCGGCATCGACCGCTCGTCCGACATGCTAAGGGTCGCAAGGGTCAAGCTCGAGGCCGCCGGCATTGCTTCGAGCCTGCGGCAGGGCGACATGTATGCGCTTCCGCTCGCGGACCAGAGCGCCGACACGATCGTCATTCACCAGGTGCTCCATTATGCCCATTCGCCGGCGGCAGCGATCGCGGAAGCGGCGCGCGTGCTCGCCCCGGGCGGAACATTGCTCGTCGTCGACTTCGCCGCGCATGAGCGGGAAGAGCTGCGCGCGAGCGATGCTCATATCCGGCTCGGGTTCGAAGACGAGGTCATGGCCGGGTGGTTCTCCTCGGCCGGGCTGCAGGTCGACCAGGTTCGTCACCTCAAGGGAGGTGAGCTGACCGTGACCTTGTGGCGCGGCATCAAGGCTGCGCTGCGGGAGCGGAGGGCGGCATGAACGCGTTCGAGTCGCTCAGCCAGCACCGGCCGCTGTTCGCCGAGGCGCGCGGCGACATCGAGCTCAGTTTCGAATTCTTCCCTCCCAAGACCGAGAGGATGGAGCAGAACCTCTGGGAGTCGATCAAGACTCTCGAGCCGCTGCACCCGCGCTTCGTTTCGGTCACTTACGGAGCAGGCGGATCCACTCGCGAGCGCACCCACGCAACGGTCGAGCGGATCCTCAAGGAGACGCGCCTTGCCCCTGCCGCGCATTTGACCTGCGTCGGTGCAACCCGCGAGGAAGTCGACGCCATCGCTCGCGACTATTGGCAACTTGGTGTTCGCCACATCGTCGCCTTGCGGGGCGACCCGCCCGAGCCGGGCCAGGCCTTCGCGTCTCACCCTGGCGGATATGCCAATGCCGCCGAGCTCGTTGCCGGCCTCAAGAAGGTCGCGCCGTTCGAGATTTCGGTCGCAGCCTATCCCGAGGTCCATCCCGATGCGGCAAGCCCAAAGGCTGATCTCGACAATCTGAAGCGCAAGGTCGACGCCGGCGCTGACCGTGCAATCACGCAATTCTTCTTTTCGGCGGACTGTTTCCTTCGCTTCCAGGACGCTGTCGCCGATGCCGGCATGGACATCGAAGTCGTGCCGGGCATTCTTCCGGTCTCCAATGTCGCTCAGACCAGGCGTTTCGCCGATGCTTGCGGTGCAAGCATTCCCGGCTGGCTGAACGGCCTGTTCGAGGGGCTCGACGATCTTCCCTCGGCCCGGCAGCTGATCGCAGCGACGCTCGCTGCCGAGCTTTGCGGACAGCTCTATGCCGGCGGCGTGCGCTGCTTCCATTTCTATACGCTCAACCGTGCTGAGCTCACTTACGCCATCTGCCATCTGCTCGGCGTCCGCCCCCGAAGGGAACCTGCCCAATGACGCCTGCCAACCGCCTCCGCGCCGAAGCCGCCAAGCGCATTCTCATCAAGGATGGCGCGTACGGCACGCTCATCCAGCAGCACCGCCTGCAGGAAGCAGATTATCGCGGGCAACTGGCCCTCTTGAGGGACCAGCGCGGAAACAATGACGTCTTGAACATCACCAGGCCAGAAGTCGTGCGCTCGATCTGCGAGAGTTTCGCCGAGGCGGGCGCGGAAATCCTTGCGACCAACACGTTCAACGCAAACGCCATCAGCCAGGCCGATTTCGCCGCCGAACAACTGGTCCGGCGGATGAACCGCGCTTCCGCCGAGATCGTGCGAGGCGTCGTCGACCAATACAGCCGCAAGGACGGCAAGCCGCGCTGGGTCGCCGGCGCGATCGGCCCGACCAACAAGACGCTTTCGCTTTCTCCCAACGTCAATGACCCTGCCTTTCGCGAGGTCGATTTCGACCAGGTGAAGGCGGTCTATCGCGAGCAGGTCGACGCGCTCGTCGAGGGCGGGGTCGATTTCATCCTCATCGAGACGATCTTCGACACGCTGAACGCGAAGGCAGCGATCATGGCGACGCTAGAGGCGGAGCATGCGCTCGGCCGCGAGCTGCCCCTGATGATCTCGATGACGCTCACAGATCTTTCCGGCCGCAATCTCTCGGGCCACACCGTCGAGGCCTTCTGGGCATCGGTCCGTCATGCCAAGCCGATCACGATCGGCCTCAATTGCTCGTTCGGAGCAGCACAGCTCCGGCCGCACCTCGCTGCTCTTTCGTCAATCGCCGATACCTTGGTGATGGCCTATCCCAACGCCGGCCTTCCCAACGAGCTTGGCGAATATGACGAGGCAGCCGAGCAGACCGCCGCCCAGGTGCGCGAGTGGGCTCAAAGCGGCTTAGTGAACATTGTCGGCGGCTGCTGCGGGACCACTCCCGCGCATATCGCCGCAATTGCCGGGGCGGTGCGTGATTGCACGCCGCGCGCCGTCCCGGCCGTCCGCCCCGGAACCTTGCTTGCAGGGCTTGAACCGATGCTGATTGCGGCCTGATCAAATGGAAATGTCGCGAGTGAATGAAGTCGGCGCGGGCGCGCGCTTTGTGAATATCGGCGAGCGTTGCAACGTCACCGGGTCCGCGCGGTTCAAGAAACTGGTCCTCGCCGGCGATTATGATGCTGCGGTCGAAGTCGCGCGCGACCAGGTCGATAACGGCGCGCAGATCGTCGACGTCAATATGGACGAGGCCCTGCTCGATTCCGAACAGGCCATGACGACCTTCCTGAAGCGCATCGCCGCCGAACCCGACATCGCCCGGGTGCCGGTAATGATCGACAGTTCGAAATGGAGCGTGATCGAAGCCGGCCTCAAATGCGTGTCGGGCAAGCCGATCGTCAATTCGATCAGCCTCAAGGAAGGCGAGGGGCCGTTTCTCGATCTTGCCCGCAAGTGCAGGGCATATGGTGCTGCAGTCGTGGTCATGGCGTTTGACGAGGTCGGCCAGGCCGACACCGTCGAACGCAAGGTCACGATCTGCGAACGTGCCTACAAGCTGCTGACGAACGACGGCACCGACGCGAGCGACATCATCTTCGATCCCAACGTCTTCGCTGTCGCAACGGGCATTGACGAGCACCGCCGCTACGCCATCGATTTCATCGAGGGAGCGCGCGAAATCCGCCGCCGCTGCCCTGGCGTTCACATCAGCGGCGGCCTTTCGAACCTCAGCTTCTCGTTTCGCGGCAATGAACCCGTGCGCCGGGCAATGCACAGCGTGTTCCTCTACCACGCCATCCCCGCGGGCATGGACATGGGCATTGTCAACGCGGGCCAGCTCGACGTCTACGACCAGATCGACCCGGAGCTGCGCGAAGCTTGCGAGGACGTGATCCTCGACCGACGCGACGATGCGACGGAACGGCTGATCGCGCTCGCCGAGAAGTATAAGGATGTCGACCCGGCCGCGGAAAAGGCCGCCGCCGAATGGCGCTCGCTGCCGGTTGGCGAGCGATTGTCCTACGCGCTCGTCAAGGGCATCGACGCCCATATCATCGACGACACCGAGGAAGCCCGGCAGCAATCCGCCCGTCCCATCGAGGTGATCGAGGGCCCACTGATGGACGGGATGAACGTCGTCGGCGACCTGTTCGGGTCGGGCAAGATGTTCCTGCCGCAGGTGGTGAAGTCCGCGCGCGTCATGAAGCGGGCAGTCGCCCACCTCATTCCCTTCATCGAGGCGGAGAAGGAGAAGACCGGAGCGACGCAGGGCAAGGGCCGGATCGTCATGGCGACGGTCAAGGGCGATGTTCACGACATCGGAAAGAACATCGTCGGCGTTGTCCTCCAGTGCAACGGCTTCGAAGTGATCGACCTAGGCGTGATGGTGCCGTGGCAGGACATCCTCAAGTCCGCGAACGACAATCAGGCCGACATGATCGGCCTGTCCGGACTCATCACCCCTTCGCTCGATGAGATGGTGACGGTCGCCGGCGAAATGCAGCGCGCCGACATGAAGCTGCCGCTCCTGATTGGCGGCGCGACCACGAGCAAGGCGCATACCGCGCTGAGGATCGACCCGGCTTACGAGGGACCGGTCATTCACGTGCTCGACGCCAGCCGCGCCGTGGGGGTCGCCTCCTCGCTCGTTTCGGATACGCAGCGGGCGCCGCTGATCGCCACCACGGCCGACGATTACGTTAAGCTCAGGAAATCCCGCGAGCGCGGCGGACCCAAGGATCTCGCGAGCCTTAAGGAGGCACGCGCCAACGCCTTCCCTTACGATCCCGCCGGGAAACCGCCTGCGCCCGCCTATCCAGGGCTCCATCATTTCGGGGAATGGCCGCTCAAGGATCTCCGCGCGTCGATCGACTGGACGCCCTTCTTCCGGGCCTGGGAACTTGCCGGGACCTATCCCTCGATCCTCGAGGATGCGGTCGTGGGCGAAAGCGCGCGCAGCCTGTTCGCCGACGCCCAGCAGATGCTCGAGCAGCTCATCGCCGAGCGCTGGGTCACGCCCAAGGCAACCGTCGGCCTCTGGCGCTGCAGGCGCGAGGGCGACGATGTTCTCGTGCTTGCCGGGAACGACTGGACCAGGCTGCCCTTCCTTCGCCAGCAGGTGAAGAAGCGCGAAGGCCGCCCCAACATGTGCCTTGCCGATTTCATCTCGCCCGACGGCGAGGACTGGATCGGCGGCTTTGCAGTCGGCATCCATGGCCTCGAACCGCATCTCGAACGGTTTAAGCAGACCGTCGACGACTATGACGATATTCTGTTGAAGGCGCTTGCCGATCGTCTTGCCGAGAGCTTCGCCGAAGTGCTCCACGCCGAGGTCCGCAACCGGCTCTGGGGCTATGCCGATGAGCATTTTTCAAACGCGGAGCTGATCCGCGAGAAATATGCAGGGATCCGGCCTGCGCCGGGCTATCCGGCCTGCCCCGACCATAGCCTCAAGCCTATCCTGTTCGAGATGCTCGGCGGCAATCCGGCCGAGGTGACGCTCACCGAGAATTTCGCGATGCTTCCGACGTCGGCGGTCTCAGGCTTCTATTTCGGCCACCGCGACAGCCAGTATTTCGGCGTTGCCCGCATTGGAGCCGACCAGCTCGAGGATTATGCAAGTCGTCGGGAAGTCTCGGTCGAACAGGCAAAGAGGTGGCTGCGGCCCAATTTGGACTGAGCAATTCCTTGTCAGGCTGAACCTCGCCCGGCTTCCATGAACACCAAGGCCTGCCGCCCTCGCGCGGACCGATGTTCATTGCTCCTGACTTTCGCCAGGATGACACTAAGAGGCTGCATGATCCGACGGCTGTTGATCTTCCTGGCGCTTCTATTTGCACCCGCGCTGGCGCAGGCGCGCTTCATCGAGCCCGAGCTTGTTGCCGAAGGACCTGCGCCCCGGGGAGGCGAGGTCGAACTTGCAATTCACATGCGTCCGACGCCGGGCTGGCACGGCTATTGGCTCAATCCCGGTGACGCGGGCCTGCCGATGGACGTCAAATGGCATCTGCCCGAAGGATTTTCCGCCGGTCCGCTGCGCTACCCGCTCCCGACGCGTCTCGAGATCGCCAACCTCATGAACTATGTCTACGAGCAGGATTATGCCGTGCTCGTCAGGTTGAAAGTGCCGGCGCGGGCGAGCGGCACCGTGCCGATCCGCGCCGAGGCGCACTGGCTTGCCTGCACCGACAAGGTCTGTGTTCCAGAACAAGGAGCGCTCTCGCTCGATCTCCCGGTCGGAACCGGTACGCCAAGCAGGCCGCAGTTCGACCGCTGGCGCCAGGCCTTGCCGCAGCCGCTCGCCAATCAGGCAAGGTTCGAGGTCGCCAAAAACAAGCTGCGCGTCGCCATTCCGCTGCCGGCAAGCGTGGCGGTCGACCATCCCTATCTCTTTCCAATGACCGACGGGCCGGTCGATTATGACGCGAAGCAGGACTTCCGCCGCGACGGCAATCTCCTCATTGCCGAGCTCGAGCGCAAAGGGGCACCGCCTGCCCGCTTTCCCGCCGTCATCGCGCTCGGCAACGGGCGCGGTCTCGAGCTCAATGCGCTGCCGGGCGCGGTTCCCGAAGGAACGCCGATCGGCGATCTTGGCTGGAGCGCCGTTCTCGTGGCGGTGCTCGGCGCGCTGGCGGGCGGAATTCTCCTAAACCTGATGCCGTGCGTGTTCCCGATCCTCGCTTTGAAGGCGCTTCATATTTCGCGCGCGGGAGGCGATGCGGCGCATGCCCGGTCGGAAGCCTTTGGCTATACCGCGGGCACCATTGTCGGGACTGGCGCCCTTGGTGCGTTGCTCCTCGCGATAAGGGCAGCGGGTTCGGAAGCGGGCTGGGCATTCCAGCTGCAGGATCCACGCACGATCATGGTCCTGTTGCTCCTTGCAGTCGCGATCACCGCCAACCTTCTCGGCCTGTTCGAACTGCCGGTGCTGGGGGGAGCGGCACGGCCTGCGGGAAGCTTTGCAACCGGCGCGCTCGCAGCGTTCGTCGCGACCCCCTGCGCAGGCCCATTCCTTGGAGCCGCACTTGGGACCGCGTTGCTGCTGCCGCCAGCGGCATCGATCTTCGTCTTCGCTGCGCTCGGCCTTGGCCTTGCCATTCCATTCGTCCTCATTGCCTTCGTTCCGGCGCTCCGCACCATGCTTCCAAGGCCAGGGGCGTGGATGGTCCGCCTGCAGCGCATCCTCGCCGTTCCGATGGCGCTGAGCGCGGTCGCGGCGCTTTGGCTGCTGGGCCGCCAGGCGGGAGAGCGGGCGCTCCTGTTCGGACTGCTGGCGACGGTTGCACTTGCGCTCTGCCTCTATTTTGCAGGCCGCATCCAGCGCAGCGGCCGCCGCCGGCCGAGCTTTGCCTATCTGCTTGCGATCGTGGTCGTGGTTGCAGCCGTTGCGCGCGTCCCCGCGTCTTCGATCGCGCGGCTCGAAGCGGCCCCTGGAGCCGAGCCCTGGAGCCAAGCCAGGACCGCTGGCTACCTTGCGCAGGGCAAGCCGGTGTTCGTCTATTTCACCGCCGACTGGTGCCTGAGCTGCAAGGTCAACGAGGCGACGTCCATCGACCGCGACGAAGTCCGCGCCGCCTTCGACAAGGCCGGCGTCAAGGTGCTCGATGGCGATTGGACCAATGGCGATCCCGCGATCACCCGTTTCCTCGAAAGCCAGGGCCGCGCCGGCGTCCCCTTTTATCTCTGGTACGTTCCAGGCAAGCCACCCGAGCAGCTGCCGCAGCTGCTCACCCCGGAAATGCTCATTTCCCGCGCTCAGGCGCTGCCGCGGCACTAGGTTCGCGGCTCCACACCTTGCTCCCGCCGATCCAGGTCTCGAGCACCTTCACTCGCGCGAGCTCCTGCGCATTGCCTGTCGTCGGATCGCGATCGACGATGATGAAGTCGGCCCATTTTCCAGGGTCGAGCGCGCCGATCCGGTCCTCTGCGAACGCGGCATAAGCTGCGCCCCGCGTATAGGCTGAAAGCGCCTCGGCAAAGCTCACGCGCTCGGCCGGGTACCATCCGCCCGGCGGCTGGCCGCTGATGTCCTCTCGGCTGATCGCGGCGGAAAGGCCGGGGAACGGATTTGGCGATTCGACCGGGAAGTCCGTGCCGAACGCGAGCCTCGCCCCGGTCCGCAACATCGATTGCCACGCATAGGCGCACCTCAACCGACCCGGATCGAGCCGCTTCTCGGCCATCAGCCGGTCGCTTGTCTGGTGCGTCGGCTGCATCGAGGCAATGATGTGCGCCCGCCCGATGCGCGGCAGGTCGGCACAGTCGACGATCTGCGCATGCTCGATGCGCCAGCGCCGATTGATGCCATATTTGCCGTTCAGCCATTCGTAGGTGCTGATCACCTGCGCATTGGCTGCATCGCCGATCGCATGTGTGGCGATCTGAAAGCCATGCGATGCGGCGGTGTCGGCAAGCGCTCGCAGCTCGGCATCGGAATGGAATTGCAGCCCATGCGTATCGGGCATGTCCGCATAGGGCTGCTTGAGCCACGCCCCGCGGGAGCCGAGCGCGCCGTCGGCGTAGAATTTGATCCCGACCATGCGCAGCCTGTCGCCGTAGAGCCATGGCGTCGGCCGGGGCACCTCCCTGAGGAGGTTAAGCTCGTCGGCATAAACGAGGAAGCGGACATCCAGTCGGCCCGCATCGCCCGCCCGCTTCATCGCTTCCCAGTCGCCAAGCGCGGTGCTCATCGACCCGACGCTGGTGACGCCGAAACCGAGCAGGATCTCCTGGGCCTTGGCGAGTGCTTCGTCGAGATCGGCGGGCGAGGGCGGCGGGACCGCCTTGTTGATGAGGTCCTTGGCATTGTCGACGAAGAGGCCGTTCTCGATGCGGCCGCCCGGCGGCGCCTGGGTTTGTTCACTGACGCCCGCGGCCCGCATCGCCGCGCTGTTTGCAGCAAGAGCGTGGCCATCGACCCTCGTCAGGACGACCGGACGATCCTTGACGATTGCGTCAAGCTCTGCCGCGGTCGGAAACCTCTTGTCGGGCCACAGCTCCTGGTTCCATCCGGCACCCAGGATCCAGGTCACCCCCGGATGTTTCGCGGCATAGTCGCCAAGGCGCCGCTGCAACTCGCCAAGGGAGCTGGTTCCGACAAGGTCGAGCTGGAGCGCGTCGCGGCCAAGTTCGATGACATGGCCATGCGCATCGATGAAGCCCGGCATGAGCGCCCGCCCCCCGGCGTCGATCATTGTGTCGCCCTTGGGCGCGCGATCGCCCGCGTGAAGCAGCCTGACGACCTTGCCGTCCTTGCCGATCACCATGCCGGTGAAATGCTGCACTCGGCCCGCGGCATCGACTTCAATGCCGTTGGCATGCTCGATCACCGTCACTGCAAAAGCTTGCGATGCAAAGCCAAGCAGGGCGAGGGCTAGGAGGCTCTTCGTCATGCTCGATGCTTAGCATTGTTCAGGCGTCAGTGAACCGCTAGGCGTCCCTGCCAGATGTCCAGTACCACGTCATTGCAGCCTCCGACGATCGACGACATTCGCGCCGCCGCTGAGCGGATCAAGGGTGCCGTCGTGCGAACGCCCATGCTCGTCAGCCGTACCTTGTCCGAGATCATCGGCGCCGAGGTCTGGCTGAAGTTCGAGAACCTCCAGTTCACCGCAGCCTACAAGGAGCGCGGCGCGCTCAATAAACTGCTGCAGCTGTCTCCCGAGGAACGCTCGCGCGGCGTGATCGCCGCCTCGGCCGGCAATCACGCGCAGGCGGTCGCCTATCACGCCAAGCGGCTGGGGATTCCCGCGGTCATCGTGATGCCTGCCCCGACACCGACGGTGAAAGTCACCCAGACCGCAGGTCATGGCGCGGAAGTCGTGCTCTACGGCGACATGTTCGATGATGCCTATGCCCGTGCGCGCGAGCTTGCGCTCGAGAAGGGCTATGTCTTCGTTCACCCGTTCGACGATCCGCAGATCATCGCTGGAGCCGGCACGGTCGCCCTCGAAATGTTCGAGGATGCGCCGGACCTCGACATGATCGTCGTGCCGATCGGCGGCGGCGGCCTCATGTCGGGCATCTCCATCGCGGCTCGTGCGCTGAAGCCCGGGATCGAGCTGATCGGCGTCGAGGCGGAGCTCTATCCCTCGATGAAGTGCGCGATCCAGGGCTGTCACATGCCGCTCGGCGGCGACACGCTCGCCGAAGGCATTGCCGTCAAGCAGCCGGGAGAACTGACCTCGCGCATCCTCAAGGAACTTGCGAACGATGTCATGCTGGTCCCGGAGCGCGAGCTCGAGCGGGCAGTCGCAATGCTGGTCGGCATTGAAAAAACGGTGGTCGAAGGGGCAGGCGCCGCCGGGATTGCCGCCATGCTGACGGACCGCGAGCGGTTCCGCGGCAAGAAGGTCGCGACGCTTCTTTGCGGCGGCAATATCGACACTCACCTTCTTGCCAATGTCCTCGTGCGCGATCTCGTTCGCCAGGGCCGCATCGCCCGGCTCCGCGTCGCCGCTCAGGATCAGCCGGGCGCGCTCGCCTCGATCACGCGCCAGGTCTACGAAGCCGGCGCCAACATCATCGAGGTCAAGCACAGCCGCATCTTCACGCGCCTGCCGGCCAAGGACACGGTGATCGAGGTCGAATGCGAGGCGCGCGACGCGCAGATCATCGACGATGTGGTGGCGCGACTCGAAAAGGCGGGATTCAAGGTCGAGCGGGCCCAGCTCGACTGATTTCGTGTCATTCGTGCGACACTTTCCTGTCTCTTGGCGGGACAGTAGCGAGATTCCATCGCAATTGCCGCGTCCGAACTCTTTTCATCGGCGTTTACCAGTCGCATAAACGGCTGCGTAACCATTTGAGTGAGGTCACAGGGTGAGCGCACCCTTTCGCTTCCCGAAATTCTTCGTCACGAACCCGAGCCCGTGCCCCTATCTGCCGGGCAAGGTCGAGCGGAAGGTCTTCACCGAACTCACCGGGCGCCACGCCAGCGAATTGAACGAAGCGCTCGGCCGCATCGGCTTCAGGCGCAGCCAGTCTGTCGCTTATCGGCCGAGCTGCATCGATTGCTCAGCCTGCGTATCGGTGCGCGTGCTTGCCGCCGAGTTCGATGCAAGCGCGACCCAGCGCAAACTGCTGCGCCGGCACGCCGATCTCGAAGTGACGGCCTGCAAGCCGTGGACCACCGACGAGCAATACCAGCTGCTCCGACGCTATCTCGCGGCACGGCATCCAGGCGGCGGAATGGCCGAGATGGACGAGAGCGACTTTGCCGACATGGTCGAGCAAACCCCGGTGCGCACCTACGTCATCGAATATCGGGAGCCCTCCATCGACGGCCGGCCCGGCAGGCTCGTCGGCGCCTGCCTTTCCGACCAGCAGAGCGACGGGCTGTCGATGATCTACAGCTTCTTCGACGTCGGACCGGATTGTCGCAAGGGCCTTGGGACCTACATCATCCTCGACCATATCGTGCGCGCCGCCCGGGCCAACCTGCCTTATGTCTATCTCGGCTATTGGGTCGAGGGCTCGAGCCGGATGGCGTACAAGACCAGCTTCCAGCCGCTCGAGCGGCTCGGACGCGACGGCTGGCGCCGGATGGGCGAGGAAGAGCTCGAGCCGGCCAAGAAAGCGATCATTCTCCCCTCCCGCCGGAACCGCAGTCGCCTGCTGATCGACGCCTAAGCGCTCGTTCCGCTCTTGCTTTGCGCGATCAGCATCGCGCCAACGACGCAGCCTGCGAACAGCCCGACCTCGGCGCCGCCGGCAAGAACATGGACGAGGCGATTGAGCATCGGCTCGGCAAACGGCCTGCTGAGCTCGTCGAGGCGGAGCCGTGATCCCGGAAAGCCGCTCGACAGGAGTTCGAGGCTGCCGAGCATCAGCCGTCCTCCGGCAAGCACGATCGAAGCGCCGGCGGCGCAGCCGCAGCCAGCGGCGAGCAGAGCGCCGCGCCTTACCGACGAGGCTCGAAGCGCGAGCATCGCAGCGATCCCGACGGCAGCTCCAATCACCGCTCCCTCGCCGGCGCCGGTTATGTTGCCGGGCGACCGGCCAACGAGCAGCGCGAAGGCATCGAGCCCGAGAAGCTTCCCGAACGCGCCCACCAGCAGTCCACCGCTCGCGCCGCCAAGGGCGCTCCACGCCGCCGACGAGGGCCTGACCAGCCGGGCAAGTGCGATGCCGAGGCTCACGCCCAAAGACCCGATCAGCGCGACGAGGAGGGTGACCGACAAAAGGACCAGCAGCACGGAGAAGGCGCCAGGGCCGCGCTGGAGCGGTTCCGAGGCGGCAGCGAAGCCATATATGAGGCCGCCTAGAATGCCTGCAACGGCGCCTCCACCGACACCTGCAGCAACGATCGCGACGACGCTTTGAGGGCTCTGCTCCCGCGGCGCCGCAATCGGCGTCGAAGCGGCGCCATCAACGCTCACGACCTCCACCGGCGCGATGAAGCGATAGCCATGTTTTGGCACGGTTTCGATGAAACGCGGGCGACTGGCATCGTCGCCGAGCTTGCGCCGCAATGTCTTGATGCACTGCGTCAAGGCTTCGTCCGTGACCGGTACGCCGCGCCAGACTTCATCGAGGAAACGGTCCTTGGGGATGAGCTTGCCGCAGTTCCCAACGAGGAGCGCGAGCGCGTCGAGATATCTGCCGTTGATCTCGACGATGGTCTCGCCTGCGCTCAGTCGCCGCTCCAGCGGATCGAGCACGAACCCTTCAAATACGAAGCGCGCCGCCACGTTTCAGCAAAACTCCACCACTTGCTCATGCCCGAGGAAGCGCAATGGTTGCGCAGGTCCGCGCGACAGTCATGCACGCAGGCCTGATAATGGCAAGCAAGCCTCGAACCGCACGCGCTTTTCGCGCGCGCTTCTTGGCCGGGGCAGCGGAACGATAAAGCTGCTATGATGCGCTTCCCGTTGAACCTTTGCGCCGCGCATGAGCACCGACGCTGCGCAGGAGGGCTGGCAAGTGAATGCATCAGGGACGGCAATCCGCCCCATGACAGACGCGACGACAGCGTCAGGCGCGCTCGGCGAAATGGAGCTGTTCGAGCGGGTCAAGGCGCATGACCTCGGTGCGTTCGAGAGGTTGTACAGGATGTACCAGCCACGGCTGAGCCGCTTTCTTGGCAACCTTCTGCAACGCCCTCAGCTCGTTGAAGAGGTGCTTGACGATACGATGATGGTGGTTTGGCAATCGGCGGGAAGCTTCAGGGGGACAAGCAAATTGTCCACCTGGGTATTCGCCATCGCTTATCGAAAGGCGCTCAAGGCGCGGTCGCGCTGGCCCGATCCGGTCGAGGACAAGGAACCCGACACGCGCGCGAGCAACGATGCCGGGCCCGACGCCGACCTCGACCGCAGCCGCGTGCGCAACGCGCTCGTAAAGGCGATGGCAGAGCTTTCTGCAGAGCAGCGCGCAGTGGTCGATCTCACTTATTTTCACGAGCTCGGCTACCGCGAGATTGCCGAGATCCTGAGCTGCCCCGTCGATACGGTGAAGACGCGCATGTTTCACGCCCGGCGCCGCCTCAAGCAGGCGTTGCCGGGCTCATTGGCCGACTGGCTATAGGAGCAAGGCCGATGCCTGACCCCATCAACGCCATGACCGACACGCACCACGATGCCGAGGAGCTGCTTCCGTGGTACGCCACCGGAAAGCTCGAGGGCGAGGATCTCACGCTCGTTGAAGAGCATCTTTCGAGCTGTGCCCATTGCCGTAGGCAGCTCGCGTTCGAACGCAGGATGATCGACGAGTTCTCCGGGCTGACGCCGGAGGTCGATTCCGGCTGGGCGCGGCTGAGGCAGCGGCTCGAGCCATCCTCCCAGGTTCCGCTGCGCCCGAGCTGGAGGAGCAGGATCGGCCGCGACGTGTCGGCGATCTGGCAGGGTTTCAACCGCCCGGCGGTCGCCGCCATGGCGTTCGCGCAGCTTGCGTTCGTGCTCATCGCCGGCGCCTTGCTGCTGTCGCTAAGCAGGCCGTCCTATCGGGCGCTTAGCTCGTCGCCGCCGCCGCAGTCCGCGAACGCGATCGCGATGTTCAGGCCCGATACGAAGGAATCCGAACTGCGCGGACTGCTGCAGGCGAATGGGGCATCGCTCGTCGGCGGCCCGACCTCGGCCGGAGCCTACCTCCTGCGGGTTCCCGCTCAATCTCGCCCGGCGGTACTCGCCGGGCTTCGCGGCGACCGCCACGTGGTGATGGCCGAGGCGATCGACGGGCCGCGGCCATGAGACCTATCCGCCTGCTGATTGCGATCTGCGCCGGGATCGTCGCGCTCGGGCTCGGCGGCCCGGCCGCGGCCCAGGGTTCCCCGTCCGTGCCGCGAGAACGGCAGATCCTTGTCATGGTGCGCCACCCGCCGGACCATTTCCGCCCCAATGGCGCCTACGGCGGAGGCTATGGCGATGATCTCGTCCGCAGCGCTCGTGCCCGCCTCGCCCGCACCATTGCCCACGATCATGGCCTGACGTTCCTCGACGGCTGGCCAATGCCGATGATTGGCGTCGATTGCTTCATCATGGCCGTGCCGGACGGCCGGTCAACCGCGGCTGCGGCGGAGGAGCTTTCGCACGACGCGAAAGTGTCCTGGGCGGAGCCCGTGCACTTGTACGAGGCACGGGCTAGTCACGGCCCTTCGCCAAATGATCCGCTTTACCCGGCTGAGCCGGCGGCGCAGCAATGGGACCTGGCCGACCTTCACCGCGTTGCAACCGGCCGCGGGATCAAGGTCGCAGTGATCGACAGCGGCATCGAGGCGAACCATCCCGATCTTGCCGGCCAGCTGCTGGTCAACCGCAACTTTGTCGTTGGCCAGGAAGAAGCCGCGGAAAGCCATGGCACCGGCGTTGCCGGGGTCATTGCTGCAAAGAGCGACAACGGCATCGGTATCGCCGGTATCGCTCCCGACGCCAAGCTCCTGGGCCTGCGGGCCTGCTGGCAGCAAGGCGGGCCAGCCGGCCCGACGGTCTGTGATGGCCTCAGCCTTGCCAAGGCCATTTATTTCGCAGTCGAGGAAAAGGCGGACATCATCAACCTCAGCCTCAGCGGCCCCGATGACCGGCTGCTGCGGACCTTGCTTCAGGCCGCACTTGCGCGGGGATCAATCGTCGTTACTGCCTATGACAATGCAAAGCCCGGTGGCGGCTTTCCGGCATCGGTTGGCGGCGTGATCGCGGTTTCCGATCGCTCTCTGGTCCCATCTGCCGCGCATGTTTACACTGCACCCGGCCGTGACGTGCCGACCACGCAGCCCGGAGGACGATGGTTTCTCGTCAATGGCAGTTCCTTCTCGGCCGCACATGTCAGCGGCCTCGCCGCACTGGTCCGGCAGCGACGCCGGTCAGCGGGCTTGACGCTTGTCTCCGATCAGCCGGTGGGTGGAACGATCGATGCCTGCGCAACGCTTGCCCGGGCAGCAAACGGCTGTGAGTGCTCGTGCGGAGGTGCCCGCCTTACAAGCGCGAGGTTCGCTCACTAGCGGCTTTCTCCTGGGCGCTGCCGCATTGCTGGGCCTTTGCCCGGCACCAGCTCGTGCCCAGGTCGGCGCCACGCTTTCGGCCTTCAACGACCTCAGGTTTCGCGGTTACTCGCTCAGCGAGGGCCAGCCGGTCGCCATCCTCGACTTTGCCTATGATGATGCCTCCGGCCTCTATGTCGATGCCGCAGCGACTGGCGTCGTTCGCCAAGGCGGCGATCCGGCGCCGCTCGGCGTGCAGCTGACGGGCGGCTATGCAAGGTCCCTTCGATCGGGAACCACGATCGACGTTGGAATGACGCAGTCGACCTACTCGCATTATTCGCCCGGCGAAGGGCCAAAATCCTACACCGAATTATATGCGGGCCTTGCCCGCGGTGCCTTGTCGTCGCGGATATTCCTGTCGCCCCATTATTCTCAGCCGGGCCTGTGGACCCTTTACGGCGAGCTCAACGGAGGAATCAGCCCCGTTCGTCGCTGGAGCCTCGAGGGCCATGTCGGCGTGCTCGTGCCGCTGCGTACCCCGACCGGCGATCAGGAACATTATCGGACCGCGCTCGACTGGCGCGTCGGCATCGCGCGCGAGCTTGGCCGCCTGTCGCTCCACCTTTCGTGGAACGAAGGTGCGCACGGGCGAAACTTTTACGGGGATCGGGCCCACAGCCGCGGCGGCGTCGTTGTCGGAGCCAGCCTCGCGCTCTGATTGCCGGCGCCTCGTCGGGCGCGGCCAATGAACCAAAAGAGCGCGCGCTGGCACCTAGGGAATGCCGTCGTGAGCGCATGCGCATGAGCTTCGTCAGCCCCCAATGCGCATGCGTTCCGGCGGTTTATCGAAAGGGAGCATAGCCTAATGAAAGCAATAATCGTCCTGCTGGGCGCCGCCGCGACGGCACTGGTTCCAGCCATGGCATCAGCAGCGTCGGCACCAAGCAGTAACGCTGCTCAGAACCAGGCCAATGGCCCGTCGACGACCGGGCAGCCGAGCCAGGACTGCGAGGCGCTCGTCGCGGACGGCGAGGGCGCAACGCCGGGACAATCGGCGAATGCGCCGGGCGGCGGCTCCCCCTTCAGCGGCTCCGATAGCGTCGCCGGCTCCCATTATGCCGGGTCCCAGCCCCAGAATTCGAACAATCCGGCGTCGGTATCCCAGTACGACGTCGCCTGCGCGAACCAATCCCATTAGGTTCGCGATCTGTCAGGGCCGGCTCGACCCTGCGGGCCGGTCCTGACCAGCGGCCGAGAGCCGGCCGAACCTTCCTTACCCCATGCCTCGCAATCGCGGCGACGTCCGTTGGCGATGCGGGTGCAAAAAGAAAGCGGGGCGCCTTTGAAGGCGCCCCGCCATTCATGCTTGAAGGACGAAGGTCTTAAGCGACGGCTGCCTGCGGCTCCGTCTCGCCCACTTCGTCGGAGTCGCGCAGTACATAGCCGCGGCCCCATACCGTCTCGATATAATTGGCGCCGCCGCACGCGAGACTGAGCTTCTTGCGCAGCTTGCAGATGAAGACGTCGATGATCTTAAGTTCCGGCTCGTCCATCCCGCCGTAGAGATGATTGAGGAACATCTCCTTGGTAAGGGTCGTGCCCTTGCGAAGCGAGAGCAGCTCCAGCATCGCATATTCCTTGCCGGTCAGGTGCACCCTCGAGCCATCGACCTCGACCGTCTTGGCATCGAGGTTCACCGCCAGCTTGCCGGTCCGGATCACCGACTGCGAGTGGCCCTTCGAGCGGCGCACGATCGCGTGGATACGGGCGACGAGCTCGTCGCGGTGGAACGGCTTGGTCACATAATCGTCGGCGCCAAAGCCAAGCGCGCGGACCTTCGAATCCATCTCGCCGATGCCGGAGAGGATGAGGACCGGAGTAGAGACCTTCGCCGTGCGGACCTTCTTGAGCACGTCATAGCCGTGCATGTCCGGCAAGTTCAGGTCCAAGAGAATGATGTCGTAGTCGTACAGCTTCGCAAGATCGAGGCCCTCTTCGCCAAGATCCGTCGTGTAGACGTTGAAGCCCTCCGTTCCGAGCATCAGCTCGATCGCCTTCGCGGTCGTTGGCTCGTCTTCGATCAGCAGCACGCGCATTTGCGGTTCCCCCTCGCTGGCCGGCGAGCGTTAAGCGCTCTTAACGGCCTTGAAGCGTTCATTAACCATTCGAGGTCTGAAGGGAAAAGGTTAATATTGTGTAACTGCATGGATTCCTTGGATTCGTTGCACAGGAGTCACAATTCCCTCCACAGCCTTTGCACCGCTTGTCCACAGCCCCAGCACTAGGGTTTGCTCTAGGGTTTGCTCTCTGATGGCGGCTCGTCCATGGCACAGCTGTGGACCTTTCCAGCCGCATTCTCTTCATCGATGCCGAGGCAATCGTGCTCGACAAGCCCGCTGGCCTGCCGGTCGACGCGCCGCGTCGCGGCGGCGATTCGATCGCATCGAGGATCGATGAGCTGAAATGCGGATTCAAAAGACCGCCGACGGCAATGCATCGGCTCGATACCGACACCAGCGGCTGTCTCCTGTTCGCGCGCTCGCCCAAGGCCCGGGCGTCCTTCCAGCAGGCGTTCGAGGCGAGGGCGGTCGAAAAATATTACCTTGCCGTCGTTGCCTCGACGATCGACAGCGAGGCCGGCGTCATTGACATGCCTCTTACAAAGCGCTCGAGCGCCGAGGCGGGGTGGAGAATGGTTTCCGATCCTCATGGGCTTTCAGCGCTAACGCGCTGGCGCAAGGTCGCGGCTCGCGATGGGGCCACATTGGTCGAGTTTCAGCCGCTTACCGGCCGAACGCACCAGATCCGTGCGCACGCGCGCGAGGCTTTTGGGCGCGGCATCGTCGGCGACCGGGTCTATGGCGTTCCGGGCGGCCCGATGCTTCTTCACGCCTCTCGGCTCGTGGTTCCGCGCGGAGCCAAGCCTGCAATCGACGTTACCGCTTCGCTTCCGGATTATTTCGGAGAATGGGGCAATGCGGCCTGAAGACGTGCAGATCCCGCAAGAGGCGCTCAGCGAGAGCTTCCTCGCCGCGACCGGCCCCGGCGGACAGAATGTCAACAAGGTGGCAACTGCGGTCCAGTTGCGCGTCGACCTCTTCAAGCTCGGGCTTCACCCAGACGCCTACCAGCGGCTGAAGCAGATTGGCGGAAGCAGGGTGACGAGCGCGGGCGAACTCATCATTACGGCCCGGCGCTTCAGGACGCAGGAAGCAAATCGCGTCGATGCTCGCCGCCGTCTGGCGGAGATGATTGCGGCTGCCCATATGGTACAAGCCAAGCGCAAGCCGACGCGCCCGAGCCGGGCCGCCAAGGCCGAGCGCATTGATAAGAAGCGCCAGCGCAGCGTGATCAAGCAGACGCGCGGAAAGGTGACGTTCGACTGATGTACGACTTCAAGATCGCAGCGGCGGATACCGCCACGATGTACCGCGACCTCGCGAGCGCGCTCGAAGGGCTGGTGTCGGGTGAAAGCGACCCTGTCGCCAACATGGCCAACGCCGCCGCGCTCATCTGGGAAACCCTGCCCGATCTCAACTGGGCGGGATTCTACCGAAATATCGGCGGAGAACTGGTGCTCGGCCCCTTCCAGGGACGCCCCGCATGCATCCGCATCAAGTTCGGGGACGGCGTCTGCGGTGTCGCGGCCGAGACCCGCAAGGTCCAGCGGATCGACGACGTCCATGCCTTTCCCGGACACATCGCGTGCGACTCGGCCTCGAACAGCGAAATCGTTGTGCCGATCATCCGCGGGAACGAACTGATCGCGGTGCTCGATCTCGACAGCCCCTCAAGCGCTCGTTTCACGAGTGAGGATGAGGTCGGCTGCGTGCGGCTTGCCGAGATCCTGGCGAGCGTCCTCTAGAGTCTCAGCTGAGGTCTTCGAGACGCTCGTCGGTGATCGTCCCGGGGATGATCATCAGCGGGCAGGGCAGCTTGCCCGCGTCATGGCCGCAAAGATTGGTGACGAGCGGCCCGGGGTTTCCACCCGGCGCAGCGCCGAGCACGAGCGCGTCGACTTCCTGCCTTGAGCCAATGAAATCGCGAACGGTCCTGACGACTTCGCCCTGACGCACGAAAATATTTGTTTCGACGCCATTCTCGTCGAGGATCTCTCCGATCGCGGAGCTGACGACGCCTTCGATCCTCAGGCGCTGCTCTTCCTCGATCGCCGCCTGGACCCGCCCGAACTGAACGAAATCCTGCGGTTCGACAATGCCGAGCACCTCGATGCGGCCGCCCGTTTTCACGGCGCGACGTGCCGCGAAGCGAAGCGCCGTGCGAGCTTCCGCGCTGTCGTCGACGACGACCAGGTAGGTGCGTCTCGGATCAGTCTCCATGTCCCTTCGACTGCTGCGTTAAACGGCGATGAAGTGCAAGCTTGCGGGTGTTGGCAGTGCTGATTTCGTGCCGCTGGATTGGGCACCCTCTTCGGCGACCAGCTGCAAGCGGTTGAGGCTCTCGAGAGGTGCGTCGGCGCTCTTGCTCAAGCGGGCCGGGAGCATCTTCTGGCTGTGCCGACCCTCTCGAGTCGCTCGGTCCGTCGACGTCAATGGCGACGCGCCCTTGACCTTAGTGCCTGCATTGGCTTTGAGCCCTGGCAAGCTTTCCTCCACGGACGTGCGCCCATGCCCATCGAACTCAAAATGCCTGCCCTCTCGCCAACGATGGAGGAGGGAACGCTTGCCAAGTGGCTGGTGAAGGAGGGCGACAAGGTGGCCTCCGGCGACATTCTCGCCGAGATCGAGACCGACAAGGCGACGATGGAATTCGAAGCCGTCGATGAGGGGACCCTCGCAAAGATCCTTGTCCCCGAAGGGAGCGAGGGAGTGAAGGTCGGTGCGCCGATCGCGATCCTTGCAGGGGAGGGCGAAGACGCGGGCGCAGCCGCGAGCGCGGCGCCGAAGCCCGATACTGCAGCTCCTCCGCCGCCGACGCCGCCGGCGGCGCCCAAGCCGGACGAGACTCCAAGGGCGTCCGCCGCGCCCGCGGCGCCAGAGCCGGTCGAAACTCCGGCCGCGCCGCCGCAGGCTGCAGCGCCGCGAACAGAGGGGGAAAGGGTCAAGGCATCGCCGCTCGCCAGGCGTCTTGCCGAGGCGCAGGGGATCGATCTGTCGCGGATAGAGGGAAGCGGGCCTGGCGGACGAATCGTGCGCGCCGACGTCGATGCCGCCTCCGCAACGACGCCTGCTCAGCCCGCGGCAGCTGCAACGGCGCAGGCCGGGCCTGCAACCCACCTCGTCATGCCGGGCCCGATCGAACGCGAGATCCCGCATGAGGAAGTCAAGCTTTCCAATATCCGCAAGACCATCGCGCGGCGCCTCACCGAGGCCAAGCAGCAGGTCCCGCACATCTACCTCACCGTCGACATCCAGCTCGACGCGCTCCTCAAGCTGCGGACGGAGCTTAACGCCGGACTTGAGGGCCGCGGCGTCAAGCTCAGCGTCAACGACCTCCTGATCAAGGCGCTCGCCCAGGCGCTCATCGAGGTTCCCGAATGCAATGTCGCCTTCGCCGGCGACCAGATGCTCAAGTACAAGCGGGCGGATATCTCGGTCGCGGTCTCGATCCCTGCCGGACTCATCACCCCGATCATCGTCGGCGCAGACAGCAAGAGCGTTTCCGCGATCTCGAGCGAAATGAAACAGCTTGCCGGTCTTGCCCGCGAAGGAAAGCTGCAGCCGCAGCAATATCAGGGCGGCACCGCGAGCCTCAGCAACATGGGCATGTTCGGGATGAAGCAGTTCGAGGCGGTGATCAATCCGCCCCAGGGCATGATCATGGCGATCGGTGCGGGCGAGAAGCGGCCCTACGTCATCAACGATTCGCTTCAGATCGCGACCGTCATGAGCGCGACCGGAAGCTTCGACCATCGCGCGATCGACGGCGCCGACGGCGCCAGACTGATGCAGGTTTTCAAGCGGCTGGTCGAAAACCCGCTGGGGATGCTGGCCTAGGAGGTTCGCCATGTTCGTGAAGACGACGCGCGGCGCCTACTATCCATTGAGCTCGATCGAGTGCCTTTTGGAAGAAACGGACGAGACGGGCCGGAACATCGAGCTTGCCAAGCTCAGGGACGGGCGCACCGAACCGCTGGCGAACGGGGAGATCCAGCGCGCGACGGAAGCAAGCGCGCGTCCGTTTGCAGCCGCGCCCGAGACCTTTGTCCTTCAGCAGGTACTCGATGACAATGATCGATTGACGCTTGAGCGCGTGCCGGTTCTCGGCTGGGTCGTCAGTCCGATCCGCGGTGTCGTTCCGATCACCATCGAGGGGATCAATAACGGGATGGAAGGGACGGTCCCGGTGGTGATGCCGTCGGGCGAGGTCGTCGTGGCGATGGAATGCTCCTATCTGAACCAGGAGTGCTATTTCGCCGAGATCAAGTCGTCCAAAGCCTCTTGAGCGTGGAGCGCGCTCCTCTCATCCGGGTTACCGCCATGCCGGCCGACACCAATCCTTACGGCGGTGTCTTCGGCGGCTGGCTGATGGGCCAAATGGGCCTCGCCTGCGGCTCCTTTGCATCGCGCCGCACGCAAGGCAAAGCGATCCTTGTCGCAGCCGACGAGCTGCGCTTCCCAGGAGCGATGGCGGTCGGTGACGAGCTCAGCGTCTATGTCGAGCTGCTGAAGGAAGGTCGCACATCGCTTCGTCTCAAGGCCGAAGCGATCGCCCGTCAGCGCGACGGTGAAGGCGAGACGATCGTTGCCGAAGGCGAGTTCACCTTCGTCGCCCTCGACGAGAACAACAAGCCGCGGCAGATCGCGGCCAAAGAGGAACGCAATGGCTGACACTTACGACCTTATCGTCCTTGGCTCCGGTCCCGGCGGCTATGTCGCCGCGATCCGCGCGGCGCAGCTGGGGCTCAAGACCGCCATCGTCGAGCGGGAAAATCTGGGCGGCATCTGCCTCAATTGGGGCTGCATCCCGACCAAGGCGCTGCTCCGCAGCGCAGAGGTCTTCCATTACCTCCAGCATGCGGACGCCTATGGCCTCAGCAACGAGAAGCCCTCGTTCGACATCGCCAAGGTAGTTGGGCGCAGCCGGGCGGTCGCCAAGCAATTGAACCAGGGCGTTGCCCACCTCATGAAGAAGAACAAGATCACCGTCGTGATGGGCGAGGGGAAGCTGACGGCGAAGAACAAGCTGTCGGTCAAAGCTGCCGACGGCAAGGTGACCGAGCTTGGAGCCAAGCATGTGATCCTTGCAACCGGGGCCCGTGCGCGCGACCTCCCCTTTGCCAAGGCGGACGGCAAGCGCATCTGGACCTATCGTCACGCAATGACGCCGCCCGAAATGCCGACCGAGCTGCTGGTGATCGGTTCAGGAGCGATCGGGATCGAGTTCGCGAGCTTCTATGCCGATCTTGGCGCAAAGGTGACGGTCGTCGAAATGCTCGACCGCATCGTGCCGGTCGAGGACGCGGAGGTCAGCGAGCAGCTTGCCAAGAGCCTCAAGAAGCAGGGCCTTACGATCTACACTTCGGCGGGCGTCGAGAGCCTGAAGGCCGATGCAAATGGCGTCGCGGCGACGATCAAGACCAGCGACGGCAAGTCGGCCGAGCATCGGTTCAGCCACGCCATCGTCGCTGTCGGCATTGTGCCCAACACCGAGAATATCGGCCTTGAGGCGCTCGGAGTAAAAACGGCCAAGGGGCATGTCGAGGTCGACAAGTATGGCCGCACCAGCGTTCCGGGCCTGTGGGCGATCGGCGACATCACCGGCCCGCCCTGGCTCGCGCACAAGGCCAGCCACGAGGGTGTCACGAGCGCCGAGGCGATCGCTCAGGAACTCGGCAACAAGGACGTTCACCCGCACTACACCGATCCCAAGAACATTCCGGGCTGCACCTACTGCCGGCCGCAGGTAGCGTCCGTTGGCATGACCGAGGCGCGTGCCAAGGAAGAAGGCTTCGACGTGAAGGTCGGCAAGTTCCCCTTCATCGGCAACGGCAAGGCGATCGCGCTTGGAGAAACCGACGGCTTTGTGAAGACCGTCTTCGACGCCAAGACCGGCGAGCTTCTGGGAGCGCACATGATCGGTGCCGAAGTGACCGAGCTCATCCAGGGCTATACGATCGGAAAGACTGCCGAGCTTGTCGAAACCGACTTCATCCAGACGGTCTTCCCGCACCCGACCTTGTCTGAGATGATGCACGAAAGCGTCCTTGCCGCGTTCGGGCGCGTGATCCACATCTAACGAAAGGAGCGGGGGGGTGAGCGCCGCTACGACCAGCACGCGAACGCTCGTCGTTGCGCTCCTTGCGAACCTTGGCATCGCTGGCTCCAAGTTCGTTGCCGCAGCCATCACCGGCTCGTCGGCGATGCTGACCGAAGGCGTCCACAGCGTCGTCGATTCAACCAACCAGCTGCTCTTGATGTGGGGCCGCCGCGCAGCGAAGCGGCCGGCGGATAAGATCCATCCCTTCGGCTACGGCCGCGAGCTCTATTTCTGGAGCTTCGTCGTCGCGGTGCTCGTCTTCTCGCTGGGCGCCGGCGTCTCGGTTTACGAGGGCATCATCCATATCGCCCATCCCGAGCCCGCGGTTTCGCCGCTTGTCGCTTATGCGGTGCTGTTGATTGCCTTCATGCTCGAAGGCTGGTCGACGCTCGAGGCGTATCGGGACTTCAAGAGAGCCAAGGGCGGGCTTGGCTGGCTGCAGGCGGTCCGCCGCTCGAAAGACCCGCCCGCCTTTATCGTCCTTCTCGAAAATGGCGCCGCAATGGCCGGAATCATCGCCGCGGCCGGCGGCCTCATGCTCTCGCAATTGACCGGCAATCCCTTTTTCGACGGCGCGGCATCGGTCCTCATTGGCATCATCCTCGGCTTTACAGCGGCCCTCCTTGCCTATGAATCGAAGGGCCTCCTCATCGGCGAAGCCGCCAATCCCGATCTCGTGCGCAGCCTCCACGAACTCGCTTCGGGAATGCCCGGCGTCGTTGGTGTCGGCGATGTCCTCACGTTGCATTCCTCGCCCGACCAGATCACGGTCATGATGAACGTCGACTTCGACGATGAAATCCGCGCCCGCGAGGTCGAGCGCGTGGTCTGCCGCGTCGAGGAGGAAGCGCGCGAGCGCTGGCCGCAGGTGAAACGGCTGTTCGTGCGGCCGATGCACGGCGCAGCGGGCCTGCGCAGGCACTGATCCGGTACAAGGACCGTATTGCCCCGATTTGGGCGTCCCCCATGTCGCGGCCATGGCAAAGCTCGATCCCGACAAGGTGCGCCGCGACTTTGGCGAGGCGGTCAACATGAGCGCTCTTGAACTTGAGAATTGGCTGTTGACGCGCTCCAGCCATGCGGTTGGCTGGAAGGGTGCCAAGGGCGAGGCGCGGGAAAGTGTCGGACACGCGAGCGGACGGCACATCGTCGCCATCCTCAAAAAGAAAAAAGATGAGCTCAGTGCAGCCGACTACGAACATATGCGTAAAGTCGTGGGCTTCGTGCGGCGCCATTCTGCCCAGCGACCGGAGAACATCTACACGTCGCGGTGGCGCTACAGTCTCATGAACTGGGGGCACGACCCCCTGAAGGAGGATCGCGGGTGAGAGGCTATTGCGACAATATCGAGAAGCGGACGGTCGAAAATTCCGATTTTCGCCGGGTCCTTTACACCGGCCATCATCTCCAGCTCGTGCTGATGACCCTTCCTCCAGGCTGCGACATCGGCGAGGAAGTCCATGAAGACCGCGACCAGTTCTTTCGCATCGAGGAGGGAATGGGCGTGGTGAAGATCGACGGAGTCGACAACAAGGTCGAAGATGATTTCGCGGTGATTGTCCCCGCCGGCGCGCGCCACAACGTGATCAACACCGGAAGCGCGCCGCTTCGCCTCTACACCATCTATGGACCGCCCGAGCATAAGGATGGCATCGTCCAGGCGACCAAGCAGGACGCTATGGCGCGCCACCATGCCGAGGAGTGGGACGGCAGGACCAGCGAGTAAGCGCAAGGGCCCGCTTGCCAAGCCGCGTGGCGCGCTGCACCGTCGGTGAATGGCAAAGTCGATGCACGACGTCTCCGACCCGCGCAACGCGTCGATCCTCATCAACGTCAACGGCCTCCTCAAGCCCCGCGCCGAGGCGATGGTCTCCGTCTTCGACAGCGGTTTCATGCTCGGGGACGGCGTCTGGGAGGGACTGCGCGTCCACGAGGGCAAGCTCGCGTTCCTCGACCGCCATCTCGATCGACTGTTCGAAGGCGCCAAGGCAATCGCGATGGAGATCGGCCTTAGCCGCGAGGAACTCGCAAGGCGTCTTTACGAGACGCTCGATGCCAACGGGATGGTCGAGGGCGTCCACGTCCGCCTGATGGTGACGCGCGGCGTGCGCTCGACGCCCTACCAGGACCCGCGCGTCGTCGTCGGCGGCGCGACCATCGTGATCATCCCCGAATATAAGGAAGCGGACCCCGGCATCTACGAGCGCGGGCTCAAGCTCTTCACCGTCCACGTGAGGCGCGGCGATCCCGCGGTCCAGGACCAGAAGATCAATTCACACTCCAAGCTCAACTGCATCCTAGCTTCCATCCAGGCAACGCAGGCGGGCGCCGACGAGGCACTGATGCTCGACCCGCAAGGCTTCGTCGCGACTTGTAATTCGACCCACTTCTTCATCGTCCGCGGCGGCGAAGTCTGGACCTCGAGCGGCAAATATTGTCTCGGCGGGATCACGCGCGGCCTGGTGCTCGAAGTCGCCCGCGAAGGCGGTATCACGGCGATCGAGAAGGATTTCTCGCTGACCGATGTCTATGGCGCGGATGAGGCGTTCACGACCGGCACATTTGCAGGGATCGTTCCTGTCCGGGAAATCGATGGACGCAAGCTGACCTGCCGCGGACCGATGGTGGAGCGCCTGCAGGCCCGTTACGCCGAGCGTGTCGAGCGCGAGATCAGGGAACAGAAGCGCCCGTGACGCTCCGCATCGCGATGTGGTCGGGCCCGCGAAACCTTTCCACGGCGATGATGCGCAGCTTCTCGAGCAGGGCGGACACGTACGTCTCGGATGAGCCCTTCTATGGCTGCTTCCTCAAGGAAAGCGGCGCCGGCCACCCGATGCGCGACGAGATCATTGCCGCGATGGACTGCGACTGGCGAAGCGTCCTCGAGGGGCTGAAGGGCGAGCCGCCCGAGCCGGTTCCCGTCTGGTACCAGAAGCACATGTGGCACCACATGACGGGCCCCATCGGCTATGACGATTTTGCAGGCTTCACGCATGCTTTCCTGATCCGCGAGCCAGACCGGATGATCGCGTCATACCTCGCCAAGCGCGAGGCCGCGGCGTTCGAGGATTTCGGGCTCGAACGGCAGGCGGAGTTCTTCGAGCGCGAGGCGGACCGGCTCGGCCATGCCCCGCCCGTTATCGATGCCGATGACGTCCTTGCCGATCCCGAAGGCGTGCTCTTAAATCTGTGCGCGCGGCTCGGCATCCCCTTCGATGCCGCAATGCTCAGCTGGGCTCGCGGGAGGCGGGATACCGACGGCATCTGGGCCGCACATTGGTATAATTCGGTCGAGAACAGCACGGGCTTTGGCCCGCCGCAGACGGAGGCGATCCATTTGCCCGCCAGCGGCCGCTCGCTCGCGGAGCGCTGCCGGCCTTTCTACGAACGGTTGGCCGCGCACAAGATCGAGGCTTGAAGTTGACGCAGCGTCAACGTCTACAGGCGGTCAAATGGACAAGCCGCTCGACATTCGCGACGTTGCAAGGCGCACCGGTGTCACCAGCCGGGCGCTTCGCTTTTACGAGGCTCGCGGCCTCCTAAACCCGCTGCGCACCTATAGTGGGCGCCGCCTTTACGGCCGCGGCGAGCTCGAGCGGATCCAGCAGATCCTTGCCCTCAAGCGCGCGGGTCTCAGCCTCGCGCAGATCGGCAGGCTGACCGCCCGCGGCCCAATGGACCTTCGGGCGGTCATCGAGACCCAGCTCGAGATCATCGAGCAGCGCAAGTCGGAGCTCGACGATGCAAGGAAGCTG
>DATIQO010000249.1:0-4741 GCA_035470745.1 Sphingomicrobium sp. | reverse complement strand
ATGCGGCGGGGGAGGACTTGCATCGGGGATCGCCCTTGCGGTGCCGGAGGCGCAAATCGTGATCGTCGAGCCAATGGGCTGGGACGACATGGCGCGTTCGCTCGAGGCTGGAGAGATCGTGCCGGTTGCCGCCGACGCGCCCGATACGTTCTGCGACGCGCTCCAGACACCACGCGTATCGCCGATCACCTTTGGCATCCTTCGTCAGCGCCGCGCGGCGGCGCTCTTTGTCAGCGATGCCGAGGCGGCGGATGCGGTGCGCTTTGCATGGGAGCGCCATGGCCTCGTCGTTGAGCCGGGGGGAGCCGTAGCGCTTGCCGCGCTCCTTGCTGGCAAGCTCGCGCCACAAGCCGATACGGTCGTTGTTCTTTCCGGAGGAAATATCGACCCGGCGCTTCACGCGCGGATCGTGGGCGACGCCGCCTAGGCTATGTTGCGGGCTTTGTATTCGCCGGGCTCGACATGCGCCGGGCTCGAGCGCTCAACGACCTGGGTCAGTTCCTCGAGCTCTGCTGCAAGCGTCTTCAGTTCCGCGGCCAGAAAGCGGCGCTCGCCCTCGGCGACCGACTCGGAGGCATCCATCAGCGTCTCGAGCATCATTGCGATGCACGGCAGGATGGTCTCTTCGATCCGCTCGAACGCCTCGTCGAGGCGCGCCTGCTGGTCCCCAATCGGCATGAACGCCAATGTGGACCGTTCTTGGTTAAGTCTTTCTAAAGTTGAGGCCGCCTGATGCAGAATTTTTCGTCGGCCGCCATGGCCATCGCGATGGTCAGCGGCTTCCTGCTCCTCATCGGCGGCGTGAAGCTCGTCCTTGCGCGCGAGACCCGCACCCGCGGCGTTCTCATGATCGCCGCGGCGCTCGTCCTCGTCATGAACGTGATGATCTGGACGGTATAGCAGGCTTAATCGGGTCGGTGGCGAGCCGCATGTCGAGATAGTCGTCGACTTCCTTCATGAGGAGGTCGAGCTCGTTGGCGAAGAAATGGTTCGCGCCCGGGATGAGCTCGTGATTGATCGTGATGTGCCGCTGGGTCCTGAGCTTGTCGACGAGCTTCTGGACCGCGCTCGGCGTCACCACTTCGTCGGCTTCGCCCTGGATGATGATGCCCGACGACGGGCACGGCGCGAGGAAGCTGAAATCATACATGTTCGCCGGCGGCGCGATCGAGATGAAGCCGCGGATCTCCGGCCGGCGCATCAGGAGCTGCATGCCGATCCAGGCGCCGAAGCTCACGCCCGCCACCCAGGTCGTCTCGGCTTCCGGGTGGATCGACTGCACCCAGTCGAGCGCCGATGCGGCGTCCGACAATTCGCCGACACCATTGTCGAAGACGCCCTGGCTCTTGCCGACGCCGCGGAAGTTGAACCTGAGCGTCGCAAAGCCGCGCTTGACGAACGTCTGGTAGAGGAGCTGGACGATCTTGTTGTTCATCGTCCCGCCGGCCTGCGGGTGCGAATGGAGAATCAGCGCGACGGGCGCGCGGGGGCGTGTGCCTGGATGGAAACGGCCTTCGAGGCGTCCCTCTGGGCCGGGAAAGATGACTTCGGGCATCGGCGGTGAAAGCTCGCGAATGAAAATGTCGGCTCGCCGACGGGTGCGCCGCGGCGTGTGGTCCTATATAGGGACGCCCGTTCAACTGGCAATCGGCAGGAAAACCAGCCCTTTTGAGCATGCCCGACCGTCTTTACCTCGACCATGCCGCAACGACGCCGGTGCTGCCCGAAGCCCGCGATGCAATGGCGCGCGCCCTCGAGACATGGGCGAACCCAAGCTCGCCCCATGCCGACGGACGAAGGGCGAGGGCTGCGCTCGAGGAGGCGAGGCGCGGAATCGCAGAGGTGCTCGGCTGGCGTCATGACGTCATTTTGACCTCAGGGGCGAGCGAGGCGATCCAGATCGTTGCCGCCCGCGCGGAGCCCAAGGCGCGGATCGTCGGACCGACCGAGCATGACGTCGTGGTCGCGGCAATGGGCAAGGCCGCCGGGACCCTTGCCGTCGACGATCGGGGCATCGTCGATCTGGAGCATCTCGAGAAGATGCTTGACCGCGAGCCGGCGCTCGTCGCCGTCCAGCTCGTCAACAACGAGACCGGGGTGATCCAGCCGATTGGCCCGATCCAGGAGATTGTCAGCGCCGCCGGGAGCTTGCTGCTGTGCGACTGCGCGCAGGCCGCGGGCAAGATCGCGCTGCCCGATGCCGACTTCATCGCGATTTCGGCCCACAAGTTCGGAGGTCCGCCAGGGGCCGGAGCATTATTGGCGAGGGATCTTCGCGCAATCGCGCCGAGCGGCGGCCAGGAGCGGGGATATCGCCGCGGCACCGAGAACTTGCCGGCCGCAGCAGCAATGGCTGGCGCGCTCGAGGGCCGCGCCTTTTGCGAGGTGATGGCGAACCTCGCGCACCTGCGCCGGCATCTCGAGGAGGAGATCCTTGCCGCGGGCGGGCTCGTGATCGCCGCCGAGGCGGAGCGCATCGCCACGATTGGAGCCTATGCGATGCCGCCGGTCCCCAGCGCCAGCCAGCTCGTGCAGCTTGATCTTGCCGGAATCTCGGTCTCGGCCGGAAGCGCCTGTTCCTCGGGAAGCATGAAGCCGAGCAGGGTCCTCTTCGCGATGGGCGTTCCTCAAGAGGTCGCCTCCTCGATGATCCGCGTCAGCTTCGGTCCCTCGACCAGCCGCGACGACGTCGATCGCTTCCTCGCGGAGTGGCGAAGGATCGCCGATCGTGCAAAGACCGCGGCGGCATGATCTACCTCGATTACCAGGCAACGACGCCGGTCGCTTCGGACGTGGTGGATGCCATGTCGCCCTGGCTTCAAGAAAAGTTCGCCAATCCGCACTCGCCGTCCCGCTGGGGCAGCGAAGCGCAAGCCGCGATCGAGATCGCGCGCAAGCGCGTCGAGGAGGCGATCGGCCTTGGGGGCGGAAGCGTCGCGTTCACCGGAAGCGCCACCGAGGCGCTCAATTGGGCGCTGAAGGGGACGGTCGAGAAGGCGCGCGGCAACGGCAAGCGTCCGCGCGACCGGATCATCACGCTCGCAACCGAGCATGCAGCAGTGCTCGACAGCTGCGAATGGCTTGCGGCCCAGGGCGTCGATCTCACCGTGCTGCCGGTCGGTCGTGACGGCCTGCTCGATCTCGACCTCCTTTCCCGCGAACTCGACAAGCGCGTGCTGCTGGTCGCCGTGATGCAGGTCAACAACGAGATCGGCGTCACCCAGCCGATCTCGGAAATAGCGTCGATGGCGCACGAGGCGGGGGCGCTCATGCTCTGCGACGCGGTCCAGGCGCTCGGCCGCGTCGAACTTTGCAAGGGACCCGACCTGGTCGCCGTCTCGGCGCACAAGATCCACGGCCCCAAGGGCATCGGCGCTCTGTGGATGCGCAAGGGCAAAGAGCCGGCGCCGCTGATCCACGGCGGCGGGCAGGAGAGGGGACTTCGCTCAGGTACGCTTTCGCCGGCACTGTGCGTCGGCTTCGGCGCGGCGGCCAAGCTCGCCGACGAGCGCCAGACCCGCGACTATGACCATGTTCAAAAGCTCTGGAGAGCAGCGCTCGACGCGCTCGGTCCTGGCTGGACCATCAACGGCAGCATCGCCCATCGCTACCACGGCAATCTCAACATCCGCCGCGAAACTGTTGATGGCGCTCGGTTAATCGCCGATTTGCGGGACATAGCTTTCTCTCTTGGATCGGCCTGCGCAAGCGGCTCGGGGCGCCCCAGCCACGTCCTGCGGGCGCTCGGCCTCGACTATCGGCAGGCCCGGTCCTCGATCAGGCTCGGCTTCGGCCGCTATACGACCCAGAAGGAACTCGTCGACGGCTGCACCCGCATTGCTGCGCACGCCAGGGCCCAGGAGAAGCTGGACGCGTGATCCTGGTTCGTTTCCTGAAGGCTGACGGCACGCTCGACAAGGAAGTGGAAGCCGAAGCGGGGCAGCGTTTGCTCGACGTCGCCTGGGCGGCGCGCGAGCCGCTCGAGGGCGCATGCGAAGGCGTAATGGCCTGTTCGACTTGTCACGTCATCGTCGATGCCGCGGATTTCGAGCAGCTGCCGGCGGCGGACGAGGAGGAAGAAGACCTGCTCGACCTTGCCGCTTATGCAACGAGGACCTCGCGGCTGGCGTGCCAGATCATCCTCACCGAACAGATGAAATCGCTGACCGTGCGAATTCCGCCGGGCGCGAGGAACTGGATGGGACGCTAGGGACCGGTCGGCAGAGAGTTGCCAAGCCTTGTGTCTGGCGCGTCTTCCTTGAGCTTGGCCCGGTGCGAGGCGATTTTCGGGGCATGCGGGAGGGCCTCGAGCTCGGCGAGGGTCAGTTTCCCCTCGTGGGCATGGTCGAGCAGCTGGAAGCGCTCGAGCGATGCCTCCTTGAACTCCTGAAGGGTGATGGAGCGGTTGAAATCCGCGTCCGCCGCGGCGACCGGTTCGGGCATGTTGAGCAGGGAATATCGAGCAGCGCCCTGAAGTGCCCCGCCGATCCCGAGGCTTGAGAAATCCTCTTCCCGGCGACCTCGGCGCTGGTCGCGGGGGTGGTCATCGTCGAGATCGGCAGCGACGGGCGCCGGAGCGGGCTGTCCCGCGACCCGCTTTGTTCTCGACATCACCTGGATCTCCGGGGCGATCTCATATTCATATTGGGCGAGCTCGTCGGGGCCGATCTCGCCGTCATGGTCGGTATCGAGCTTGCGAAAGAAGCGCTCGGCGTCCGCCTCCATCTCGTCGGCGGTGATG
>DATIQO010000248.1:0-6876 GCA_035470745.1 Sphingomicrobium sp. | reverse complement strand
GCGGACGTCACGCGCTGTCCGCCTGCTTGCAGTTTACAAACCGACGGCAATTTACCCAGGCGACGTGTCAGCTTTAGCTTGAGCACGCCGATTGCTCTGCGAGTCGCCTTTTGGCGTGTCCAACTCGCTCATTACTTCAGGAGCGATTGCAAGAACTGAGGGCAGGTTCAGAAGCTTCGACATTGGCCGCGTCCGCTTCCATTTCCTCGGCTATGTTATGAAGGGTACGAGCCATTTTCGGCTCGGTTTCCGCGCGTCGGCGGTATTCGGCGGCCAGCTTGCGCAGCAGCTTAACTTTGGCCTCTGGCGTCAACGACTCGGTCATCGTGAACTGAGCATATACCGCAGTTCAGATTTCGACTTAACAATTGTTCACGCGGAGCGAGCCCCAAAGCTTTCCGCTAGAGTTGTCCGATGAAGTTTCCGCTTTCCACCCTCAGCGGTCAGTCTGCATGGCCCCATTCCGGAGTTAGGTGTGACTATAAGAGTGGCCTAGGCAATCTACGTATTCGAGGCCTGTGGTGCGACGGTTAGCATCCTCCGCGAATACGGGAGTGTCGAGGATGGCGCGGCTTAGCACAGACACAACGTTCGCTCGCAGAATTGACTCGATTGGTTGGGCGATATTCTTCGTTTGGGTCGGCACTGCCCTCTTGGCCGGTGTAGGATGGACGTGGTCGCTTATCGGCACCGGAATTATCATTCTCTCTGTTCAGACAGCTTTATTCTTCAACGGCGAACGCATTGACGCATTCATGTCAGCGGTCGGAATCGTTCTGTTGGGAGGCTCAATCGCTGATCTATTTGGATCGCCTTGGTCATTCGTCCCGGCCCTCCTAGTCGTCATCGGTTTGGCGATGCTTTTCGACTCCGTTCGTGGAGCGCGGTGGAAAGCTCCGCCCAGGGCCTGAAGCTTGCCTCCGTCTCGTGAAGCGGAACGCAGCGACCGCTTTCCACCCAAAGCGGACACTCACCTGCGGCGACCAAATCGTCCCAGCAAGATACGCGCAGGGGACAAACCGCGCGAAAGCCCCTGGGAATGGTATTCGTCAGCTATCCCGGGCCGCCCTTCCTAGCTAAGTCGGGTGGGAGCCGTCGGCAGACTTACCCTGACCTGCTTGCCGCCGGCTCGTCCCCGCCCGCGTCATATTCTATCAGCAGTCTGTTTACCGCTGCTAGCAACGGCTGGATGGAGATCGGCTTGGCCATATACTCACTCGCGCCAGCTTCGCGAATTCGGCCTTCCTCTCCCTTGCCGACATAAGCCGTCACGGCAAGGATCGGTGTCCCGCTGAATGCAGGGTCCGCTCTCAGCGTTTCAATCAGTTCGAGTCCGGAAACGTTTGGCAGATTGATGTCCATGATGATGAGGTCGGGATCAAACCTTCGAGCTGCGCCCACAGCAAGAGCTCCATCATCTACCGCATCGACTCTAAACCCGCTTCTCTCCAACACCGTGCAATAAAGGAGGCGATTCAGAAGATCGTCCTCAACGATGAGAATGCGCTTAGGCACTAAGCAGGAACGACTGAATGCCCAACTAGTGCCGCCTCCATTTGATATCCGTTGGCGTAAGGTAATACATGAAGCGCATCAACATGGTTTAGCCTGAATGTCAGCTTTCGACCCATTGCATACATTCAGCCGCGGCCGGGTGGCTTAGAGTGTAGCGCTCGAAGCCACAGCCCGCACCTTGTCCTGGGACACTAGTGACGATCCGCTTCTGCGAAATTCCACACGGGCGCGTGCAGGTAGTGCACCCTATTTGTTGAAGACATCGCGCCTGCTGAGGGTCACGTTGTAGCCGATAATGATAGCGTGACTTATCCAAGCATTCCTCACGTTGCGCCGGAGTGATTGCTCGGCGCCACGGCGTCCCGTCCCTTCGGGCCGTTCCCAGGCCTGGCTCAGTAGAACTACCAGTTATCATGGGTGAGCCGCGGCGATATCACTGGCTTCTCGGTCAGTAAGACGTCGTTTTGGACCGCCATTTCGGACGCGCACTTGCTTCGAGGCCTTGTGATGATCGGCAGATAGCACCTGCTCCGCGGATCAATTGGGAGTAATTTTCATGAGTAAAACAAAGACATGTTTAGCAACGACCGCGTGCCTCGTGGCGCTGTTCACGGCCATGTCGCCCGCAAATGCCACGGTCACTCTCGATCCGCTGCCTTATAGCGCACCATCAGTCCAGCTCCATGCCACTGGGGTAGTGCAAAACAGCAATCCCGTTTTCGCTTATGTTGGCAACACTTCGATAGAATATAGCTATTTTTCAAGCGATCCGACTATTCTCCATGAGAATGCGGGAGGCGTCGCTGATGTTACTGCATCTGATGGCGGAAAATCTGGCGATGCCGGATTTCATATGCTCACCATCGCACCGGTTGATCCAACAGGTTTATTCTCTGCGATGGATTTTGATCTGCATACCATTGGGTCACAACTGACGAACTATTATGCAGATAATATCAATGTATTGGTAACGCTTTCCGACAACACAACGCAACTCTTCAACACTGGGCTCTTGAACGACAACGGAGCAAACAAGTTCTTGATCTCCGGCAATGCCGGTGAGCTCTTCAAATCGATCACCTTCACTGGCTATATTGGTGATCCCGCCAACAATACGCCTGGCATGATCCACAGCATCAAGCAGGTCGGGGTCGACAGCGTAGGGGGGGCAGTGCCTGAGCCGTCGACGTGGGCCATGATGCTTTTGGGCTTCGGCGCGGTCGGCTTTGGAATGCGCAGGCGAAAGGTAGCCGCGCCGCGGGTGAAATACTCGTTCGCGTAACCCAGAACCGCGAGGCTGGTGAGGCGCCGCTGGTCGATTGGCTGGCGGCGCTTTCTTTTTTGCGTCGTCGGCGACCCTCTTCGCGTCTAGACTGGTTCGCTAGCTTAACTAACGCAGTTGGGCGAAAGCATTTTCGCTGGTGGCCGCGCAAGGTTAGTTATCTGAGCGTAAGCGCAATAGGCAGACTAACGGATGTCCGCTTTCCACCCAAAGAAGACGTTCACAGCTCAAGACTCTCGGCACCCCGGTTGAACGCGGCGAATTGCTGCGTTAATTGTTCAGCCGATGGTATCCGAACCCGGCCAAGTGCCTTTGTTGTGGGACGGGTGTAGGCTCAGGGAAATCCTGAGCAGCCTAATCTGGGCCTAATCGCCACAAGCGATGCGCGTCGACTTTAACTCGATCGCGGACCGGAATACCAGCATCTTGATGGACGCATTGTTCGTAGTCTTCTCGCTGACACTGCGGCAATTGCTGTTTGCCGTGCGACGAGGGAAATGGTGATGAGGGGATTTTTCGTGTCCATTCGCCGCCTGGTTGCACAACGCTGGGCGTTCCTGGCGGCGGCGGTGGCGATCCTGGCTGCCACCGACTACGCCAGCTTCGGATTCATGTCGTTGATCGACCTGAAGGGTGGCGACGTGCTGATCGCCGCCAACGCGCGGCGTCGCCCCGTCTCCGACTTGGTCGTCATAGTCGACATCGATCAGCGCTCGCTCGAGCTGATGAACGCGATGGCCGGAAGCTGGCCCTGGCCCCGTTCGGTGCATGGCGAGCTGATCGATTACGTCGAGGCCCATAAGCCTCAGGCCATCGTCTTTGACGTGCTGTTCAACGAGCTCGACGTGTATCGGCCGCAGCACGACGCCGCCTTCGCCGACGCAGTCGCACGCTATCCCAACGTGTGGCTGGCGATGACACTGAACAACGACGGCAAGGGCGCGCGGGTGCTCGACATGCCGCGCGCCGTCGGCATGCGCCCGTTAACGAACCCTCCTTCCGACACCCGCGTGCCTGCGATGCTGCCGTTGGTGCTGCTCAGCCATCCCGAGGCCATGCGCGGCGGTCTGACCAATTTCACGATGGATAGCGACGGCGTGGGCCGTGGTTATGCCCTCTATCTTGATAGGGCGGGTTGGCGGTTCCCTTCACTGCCCGCGCGGGTCGTGGCTTCGCTCGGCCGCCCTCTCCCTCGCCAGCAATCGGTGATGCTCAATTACCGCAGAGGCTGGCGCCACATCGCCTATGCCGACCTCTATCTCGACAGCCTGCGGTCGAAACCTCTGCGCGATCCCAATGAGTTGCAGGGCAAGATCGTGCTGGTGGGCACGTCTGCTCCGGGGCTGATGGACATGCGGCTGACCCCGCTCGACAGTAATTATCCCGGCGTCGAGGTGCTGGCGACGGCGATAGACAATCTCGATCGCGGTGACTGGCTGCGCGAAGTCCCCCGCCCGTATACGCTGCCGTTCGCTCTGCTGCTCATCGGCGTGATTGCCGTCGCCTTCGCGCGCGGAGTCAGCGCGGTACGCACCGGTTACGCGCTGCTCGCCATCACCGCGGTAGCTCTGGCAGCGGCATGGCTGGCCCTGGTCAACGGGACGTTCGTGCCCATTTTCGCGCCGCTTGCAGTCGGCTGGGGTTTCTATCTTGCGAGCACGACGCTCGCCTACCTCGACGAGCGCGCCCAGCGGCTGAGAACTGCTGGTGCCTTCAAGCGCTTCCTCGATCCTCAGGTGGTGACCGAGCTGATCAGCCGCGGCGCGATCGACTACCGCACCCAGGCCGCCGCGCGCGAGGTCACCGTGCTGTTTTCAGACATTCGCGGGTTCACCACGTTATCCGAAACTGCCGCTCCGGAAGAAGTCGTGGCGCTGCTCAATCGCTACTTCACCCGCCAGGTGGGGATCATCTTCAAGCATGGCGGCACGCTCGACAAGTTCATGGGCGACGGAATCATGGCTTTCTGGGGCGCGCCGACGGCCTATCCCGACCATGCCCGGCGGGCGGTGGCGGCGGCGCTCGACATGTCGGCCGCGCTCGACGAGTTCCGCGGCGAACTCGGCGCACTCGGTGCCGCGCTCGACATCGGCATCGGGCTGCATACCGGCAACGCGGTTGTCGGTTTCATCGGGTCCGACGAGCGGCTCGATTACACCGCGATCGGCGACACGGTGAACAGCGCCAGCCGTATCGAAGGCCTGACCAAAGGTCTCTCGCGGATCCTCGCTTCGGAAGCAACGCGCGAGGCCGCCGGCGAAGCCTTCGACTGGCACGACCACGGGCTCCACCGAGCGAAGGGGCGCGGCGGGGAACTTCACCTGTTCCAACCGGCGCGAAATGGGTCTATTGCCGTCTGACTTGTCTGGGGGGACTCCATGAGGTTCGCCAGCGCTCTTATCGGTGCCTTGGCATTTTGCGTGACCGCCCTTCCGGCTGCTGCCGAGGATGGCGCAGTGATCCGCGCGGACGAGCTCAGGGCCATGCCATTCATCGACGCGGCCACAACCGCGAAGGTGACGGCCAACGAGCAGGTGACCATCGTCAACCGCAAGGGGGGCTGGGTCGAGGTCCAGGTCAACGGCCAGACCGGTTGGCTGCGCATGCTCAACCTTCGAATGCAGGCAGGAAACAGCCCCGCGCAGGGGCAGGCCAACGTCCGCGCCGCGTCGTTGCTGCGCACCAACAGCTCGGGCAAGACAGTGACGACCGGCATAAAGGGCCTGGGCGAGGAGGACCTGCGAAACGCTTCGCCCGATCCGACACAGCTGGCGGAGCTGGCGGAACTGGCGGTCTCCGCCAACGAGGCCAGCGCCAACGCCCATGCCAGCGGCCTCGTCGAGCAGCAGGTCGATTTCGTGGACGAAAACGGCAAGGCCATCGCTAAGTCCAAGGCCAAAGGGAAGAATAAGTGACGGGCCCGCACCGCGCCTTGAGCTTGCTCGTCGCCGCGGCGCTGTGCCTGCCGGCGGCACCCGCGCAGGCGCAGTTCGGCCTCGGCAACATCTTCGACAAGGCTCAGAAGGCCAAGAAGGTCGGCGATTCGATGCGCGAGATCGGCCCCGAGGAGGAGATCAAGATCGGCAGCGACCTTGCCAGCATGATCCTCGGCGCGGCTCACCTGGTCGATAACTCAGCCGAGCAGCACTACGTGAACCGGCTCGGCCTGTGGCTGGCGCAGCACACCGACCGCCCCGACCTGCCGTGGAAGTTCGGCATCATCGATACCGAAGACGTGAACGCGTTTTCCACCCCGGGCGGTTACGTGCTGATTTCGCGCGGCCTGTTCGAACGCGTGCGCAACGAATCCGAGCTCGCCGGCGTGCTGGCGCACGAGATCGCCCATGTCGTGCAGAAGCACCACCTCCACGCGCTGCAGAACGAGATGCGCACGTCGGCGGTAGCCGATGTCGGCGGCTCGATGGTCGCAAGCGGCGGCGTCACCGGCTTTCTCACGGACCAGGTCATCAAGGCCGGCAAGACGCTCTACACCCGCGGCCTCGACAAGGGCGACGAATATGAGGCCGATCGCATGGGCGTCGTGATCGCCGCCCGCTCCGGCTATTCGCCCTATGGGCTTGTCGGCGTCCTGCAAACGCTCAGCGCCGAGCAGGACCAGAAAGGCCTGGCGCTGATGATGAAGACCCATCCCAACCCGGTCGACCGCATGGATCGGCTCGACAAGGCCATGGGCACCAAGCTGGATGGACTTACACCTGTGGTCGACGATCTTCCAAGTTTCGTCGCGCTCCGTAACCCGCCACACCCGCTGCCCGCGAAGGTGAGCGGGGCCGAGCCGTCATCGGGCAAGAAGCCACGCCGCAAGTAGCCGGAAGCGGGCGAGACTCGACGGTCCGATCCTCGGTGCAGACAAGGAATTGACGTGGCCCGTGCAATGTCCGCAATGGGTGGAAAGCGGACACTCAACTACTTCGTCGGACAGGGACCAGCCGTCTTATTGGCTATCGAAAGATTAGCGGGGCGGCAAAGGCAAACGGAGCCAGCCAAGCGGCAAGCATCAACGCTTCAATCCTGTGGGAATAGCGAACTGTGCCGTCGCGATCCAATTGGACATCCGG
>DATIQO010000247.1:0-5163 GCA_035470745.1 Sphingomicrobium sp. | reverse complement strand
AGCTCGAGGATTTCGCCGCGAACGTCGACCGTGATTTTCTTCGAAAGGTCGCCCTTGGCGACGGCGGTCGTCACCTCGGCGATGTTGCGCACCTGGCCCGTCAGATTGCCGGCCATGAGGTTGACGCTGTCGGTAAGGTCGGCCCAGGTCCCGGCCACGCCTTCCACCTGCGCCTGGCCGCCGAGCTTTCCTTCCGAGCCCACCTCGCGGGCGACGCGGGTGACTTCGGACGCGAAGGAGTTGAGCTGGTCGACCATCGTGTTGATGGTGTTCTTGAGCTCGAGGATTTCGCCTCGGACGTCGACGGTGATCTTCTTCGAAAGGTCGCCCTTGGCGACCGCGGTGGTCACCTCGGCGATGTTGCGCACCTGGCCGGTCAGGTTTGCAGCCATCAAGTTGACGTTGTTGGTGAGATCGGCCCAGGTCCCGGCAACGCCCGGCACCTGCGCCTGGCCGCCGAGCTTGCCCTCGGTGCCGACCTCGCGGGCGACGCGGGTGACTTCCGAAGCAAAGCCGTTCAGCTGGTCGACCATCGTGTTGATGGTGTTCTTGAGCTCGAGGATCTCGCCCTTCACGTCGACGGTGATCTTCTTCGAAAGGTCGCCGCGGGCGACGGCCGTGGTCACCTCGGCGATGTTGCGCACCTGGCCGGTGAGGTTGTCGGCCATGAGGTTGACGTTGTCGGTGAGGTCCTTCCAGGTGCCGGCGACGCCCTCAACGCGCGCCTGGCCGCCGAGCTTGCCCTCCGTGCCGACCTCACGGGCGACGCGGGTGACCTCGCTTGCGAAGGCGTTCAGCTGGTCGACCATCGTGTTGATGGTGTTCTTGAGCTCGAGGATTTCGCCTTTCACCTCGACGGTGATCTTCTTCGAAAGGTCGCCGCGGGCCACGGCGGTGGTCACCTCGGCGATGTTGCGCACCTGGCCCGTGAGGTTGGTCGCCATCGCGTTCACGTTGTCAGTGAGGTCCTTCCAGGTGCCAGCGACGCCCTTCACCTTCGCCTGGCCGCCGAGCTTTCCTTCGGTGCCGACCTCGCGCGCAACGCGCGTCACTTCCGAGGCGAACCCATTGAGCTGGTCGACCATCGTGTTGACGACCCTGCCGATGCGAAGGAATTCGCCGCGAAGAGGCCGGCCGTCGATCTCGACGGTCATGCTTTGGGAGAGATCGCCCTTGGCGACCGCACCGATGACGCGGGATACTTCCGCGGTCGGCTGAACCATGTCCTCGATCAGGTCATTGACCGAGCGGACTGCTGATTCCCAGCCGCCACGCGCATTCTTCACGCGCCCGCGCTGGCTGATCTTGCCTTCTTTGCCCACGACCTTGGAAAGTCGTTCGAACTCCTGGGTCATCTCCTCGTTGAGGGAGACCACTTCGTTGAAGAGGCTGGCGATCTCGCCGTCAACGCCGTCGGCGTCCTCGGGCAGGCGAACGCTGAAGTCGCCGCGGCGCAGCGCCCGAAGCGCGCTGACTAGCTGGCGGCGATCGATGAAGTCACGCTGGGCCTGGATGTTCACTCAACTCTCCGTGTGGCTCTTCTCCCCCCGCCCAGGTTGCAACAGAGCGGCCCCCCGGCCGCTCAAACGATTCATGATAATGGGAATTTTAGCTTTGCGCTTCCTAAAAATTCTCGCTGGATTCTAGATTAACAGAAGGTTGCAAGCCGGTCATTCGCTTGGCCAGGAGGCGGCATGCTGGAATCGGTGGTGATGCGGGGCTCGTGACGAGCCCCGAACAGGATCTTCTCCATTTCATTACTTCGAGCTTCCGCTCGGCCTGGGCGCTCGAACTCTCGCTGGTACTCAAGCGCGAGCGATGGTTCATCTGAAATTACGCCAGCGCTCGGCCCGGCGCGTTACATTCCAAGGCTCGAAAGCACCCATTGGCTCAGTGCTGCGCAGTCGGCGCCGGCGAAAGGAAAGGTCCCGCTCAGCACCGCGGCGACTTCCGGCGCGAGCATTTCCTTAAGGCGACGGCGGCCGCGCAACAATCTGGTTTTCACGGTCGAAACCGGCACGTCGAGGATCTCGGCGGTCTCTTCGCTGCTCAGTCCCTCGATTTCCCGCATGACGAAGACGGTGCGAAACGGGTCCGGCAGTTCGGCAACTGCTCGTTCAAGGAGCCTCCGGACCTGCTCCCGGGCGACTGTCACGTCGGGAGCTTCGGCATCCGAACCGCGCATCAGCGCGTCGCGGTATTCGTCCAGCACGGCAACGCCTTCCTGCTCGAACTGGCGCCGACGCCGTTCGTCCGCGCGGCGGCGCCCAAGCGACTCATTGAGAACGATCCGTGTCAGCCAGGTTGACAGCGCGGATCGTCCCTCGAAGGCGCCGATGTTGGAAAAGGCCGAAAGATAGGCGGCCTGCACCGCCTCCTCAGCGTCGGCCCGGCTCCTAAGGATGCTCCAGGCGGTGCGGAACAGGCGCTGATTGTTGGCGCTGACGACCTGTTCTATCGCGCCGCGTTCGCGTGCGGCGCAGCGCCTCGCAAGCTCGACGTCGCTCAAGCTCCGATAGTCGAGGAGTGCCGCGGATTTGCTCATCTTACCTGCAGCGAGCCGTGCATGCCCGGATGATAGCGGCAGGCGAAAGGGATTGCGCCACTTTTAGTCAGCACCGTCCTTTTCTTTGCGCCCGCTGGCAGGTCTGCATCAAAGCTCCCGTCGCCCGCTGTTGCGCTATGTCGAAGAAAGTCCCTGTTCACCCAGACGATCGCATCGCCCTTGTGGAGGTCGGTCGGCACCGGCCCGAACTTCATCTTGTCGATCACCACGACATAGGTACGCGGCGCGGCGACAGCCGGGCCGCTGCAGAGCAGCGCGATGCTGCTGATCGCGGCTGACAGAGCAACAAGCTGCAGGCGCATCCTTATTTGAGATCCTTGGCGATCTTCTCGGCGTGGGCCTGATGTTCGCGAAAGAGGGCAAGTCCCGTCTGCAGCAGCGATTTCAGCTCGCCGTTCTTCGCGTTCGGGATGAGGGTAGTTTCGAGCGCGCCGTTGACCGTCTTATGATAGGCAACTTCATTCTGGATATAGGCGCGGTCAAAGGCGCCGCCGGAAAGCTTGGCCAGGCGTACCCGGGTGGCGTCGGCGTCTTTGGTGAGGCCCGCGCTGGTCGGATTGGCTTCAGGCGTGACATGCAACTTCTTCACAAGAGCGAGCGCCTTGTCATTCACGGCTTGGTGGTCGCGGACCATTTCGCGCGCGAACGAGCGTACCTCCTTGTTGTGCGAACGGGCGAGCGCCTGCTTGCCAGCAGCAATATCGAGACTGCCCGCGGTGTAGGCGATGTGCGCGATCTGGGGATCGGTCGGCGCTGCCGCGGCGGCGGGCGCAGCGACCGCAAGCAATGCTGCGAAAATGAACGAAGCAGATTTGTTGATCATCGGAACATCCCCTCGCGATAAGGTCACCTTCACCGAGGTGCCGGACGATTGGATGGTAATTCTTGCCGGAAGGTTCCCGCTCATTTTTCGCGGCGCGCGATGGCGGGAAAGCGAAGTGGTGGACGCGCAGCCAGGTTGTGACGGCGATGAACGATTTTCGATCCGACCGAGCCTTTACTCGGCGAGCTCGGTCATCTCTGCAAAATCGGCGCCCAAGGTTTGATAGCCGCGCCTGCTCTTGGTCCACTGGCGAAGTTCGTTTTGAGGCAGCGCCATCTCGAACAACACGCCGGCGTGATAAGCGTCCGTCCAGCACAGCCGACAACGTAGCGGCGGCAAATCGGGCAATCTCAAGATCACAGTGCCAAGCCTGCGGATCGGGCTGATGGTCCTCAATCTGGCCCCGCCCCGCGAGATGTTGTGAATGTAGCCGGCATATTGCCGCGTCCCGATCCGGATCCTGGCACGGCATTGAACATCGAAACGCGCGAATTGGCGGCGGTCTCGACCACTCTTCTGATCGCTGGCGGCTTTTGGCAAAAACATCGGCTCCGGCTTCAGATCCGCAACATCCATCGGCCGATTACGGCAATGGGTTCAAAATCCTGTTAATGGAATGTCCGCTTCGGTTGTGAGCGCGGCGCCATGGCGCGGAATGATCGACGCACCTGGCCGGATCAGGCTGCGGATTTCAGCGGGCCGACCCGGCATCGTCGCGAGAGCCGGCGCGCCTTGGGAGAATTCCCTATGGCGCGCGGGCGCTCGAGGCTGAACAAGATCCGCGAGGGAGACGGCCATGACGCAAGAAACGCTCGTTAGTGAGCGTATGGATGAGGTCGATACGGCGCTCCGGCGGGCCCAGGAACAGGTCGATGATGTTCTGGGCGGCAAAGCCTCGAGCCCGGTCGTCAAGAGCTTCTTCGATGAAACGACCTTTACCGCGAGCCACATCGTCTCGGATCCTGTCACCAAGAAAGCCGCCATCATCGATAGCGTCATGGACTTTGACCAGGCAGGCGCCCGGACTTCATTCCAGAACGCCGACAAGCTGATCGAGCACGTCCGCGCTGAAAAACTCTCGGTCGAGTGGCTTCTCGAGACGCATGCTCATGCCGATCATTTGTCGGCGGCGCCCTATCTTCAGCAGCAGCTGGGCGGCAAGCTCGCGATCGGCTCCCAGATCCGGACTGTCCAGGAGGTGTTCGGCAAGCTGTTCAACGAGGGCAACAGCTTTCCTCGTGACGGGTCGCAGTTCAACCGCCTGTTTGACGATGGCGACGGGTTCAGGATCGGCGGCATCGAGGCGATCGTTCTTCACGTGCCGGGCCACACTCCTGCCGACATCGCCTATGTGATCGGAGATGCGGCGTTCGTCGGCGATACCATGTTCATGCCCGACTATGGCACCGCTCGGTGCGACTTTCCGGGCGGCGACGCGCGCCAGCTCTATGGATCGATCCAGCGCCTGATGGCCCTTCCTTGCGAGACGCGTGTCTATCTGTGCCATGACTACCAAGCGCCCGAACGACCCTATTACGCGTGGGAAACGACCATAGGCGCCGAGCGCTCGAGCAACATTCACGTGCACGACGGCGTCGGTGAGGAGCAGTTCGTCGCCATGCGCGGACGCCGCGACGCGGCATTGGAGATGCCAAGGCTCATCCTTCCCTCGGTGCAGGTGAACATGAGGGGCGGCCGTCTTCCCGAGCCGGAGGAGAATGGCATTTCCTACCTCAAGTTGCCGGTGAACGCGCTCTGACTGGCCAAGATGCGC
>DATIQO010000246.1:0-18292 GCA_035470745.1 Sphingomicrobium sp. | reverse complement strand
GAAGACGCGCAGCCGAACCTACGTCGACGTCTTTGCACATACCGACACTTCGGGAACGGCGCAGGTCAACCAGATACTGTCCGACAAGCGCGCCGCCGCCGTTGCAACCTATCTCGCCGGCCATGGCGTTGCAAAAGCGCGGATCGCATCGAAGGGTCTGGGCAAGAGCGCTCCTCTTTACGATCCCGAAGCCGACGAAACGCAGAAGGCCGCAAACCGCCGCGTCGAAATCCGGCTGCTCCCTTATACGGGCTAGCGCCGCTCGCCGAAGAAAGCGCGCAGCAGGATTGCCGCCTCTCCTTCACCAATCCCGCCAAGGACATCGGGATGGTGATGGCAGGTGGGCTGCGAGAAGATGCGGGCCCCGTGGACGACCCCGCCGCCCTTGGGATCTTCGGCCGCGAAACGCAGCGCCTTCATCCGAGCAACGGCGATGGCGGCAGCGCACATCGCGCACGGCTCGAGCGTAACCCAGAGCGTGCACTCGTCGAGCCGCGATGTACCCAGCTTCACTGCAGCGGCACGGATCGCGACCATCTCGGCATGGGCCGTCGGATCGCAAGAGCCGCGCATTGCGTTGCGCGCCTCGGCGACCATTTCGTCGCCACATGTCACCACTGCACCAACCGGAACCTCGCCTGCGGCGGCAGCTTCCCGCGCGAGGTCGAGCGCTCGGCGCATGGGTAAAGGCATCGGAAAGCTCATCGCCGGTCGGTTAGTCGAGCCGGCGAGCGAAGTCACATAGCGTTGCTTGTGGCAGGAGCGGCCTGGTTCTGGTCGGGCTTTTGCACCTCGAGCGTCGGCACCCTCACCGTTTTTTGCTGCGTGCCGACCTTGACCGAACCGGTTTCGACATCGAACGCCGGCGCCTGGCCGCCCTTGGCGGTTACGCCATTGCTCGTCGCTGCAATCTGCGGGACCTTGGCACCGCGGATCTGGTTGATGTTGAGGAATCCTGTAGCAATTCCCGCAATCACCACGAGAATCGCGATGATCAGCACAAAGATGAGGGCTCGCATGGACATGACCTTTAATCGTTTCGGCCCGACAACGCAGACAATGCTGTTCAGTTGCCCTTCGCGCTTGCGCGCCAGCGTTGACGAACCAGGCCTAAGCCGCTAACGGGCGGCGCTCTCACGGGCCTTACGAGGCTCGCTTAAGAAAATCAGGATAGATAACCATGTCGCGGGTTTGCGAGCTGACCGGCAAGGGCCGGCAGGTGGGACACAATGTTTCCCACGCCAACAACAAGACGAAGCGCACGTTCCTGCCGAACCTGCAGAACGTCACGCTCATCTCCGATGCGCTCGGTCAGAGCGTGAAGCTGCGCGTGTCGACCCATGGCTTGCGCTCTGTCGAGCATGTCGGCGGCCTCGATAATTGGCTGCTGAAGACAGCCAACGAGAAGCTGAGCGCCAAGGCGCGCAAGCTGAAGCGCGAGGTTTCCAAGAAGGTTGCTGAGCAGGCCGCGTGAGCCTGCTCTAAGCAGTTGACTTCACTAATATTTTTCTGAACGGCGGCTGCACTTCGCGTTCAGGATCAATTCCCCGCTGATCGGGCATAAGCTGCTCGTTCGATGGGGTTTTCCCCTTTCCCTGTCGGTCCGGAAACGGACGAATGTTCCCTCGCGTCGCGTAACGAGGGGGGCCCGGCGCGCGTACCGCGTCGGGCCCATTTTTTATGCGTTGTCGAAAAGCCGCGCCAATTGCTCGACCATCGCGCCAGCAAGCTGCTCGGCATCCATGATCGTTACTGCACGTTCATAATATCGGGTGACATCGTGACCGATGCCGATCGCGATCAACTCCACGTTCGAGCGTTTCTCGATCCACTCGATGACTTGGCGCAAATGCCGCTCGAGATAGGTACCGCCATTGGCCGACGCGGTTGAATCGTCGACCGGCGCGCCGTCCGAAATCACCATCAGGATACGCCGCTCCTCGGGCCGGGCGATCAGCCGGTTATGAGCCCAGAGCAGGGCTTCGCCGTCGATATTCTCCTTGAGCAGCCCCTCCCGCATCATGAGCCCGAGGTTGCGGCGCGCACGGCGGTATGGCTCGTCGGCGCGCTTGTAGACGACATGCCGAAGGTCGTTGAGGCGCCCCGGGTTCGGCGGGCGGCCTGCGGCGAGCCATGCCTCGCGGCTCTGGCCGCCCTTCCAGCCGCGGGTGGTGAAGCCGAGGATCTCGGTCGACACACCGCACCGCTCGAGCGTCCTTGCAAGGATATCGCCGCAGATCGCGGCAATCGCGATCGGCCGGCCGCGCATCGAGCCTGAATTGTCGATCAGAAGCGAGACGACGGTGTCGCGAAACTCCGTGTCGCGCTCGATCTTGTAGCTCAGCGAATGGCTAGGCGTGACGACGACGCGCGCGAGGCGCGCAGCGTCGAGGAGGCCTTCTTCCTGATCGAAATCCCAGCTCCTTGCCTGCTGCGCGAGCAGTCGCCGCTGGAGTCGGTTGGCAAGGCGGGTGACGACATTCGAGAGACCGCTGATCTGCTGGTCGAGATAGGCGCGAAGTCGGCCGAGCTCTTCCTCGTCGCACAATTCTCCTGCCTCGACGATCTCGTCGAAGCGGGTCGTGAATGCCTTGTAATCGGTTGGCGGCGACAAGTCCCAGTTGCGGCGCGCCGGCGCGGCGAACATGCTCTCGCCCAGTTCGTCGCCGGGCGAGGCATTTTCCTCGCCAGCTTCCATCTCCTGGGTTGAATCGCCCTCCGCGCCCGGTTCCTCGACTTCTTCGCCCCGCATTTCGACATCGCCGCCGCCGGGTTCGCCTTCCTCGCCCTCGTTGGCGGAATCCTCGCTGCCGCCCTGCTCGTCATCGCCTTCCTCGCCGCCCTCGTCGGGCTCTTCCTCGATCGGCTCTTCGGCAGCTGCAAGGTCAAGGTCCTCGAGCAGTCGGCGCGACAGCCGCGCAAAAGCCGACTGGTCGTCGAGCGTCAGCGCCAGCGCGTCGAGCTCAGCTGCAGCCTTTTCCTCGATCCACGGCGCAACAAGCTTCAATCCTTCGGCTGCCGCTGACGGCGGCCCCTCTCCCGTCAGCCGTTCGCGGGCGATGAGCCCGATCGCAGTCGCGAGCGGCACTTCCTCGGCGTCGCGGGCGCGAACGATGGCGTCGCTCCTGATGCGCGCTTCGGTGAGATGTCGAAGATTATCGCGAACGCCGCCCATCGCGCGCGCACCGAGCGCTTCGACGCGCGCCGTTTCCAGGGCATCGAAGACCGCGCGCGCATCGACATCCGCTGGCGCCGCGCGCGCGTGGATCCTTGGATCATGGAAGCGCAGGCGCAGCGCGGCCGAATCAGCGGCGCCGCGCGCTTCAGCAACCAGCCGCGGCTCGAGCGCGGGTCCGGGCGATGGAACGCGTGCAGTCTTGCCCGAGGCGGGAGCGACGTCCGAGGCAAAGATGACCTCGACTTCCGGGTCCTTTGCAATCGCCCGCGCGGCGCCAGCAAGAGCGCGCCGGAACGAATCGATACGCTCGGCCATCTAGGCCTTTCCGACCACGCTCTCCGGCAGGTCTTCCCCGAACACACGCTGGTAATATTCGGCGATCAGGGGCCGCTCGGCTTCGTCGCATTTGTTGAGGAAGCTGACCCGAAAGGCGTAACCGACATCGCCGAATATGTGCGCGTTTTGCGCCCAGCTGATGACGGTGCGCGGGCTCATCACGGTGGAGATATCGCCGTTGATGAAGCCCTGCCGGCTGAGATCGGCGACCTTGATCATCTTGTCGACGATCTGCTTGCCGCCCGGATCGTCATACTCTCCAGACTTGGCGAGCACGATCTGCGCCTCGACCTGCGCGGGAAGGTAATTGAGCGTCGTGACGATGTTCCACCGATCCATCTGCCCCTGATTGATCGCCTGGGTGCCGTGGTAGAGGCCCGTGGTATCGCCAAGGCCAACGGTGTTGGTCGTCGCAAAAAGCCGGAACCAGGGATTGGGACGGATCACGCGGTTCTGGTCGAGCAGGGTCAATTTGCCCTCGGCCTCGAGGACCCGCTGGATCACGAACATGACGTCGGGGCGACCCGCGTCATATTCGTCGAAGACAAGGGCGACCGGATGCTGCAGCGCCCATGGCAGCAGGCCTTCGCGGAACTCGGTGACCTGCTGGCCCTCGCGAAGAACGATGGCGTCGCGGCCGACGAGATCGATGCGGCTGATGTGCGCGTCGAGGTTGATCCTTATCAGCGGCCAATTGAGCCTCGCGGCAACCTGTTCGATGTGCGTCGACTTGCCGGTTCCATGATAGCCCTGGACCATGACACGGCGATTTTTCGAGAAGCCCGCGCAGATGGCGAGCGTCGTGTTGGGGTCGAAGACATATGTCGGATCGAGATCGGGCACGCGCTCGTCGGCCTCGCTGAACGCGGGGACTTCCATGTCCGAATCGACACCGAACGCCTCGCGTACCTTCACCACCTTGTCGGGCGAGGCCATCAGCGTCTCGGAACGACTCTCAGGGTTCACGTTGGCTAGGTCGGTCATAGAAGTAGCGCCTTAGGGGATGCGCGTCCGGGCCTCAATCTCGGCTCGCCTTGGGCGGCAGGGGAAAGAAGGTGACGAACCGCGTTGCAAGCTCGATGTCTCCCTCGACGCCGATCGTTTCAAGAGGGGCTCCGCCGTAAATGACCGCTGCAAGTTCAGCCGGGGCAGCGGTGAAGATTATGTCGCAGTCACCGATCGGACCGCGTTCGATCTCGAGGAGTGCGTCGTGGAGGGTTGCGACATAGGTCGCATCGCCGAGGCGAAATCCGAGCCTCGCCCTGGTGGCCTGGGCTCGGGCGGGGTCCAGCATCGTTTGCAGCGACATCATGATCGCAACATGGCTGATGGGGCGCGTCGGATCATGGAGCGGGCTGCGCGCCGCCCATTTGCCGAGCCGCGCGATCAGCGGTGCGGCCTCAAGTCCCCATTCCGTCGCTTCATAAACCTGTACCGACGCGGGCGGGGGTAATCTCGACTTGCGGACGATGCCCCGCCGCTCAAGTTCGGTCAGGCGCTGGGTCAGGACATTCGCACTGATCCCCGGAAGATCCGTCCTCAGCTCTGAAAAGCGGCGCGGACCGTAAGCCAGCTCGCGCAGGACAAGCATCGCCCAGCGTTCACCGATCAGCTCAAGCGCATGGGCAAGCCCGCAAGCGTCGTCGTAGCGCCGCTTTTCGTCGCCCTGTCGATTCATAGTTATTTTTTCTAACGGCACAGTTGCAATTTATGACTTTGCCCGTCAGAAGACAAGGGGATCGAGTCGTAACAGGAGGGAAAAAGTGAGCCGGATGATATTCGTGAACCTGCCGGTTAGCGACCTGCAGAAATCCCGCGCATTTCTCGAGAGCCTGGGAGCCGTGAACGAACCAAGGTTCACCGACGAAACCGCGGCATGCATGACGTTCAGCGACACCATCCACGTGATGATCCTGACGCATGACAAATTCCGCCAGTTCACGCCCCGCGCGATCGCCGATGCGAAATCCTGCAGCGAAGTTCTGATCTGCCTCTCGGCCGAAAGCCGCGAATCGGTTGATGCGGCAGTTGAACGCGGCGAAGCGAGCGGCGGCGCTGCTGATCCCAGCCCGAAACAGGATTATGGGGTCATGTACGGGCGCAGCATCGCGGATCCTGACGGCCACATCTTCGAAATCATGTGGATGGATCCGGCCGCTGCCGAGCGCGGCGCCGACGCCGTCCAGGAGGCTATCGGCACTGCAATCTGAGGGGAGCGGACACCATGCCGATCAACCCGAACGCCGAAATCGAGATTACTGCATATCAATGGGTGCCGCCATTCGCGCAGGGCGTCGTGCGCGACCTGCGCGCCCGCTGGGCGCTCGAGGAAGCCGGGCTCGAGTATAAGGTTCGCCTTCTCGACGTTCGGAACAAGCCGAAGGACTATGTGCTCGAACAGCCCTTCGAGCAGGTCCCGACGCTCACCGACGGCACGGTCAGGATCTTCGAGAGCGGCGCCATCGTTCAATATATCGGCGAGAAGAGCGAGGCGCTTCTTCCGCTTGATCCGCAAGGCAGGTTCAGGGCCATCCAATGGACCTATGCGGCGCTCAACAGTCTCGAGCCCGCGCTCATGAACGTCATTGCGATCGACGTCTTTTACGCTGGCGAACAATGGGCAAAGCTTCGCCGCCAGGGCGCGATCGACTTCGCGAAACTGAAACTGAGGCGCGTATCCGACTGGCTCGGCGACAAGCCCTGGCTCGAAGGGGATCGCTTCACGATCGGTGACCTGATCATGGTCGCCGTGCTGCGCCTCCTTCGAGGCACCGGCCTCATCGACGACTTTCCCAACCTCACCGCCTATGTCGCGCGGGGCGAGAGCCGTCCGGCATTCCAGCAGGCATTGTCAGACCAGCTCGCGGCATTTCGCGGGCACGAACCGAAGGGAGAAGCAGCATGAGCTATATCGAGGGTTTTATTGCTCCGGTTAGCGCTTCCGGCCGCGAGGCGTATGAGCATCATGCTCGGGCATTTGCCGCCATCGCGCCCGAGCTTGGCATCAAGCGGATGGTCGAGGGCTGGGCCGACGATGTTCCCCGTGGAAAGCTCACTGACTTCTATCGCGCGGTCGCCGCGAACGAGGAGGAAACGGTCGTCTTTTCCTGGTTCGAATATCCCTCCCGGAAGGAGCGCGACGCGGCGAACGAGAAGTTCAGGACGGATCCGCGAATGAACGACCTGATGGGGAAGGTGCCGTTCGACGCGAAGCGGATGATCTTCGGCGGGTTCGAGACCATCCTTGATTCGGGCAAGGGCCCGGGAGGTTACGTCAGTGGCTTCATTGCTCCCGTCCCGCGCGAGAGGAAGGATGCCTATCGCGAGATGAACGAGCGGCAGGCGCCGATATTCCAAGAGCATGGAGCTCTGCGCTTCGTCCAGGCCTGGGCCGACGACGTGCCCGAGGGGCAAGTCACGGACTTCCGGCGCGCCGTTCGCGCCGAGCAAAGCGAAGACGTCGTCCTTGCCTTCATCGAATGGCCCTCGAAGCAGGCAAATCTGGAAGGCTGGGACAGGATCATGAAGGACGAGCGGATGCAGCATACTGGCGAACCCCCGTTCGACGGCAAGCGCCTGTTCTGGGGAGGCTTTGAGGTCATCGTCGATACGGCTCGCAGCCAACTAGCCGCCGCGACCGCTGCACCGATCACGGCCTGACCCACTCTCCTCACCCGATTTTTGCAAAGGAACCGAAAATGACAGATGTTCGCGATGCGCCCGCGCCAACGATCGGCAGCAGCTCCGGCCCCAACCCGAGCGGTGATTTCATCTGGTACGAGCTGATGACGCCGGATCCGGATGGATCGAAGGCTTTCTATGACGCGGTCGCCGGATGGGACATCGAGCCCGAGCCTTCCGGCGAAATGGACTATCGAATGATCCGAAGGTCGGACGGGGGCAATGCCGGCGGAGTGATGCGCCTTACGCCTGACATGGAGCAGCACGGCGCAAAGCCGACCTGGCTTGGATACATCAGCGTCGATGACGTCGATGCAAGTGTCGCAGCGATCGAGCAGGCCGGAGGCAAGATCTACGTCGCCGCGTTCGACATCCCGGCGGTTGGCCGGATAGCGATGGTCGCAGACCCGCAGGGCGCCCCATTCTACGTCATGAAGCCGATCCCGCCCGCGAGCGACCCTGGCGCACGAAGCGACGTCTTCTCGCCGGATGCCCAGCAGCGCGTTGGATGGAACGAGTTGCAGACGAGCGATGTCGAGGGCGCTCGCCGCTTCTATGGTGAGCAGTTCGGCTGGGAGAGCGGGGAGTTCATGGACATGGGCGAGATGGGGGAATACCGCTTCTTCGACCATCACGGCCAACGGCTCGGAGCGGTGTTCAATGCCGGCAACGCCCAGCCTCCGCACTTCCGGTTCTACATCCGCGTGCCCTCGGTTGGGGCCGCAAAGCAGGCGGCAGAGCAGAAGGGCGGGACCATCCATATGGGGCCGCACCAGGTCCCGACCGGCGACTGGGTCGTGGTCGGAAGCGACCCGCAGGGCGCCGAGTTCGCGCTGGTCGGCGGCCAATAGGAGGACAGTGATGAGTAGCAAGATTGCACCCTGCCTGTGGTTCAACGGGCAGGCAGAGGAAGCCGCGAATTTTTACGCCTCGGTTTTCAAGGACAGCAGGGTGAAATCGGTGCACCGGGCGCCGGGCGATTATCCGGCCGGCAAGAAAGGCGACGTGCTGACCGTTGAGTTTACCGTCCTCGGAATGGATTTCCTCGGCCTCAACGGCGGCCCCCAGTTCAAGTTCGACGAGGCGATTTCCTTCCAGGTCTACACCGACGACCAGGAAGAGACAGATCGCTACTGGGACGCGATCGTTGGCAACGGCGGCGAAGAGAATGTGTGCGGCTGGTGCAAGGACCGCTTCGGCCTCTCATGGCAGATCACGCCGAAGCGGCTGATGGAGCTCATGTCGGCGGCGGACCCGGCCAAATCCAAGGCCGCCTTCGATGCAATGATGCAAATGCGCAAGATCGACATCGCCGCGCTCGACAGGGCAGTCGAAAGCGCGCCGATCGATGCGTAAGCTCACCGGCGCGGTCTTCCAGTCGCTCGACGGCGTGATGCAGGCGCCGGGCGGCCCGGAGGAGGATACGAGCGGCAGTTTCACGAGCGGCGGCTGGGTCTTCCATTTTTTCGATGAAAGCATGGCCGGGCCAGCAACCAAGCTGTTCCACGAGACTGAATATGATCTCCTGCTCGGCCGGCGCACTTACGACATTTTCGCGGCCTACTGGCCCTACAACCAGGAAGACCCGATCGGCGCGAAATTCCAGCGCATCAACAAATATGTGCTCACGCATCGCGACGAGCCGCTCGCGTGGGAGAATAGCAGCAAGCTATCGGGAGATACGGCCGCCGTCGTTGACGAGCTCAAGCGAAGCGAGGGTCCCGATCTCCTGATCCAGGGGAGCAGCTCCCTTTATCCGCCGCTCCTTTCGGCTGGCCTCATCGATAAGCTCGTCCTGATGACATTCCCGCTCTTCCTTGGCCAGGGAAAGTCCATCTTCGATGAAAGCCTAAAGCCGGCAAGGATGAAGTTGACCGACCATTTCGTCTCGAACAGCGGCGTCATCCTCGCCACCTATGAGCCGGCTGGGGAGATCCCGACCGGCACGTTCGCGAGCAAGGACCCAAGCGAAGCTGAACTCGTACGGCGCGAGCGGATGCGGGAAGGCTGCTGGTGAGCCTCGTCTGCTTCGGCCATCCATTTTCGTCTTACACGCAAAAGGCGCTCATCGCGCTTTACGCGGACGGAACGGACTTCGAATATCGCGCCCTCGACGTCGAGGATCCGGCGCCATTCTTTGCCGAACTGAAGAGCTTGTGGCCGTTCGGCAAGTTCCCGGTCCTCGTCGATAATGGCGAAGTGGTCGTCGAAGCCACTTGCATCATCGAACATCTGCAGGCGCATCGCCCGGGCCCCAATCAATGGATCCCCGGCGGGGACCAAGGACGCCGCGTGAGGTTCCTCGACCGCTTCTTCGACCTCTATGTCATGGGGAACATGCAGAAGATCTCAACCGATCCTCTCCGCCCCAAGGACAGTCGAGACGAGTTCGGCGTTGCCTGCGCGCGGAGCGACCTCAACATCGCTTACGACTGGCTCGAGGCGAAGGTGCCGACGGACGGATGGTTCGCCGGCCACTTCTCGCTCGTCGAATGCGCAGCCGCGCCGTCCCTCTTCTACGCCGATTGGGTCGAGCCGATCGGCGACAAGCGGCCGAAGCTTTCCGCTTATCGATCACGGCTCCTCGACCATCCATCGGTCTCGCGCTGCGTCGAGGAAGCTCGACCCTATCGTCCGCTGTTCCCGCGAGGAGCCCCGGACCGGGACTAAGCGAAAGCGGTGGATTTTCGAAGGAGCTGATAAGCTTCGATCACCTCGCGAAGGCGGCGCTCGTGGCTCCGATCGCCCCCATTCTTGTCGGGATGGTAGCGCCGCACGAGGCTCGAATAACGCTGCCGGAGCGAGTGCCGGTCAGAATCCTCCGACAGGCCGAGCACCGACAGCGCACGTTGCTCCGGCTTGGTGAAGCGCGAGGGTTTCGAGCGCTCGCGTATATCCCCGAACCGCATCGAGATCGCGTCCAGGGGATCGGCAAAGTCGCTCCAGCGCGGCGGCGGATCGGCCCCATTTCCTGCAAATCGGCGGCTCGGACGCTCCCAGCCCCCAAGCGGGTGTTGCGCGCGGGTGATCTCGTCAGGGCTCATCCCTGCGAAGAAATTGTACCTCGCATTGTGCTCGCGCACGTGATCAAGGCACAGGAACTGCCAGCTGCCCGGCCCGTCAAAATCAGCCGGCTGCAGCGGCGCCTTGAACTCGCCTGGCGCACCGCAGCCGGGAACGGCGCATTTCGCCCGCGCCCCCTCGACCCGCCCATGCATCTTCGATTGTTTCGTCGCCATCGAACCAGTTTATATAAGGTCGATGAACGCCCAAAACACCGGCCCGGTCGCAGCTGAAATGCTTCGCCGGCTCAAGTCGGCGCTTTCGCCGACCAGCATCGAACTCGTCGACGACAGCGAGCGGCATCGCGGCCATGGCGGCTATAATCCGGCGGGCGAAAGCCACTTCAACTTGACTGTCGAAAGCGAGGCATTCGCAGGAAAGAGCCGCGTCGAGCGACAGCGAATGATCTACGCGGCCTTGGGGGACCTCATGGAGGCCCGAGTCCACGCCTTGTCCATTCGCGCTGCCGCGCCTGGAGAAAGCTGATGCCCTACGACCTCTGGTACTGGCCCGGCATTCCCGGGCGCGGCGAGTTCGTCCGTCTCGCCCTCGAGGCCGGCGGCATCGATTACCGCGACCGCGCGCGCGAAGAAGGTAGCGCCGCGCTGGTCAAGGACATGGCCGCGCGCAAGGCAAAGCGGCCGTTCGCGCCGCCCTATCTCGTCGCGGGCGACCTTTGCATTGCCCAGACCGCGAACATCCTGAAGTTCCTGGCTGGCCGCCACCCGCTCGGCCCGGGCACGGGAGACGATTGCTGGTTCGCCCACCAGCTTCAGCTGACCATCGCCGACGTCGTCGCGGAGGCCCACAACGTCCATCATCCTGTCTCGCCCAGCCTTTATTACGAGGACCAGCAGACGGAAGCGGCGCGCGCCGCGGAGACCTTTCGAGCCGAGCGCCTGCCGAAGTTTCTCGGCTATTTCGAGTCGGTTCTCGAAGAAAGCGGCGCATGGCTGACGGGATCGCGCTGGTCTTATGTCGATCTCTCGCTCTTCCAGCTCGTCGAAGGGCTGCGCTACGCCTTTCCGCGGCGCATGGCGGCGCTCGCTTCCAAATTTCCTTCGACCATGAAGCTTTGCGACACCGTCGCACGGCTGCCCGAGCTCGCCGACTATTTTGCAAGCGACCGCCGGATCGCCTTCAACGAGGAAGGCATCTTTCGCCACTATCCCCAACTCGACGGAGACTGACGTGAACGACGCTTCATTCGAAATGGTCATTACGCCCGTCACGCACGACCTTGGCGACTTCAAGGTGAACCGCGCTCTTCCGGCCAGGCAGCGCACGATGGTTGGGCCGTTCATATTCGTCGACGAATTCGGGCCGGCGCGGCTTCCCGCGGGACAGGGAATGGACGTTCGCCCACATCCGCATATCAACCTTGCGACAGTCACCTACCTGTTTGACGGCGCGATCGAGCATCGTGACAGCATCGGCTCGCACCAGGTGATCGAGCCTGGCGCAATCAACCTCATGACCGCGGGCAGCGGCATCGTCCACTCCGAGCGATCGCCGCAGGGCCTGCGCTCGTCCGGGCCCAGCCTCTATGGCATGCAGACCTGGCTGGCGCTGCCCGATGGGGGCGAGGAGATCGCGCCTGCCTTCGATCATGTGGGGGAAGGCGGCCTCCCCGTGATCGAGGATGGCGCTGCTCGTGCGCGGGTTCTCATGGGCTCCTTGTGGGGCGCGACTTCGGCAACGCCGCAGCACTCACCCACCATCTATGCCGATATCGAGCTCGGATCGACCGGCTCGATCCCGATCGAGGGCGACGCCGACGAACGAGCCGTCATGCTCGTTGGAGGCGAAGCAGAGCTTGACGGTCAATCGCTCGAGCTCTTCACCCTCTATGTCCTTAGACCCGGCGTTCGGGCGCGTCTGACAAGCGCAACCGGCGCTCGCGCCATGCTCATGGGCGGTCAGGCTTTTGGCTCTCGTCGCTACGTCTTTTGGAACTTCGTTTCCTCATCGCGCGAACGCATCAACCAGGCAAAGGACGACTGGAAGGCGATGCGCTTCCCACTGATTCCCGGAGACGACCAGGAGTTCATTCCCATTCCCGAGGCGCCAAAAACGGTCAGCTATCCGTGACCGAGTTCAGGCGCGTCGAGCTCGATACCGGCGTGACTCTCAACGTCGCGCTCGCGGGCGACCCGGCCAAGCCCGCCGTCATGCTGCTCCACGGCTTCCCCGAATCGCACCGCACCTGGCGCTTGATCGTGCCGCTGCTCGAAGAGGATTTCCACCTCGTGATGCCGGACCAGCGCGGCTTTGCGGGCTCGGACCGCCCGCAGGACGTCGATGCTTACAGGAGCGATATCCTCGTCGATGACATCTTCGCGCTCGCCGATGCCTTGTCCCTCGCGCGGTTCGCGCTCGTCGGCCACGACTGGGGCGGTGCGATCGCCTGGCTCGCTGCGGCAAGACAAGATGCGCCGATTTCTCGTCTGGCGATCATCAACGCACCGCATTGGGCGGTTTTCCAGAAGAGCCTGATCGAGAATGAGGAGCAGCGCCGGGCGTCCCAATATATCACGATGCTCCGCAGCGCCGCCGCCGAGAGCGCGATAAGGGCGATGGGGTTCGAGACATTCTTCGACAAGGTCATCGGCGGCAATGCCGACCTCAGCAAGATCCCGGCCGCGGAGCGGCGACAATATATTGCCGAATGGTCGCAGCCGGGTGCGCTGACGGCCATGCTCAACTGGTACCGGGCCTCGCCGCTGGTTGTTCCTCCGCCAGGGGCGACAATCCCGCTTCCCGACGCGCTGCTGAACCTTGCAAAGAAGATCCACGTCCCGACGCTCGTCATCTGGGGCATGGCCGATAGCGCGCTGCTTCCGGTGCAGCTCGATGGCCTCGATAGCCTCGTCGACGATCTCTCCATCGTTCGATTGGCGGACGTTCGGCATTTTGCCCCGTGGGAAGCTGCCGACCAGGTCGCATCCGCCCTGCAGCACTTCCTTGCGGCGGAGGCGGACGCTAGTGCCGCAGCGACATGACTCAAATTCGCTCCCGTTCGCGATCCGCGGCGCGCCTCGCCGCGGTGCAGGCGCTTTACCAGCAGGAAATGGAGGGAACGCCCGTCGCTCGCCTGCTCCATGAATTTCACGAACACCGGCTCGGAGCAACGATCGAGGACGCGACCTACCATGAAGCCGAGCGCGACTTCTTCGATGATATCGTCACCGGCACTGACGCGCGCCGCGGCGAGATCGATGACAAGATCGCAGCCAAGCTCGCGCAAGGCTGGAGCCTCGATCGCCTTGATCGGCCAATGCGAGCGATCCTGCGCGCGGGCACCTATGAGCTGGTCGCGAGGCGCGACGTTCCGGTCGGATCCGTCATTTCCGAATATGTCGATGTCGCTCAGGCCTTCTACGACAAGCGCGAGAGCGGCTTCGTCAACGGTCTTCTCGACGCGATCGCAAAGGAGGAACGCGCGTAGAGCCGGGCCGGCGCGATCCGGCGCTCGGCAGGGGGTCCCGGCAGTCGCCGGGAGCGCTTTGGCCTTGCGCCGTGCAGTGCGGGGATTAACGCTGCGCCGATGATCCGCGAGGCGGAGGTAATCGAGCGCTTGCGGCGCATTGCGACTGCGCCCGAGGCGCGGGGGCTGCTCGACGACGTTGCAGTTCTCGACGGCCTCGTCATCACCCATGACAGCATTGCCGAGGGCATCCATTTCCTCAGTTCCGACCCACCCTCGAGCGTCGGCTGGAAACTGGTTACCGTGAACCTCTCGGATCTTGCTGCAAAAGGCGCCTCTCCTGCCGGCGCGCTCTTGTCGCTCACGCTCTCAGGCGACGGCCAGTGGGAACGCGAATTTCTGACCGGGGTCGAGCATGCCTGCGAAAGCTATGGGCTGGCGCTGATCGGCGGCGACACGATCGCCCTGCCCGAAAACGCACCGCGGGTCCTGGGGCTTACCGCGATCGGTCGAGCCGGCGGCGCTGTGCCCGGGCGGTCAGGCGGACAGGCCGGTGATCAGCTTTGGCTGGTCGGAACGCTCGGCGATGCCGCCGCGGGCCTCGCGCAGCTGAACGCTGACCCGCACGCAACCGGCCCGCTGATCGACATCTACCGAAGGCCGGTGCCGCAACTTGGTGCAGGGCGGATCATCGCCCCCCATGCCCACGCGATGATGGACGTCTCCGACGGGCTCCTCCTCGACGCCAAGCGCATGGCCGAGGCGAGCGGCCTTTCAGCGAGCATCCGCCTTGAAGCCCTGCCGCTGTCCGCCGCCTTCATCAGCGAACGGGGAGGAGGTCTCGCCGCTCGCCTGTTCGCTGCTACCGGCGGCGACGACTATGCGCTGCTGGCAGCGCTTCCGAGCGACCTCGACGCGGCAACGATATCTTTACCACATGGGACGAGGATCACCCGAATTGGCGCGCTCGGCGCTGGTGCGGTTCCCCTTTCCCTCACCAGCGGCGGCGAGCCTGTCGAGCTTCCGGAGACGCTTGGTTTTGAGCATGAAGGCGATGACCCTCGTAAGCGTTCCAATCCGCCACTGGCTGATCGGCCTTAGCGGACTTGCCTGCGGCATGGCCTGCGCCCTTCTCGTTCGCTAAGCCGTTCAATCCGCGTGGTTGCCAGCCGCGCAAACGCCTCCTAAAGAATCGCAGTTTTTCGGGCCGCCGCTGTCCCGCGGCAGCGCCCATTCGCCTAAAGAACGGGGAAGCGTGAACCCATGAATTCCGGCTCCAATCTGCTTTACGTCGCAATCGCCTGCGGCATCATCGCCGTACTCTACGGGATCGTCACCAGCCGCCAGGTTCTGGCCCTCTCCGCCGGCAACCAGCGCATGATGGAGGTCTCCGCTGCGATCCAGGAAGGCGCGGCCGCTTATCTCAAGCGGCAGTACACCACGATCGCGATCGTCGGCATCATCGTCGCGATCATCATCGGCATCTTCCTCAAGCCGCTCTCGGCTGTCGCGTTCCTGATCGGAGCAATCCTCTCGGGCTCGGCGGGCTTTATCGGCATGAACATCTCGGTCCGGGCGAACGTCCGTACTGCTGAAGCCGCGCGCTCCAGCCTCCAGAAGGGCCTCACTACCGCGTTCCGTGCAGGAGCCGTCACCGGCCTGCTCGTCGCCGGCCTGGCGCTCCTCGCGATCTCGGTCTTGTTCTGGTACCTGACCGGCCCCGGCGGATATGCGCCAAACGACCGCGCAGTCGTGAATGCGCTCACCGCCCTTGCGCTCGGCGCATCGCTGGTATCGATCTTCGCGCGTCTTGGCGGCGGCATCTTCACCAAGGCCGCCGACGTCGGCGCCGATCTCGTCGGCAAGGTCGAGGCGGGCATTCCGGAGGACGATCCGCGCAATCCTGCCGTCATCGCCGATAACGTCGGCGACAATGTCGGCGACTGCGCCGGCATGGCCGCCGACCTGTTCGAGACCTATGTCGTAACCGTCGGCATCACGATGGTGTCGGTTGCGCTCGCGCTCGGCACCTCGCCCCTGCTTCTGCCACTCATGATCCTGCCGCTGCTGATCGGCGGCGTGTGCATCATTACCTCGATCATCGGCACCTATATGGTCCGCCTCGGCCGTGGCGGCTCGATCATGGGCGCGCTCTACAAGGGCTTCTGGACCGCAACGATCCTTGCCGTCCCGGCGATCTTCGCAGCCTTCTACGTGTCGCTCCACGGCGATCTCAATTCGACGATCAGCGGTGCTGGAACTCCAGGCGGCGTCACCACGGGCGGAGCTGGAGGCTTCACCGGCATGGACCTTTTCTGGTCGAGCCTCATCGGCCTTGCCGTCACCGCGTTGATCGTCTGGATCACCGAATATTACACGGGCACAAATTATCGCCCGGTCCAGTCGATCGCCCGCTCGAGCCAGACCGGCCACGGGACCAACATCATCCAGGGCCTTGCCATCAGCCTTGAGTCGACCGCTCTTCCGACGATTGTCATCATCGTCGGCCTGATCTCCAGCTACCAGCTGGCCGGCTTCCTCGGCGTTGCCTTCGCAGCATCGGCGATGCTTGCCCTTGCCGGAATGGTCGTCGCGCTCGACGCTTATGGACCGGTAACGGACAATGCGGGCGGCATCGCGGAGATGTCCGGCCTCGAGGAGGACGTTCGCATGCGCACCGACGCGCTCGACGCGGTCGGCAACACCACCAAGGCGGTGACCAAGGGCTACGCGATCGGCTCCGCCGGACTTGCAGCGCTCGTCCTGTTCGGGGCCTATACCGCGGACCTTCGCGAGTTCGGCCCGCAGATCGGTGTCACGAGCAATCTCGACACCCTCTTCAGCCTGTCGAATCCCTATGTCATCGTCGGGCTGCTGCTCGGCGCGCTCCTGCCCTACCTGTTCGGCGCGATGGGCATGACCGCCGTTGGCCGCGCGGGCGGCCAGGTCGTCGAGGAAGTCCGCGGCCAGTTCCGCGACAATCCCGGCATCATGGACGGCTCGGTCCGTCCGAACTACGCCCGTACCGTCGACCTCGTCACCCGCGCAGCAATTCGCGAGATGATCATCCCGTCGCTGCTTCCGGTGCTCGCCCCGATCGTCGTCTATTTCGTCATCGGCGCGGTAGCAGGGAAGGAGAACGGGCTTGCTGCCGTCGGTGCACTTCTCCTTGGCGTCATCGTCTCCGGCCTCTTCGTCGCCATCTCGATGACCTCGGGCGGCGGCGCCTGGGACAATGCGAAGAAATATATCGAGGACGGCAATTACGGCGGCAAGGGTTCCGAAGCCCACAAGGCCGCAGTGACGGGCGACACCGTCGGCGATCCCTACAAGGATACCGCCGGCCCAGCCGTCAACCCGATGATCAAGATCACGAACATTGTCGCGCTACTGTTGCTCGCGGCGCTCGCGGCGCACGCAGCCGTCTAGGCCGCGGCGCATTGAGAGACGAGGAGCCCCGCCGCGGATTTTCCCGGCGGGGCTTTTCTTTTGCGTCTCGAACCGGTTGAAGCAGAACCATGACTCACGCGATCCGAATCCATAAGAACGGTGGCCCCGAGGTTCTCCAGTGGGAGGATGTCGAGGTCGGCGAGCCCGGGCCGGGACAGGTGAGGATCCGCCAGGAAGCCGCCGGGCTGAACTTCATCGATGTCTATCACCGCAGCGGGCTCTACAAGCAGGAGCTGCCGTTCACCCCGGGTGTCGAGGGTGCCGGGATCATCGACGCCGTCGGCCCGGATGTAACCAACGTAAAGAAGGGCGACCGCGTCGCTTATGCGGGGCCGCTCGGAGGCTATGCCGAGGAGCGCTTGATCGACGCCGACCGCGTGGTGAAGCTCCCAAAGAGCATTTCAACCGAACAGGCTGCCGGCATGATGCTCCAGGGCATGACTGCCCAGATGCTGCTGCGCTCGGTCTTCCCGGTCCACGAGGGCGACACGATCCTCGTCCATGCCGCCGCCGGCGGCGTCGGGCTCATCATGTGCCAATGGGCAGCGGCGCTCGGCGCGACCGTCATCGGCACCGTCGGAACAAAGGAGAAGGCAGAGCTCGCTCGGGCCCACGGCTGCGCGCATCCGATCGTCTATTCCCAGCAGGACTTCGTTGCGGAGGTAAGGCGGATCACTAACGGCGAGAAGCTGCCGGTGGTTTATGATTCGGTTGGGCGCGACACGTTCATAAAATCGCTCGACTGCCTCAAGGTTCGCGGGCTCATGGTCAGCTTCGGCAATGCGTCAGGGCCGCCTGACCCGATCGCTCCTGGCCTCCTTGCCCAGAAGGGCTCGCTTTACCTCACGCGCCCCACCTTGTTCCATTATATCGCTTCGCGCGAGCAGCTGGGGCAAAGCGCGGGCGAGCTGTTCGACATGGTCGCAACCGGCAAGGTGAAGATCGAGGTCAAGCAGCGGTTTGCGCTCAAGGACGCCGCCGAAGCGCATCGGCAGCTGGAAGCGCGCCAGACCACTGGCTCGACGATCCTGACGGTCTAAACACGCGCCTTCACATTTCGCCCTCCCCCAGCTAAGCCTCCGCGACTTTTCGCGAACAGAGAGGAATCGCTTGGCCAAGGAAGAACTGCTCGAGATGCGCGGCACGGTGGTGGAGCT
>DATIQO010000245.1:0-22065 GCA_035470745.1 Sphingomicrobium sp. | reverse complement strand
GCGGCGGCTCAGCCGGCCCCTCGCTCATTGGCTCTGCATGAACTGCAGGAAGATGGCGCCATCGGCGACGATCCTGTCGCCGCTCGCGAGCCCGCTGGTGACGGCGTAATTCTGGCTGTCGCGATAGCCAAGCGTGACATGGCGCCGGACAAAGCTGCCGTCGGGCATCGCAAGATAGACAAACGGGAGGTTCTCGTCGTCGCGAAGGACCGCGGAGACCGGCACGAGAAGGCCGCTGCTGACGCGGCCGGACTCGATCGAGGCGTGGACGTACATCTGCTTCTTGAGAAGGTCGCCTGGATTGGGAACGACGATCCGGGCGACGACCGCGCGCGTGTCGGGGTCGACCGCAGCCGAGACATTCTCGACCGTTCCCCTGAATGGGCCGGTGCCGTTCCCCGGATCGATCTGCGCCGCATCGCCGACGCCGACCAGCGCAAGGTCGCTGGGAGCGATTTGCGCCATCACCCAGACCTGCGAGAGATTGGCCACCGTGAACGCGCTAGTTGATCCCGCCTGGAGTAGCTGGCCGGGGGTGACCTGCTTGTCGACCACGATCCCGGAGACGGGGGCGCGGATGACGCCGATGAGCCCTGCCCCCCGATTGCCGGCCATCGCGCGCGCAACCGTTCCTCGGTCGACGCCGAGCGATATCAGCGTTTGAAGCGCCGCGTCGCGGTCAGCCTCGGCGCCTGCCGCGTCAGTCTGCGCCTGAGCCGCTTCGCGCTCGGAGATCCCGTTATGGGCAAGGAGGTCTCGGTCCGTGTTGGCGACCCGCCGCGCATTGGCGGCGGCAACCGCCGCCTTGCGATAGGCGCCGATGGCGCTTGCAAAGTCCGCCGATTCGACCGCTGCCAACGGCTGGCCTTTGGCGACCGGCTGGCCGAGCGCGACGAAGATCCGGGTGACCGGTCCGGTGAAGGGTGAGACGACGGAAGTCGCCTGGTTATTGTCGAAGTCGACCGTTGCGGGAGCCTCGATCTTCTCGCGGTAGCCGAGCGGAACGACGGTATAGAGGTGGATGTGGCTGAGCTGGGCCCTCGTCAGGCGGATATTGGCGGGAGCCGCAGCCGCCGCGCTGTTCTCGTCCGATGAGGACGAGCAGCCGGCAAGGAGCGCGATTGCGAGGAGGGCCGCAAGGGACTGGGCTTTCATTGGGCGCTTACCAGTGCCGGCTGATGCCACCAGCCGCCGCCCAGGGCCTGGAACAGAGCCGCGGTGTCGGCGAAGCGATCGGCCTCCGCCTGGACGAGGCTGAGACGGGCCTGCTGATAGGCCTGGTCAGCGTTGAGGACTGCAAGATAGGCGGCATAGCCATCCTTGTACTGAAGCCGCGCGAGATCGAGGCTCGCCCTGGCGGATTTTTCGGCCGCTGCCGTTGCCTTTAGCGTCTCGGCGTCGTGCTCGATCGCCGCGAGTGTATCGGCGACGTTCTGGAATGCTGTCAGCACGGTCCCTCGATATTGCTCGGCCGACTGCTTGTAGGCGGCTACCGCCCCCCGCTGCTGGTGAAGCCTCGTTCCCCCGTCGAAGACCGGAGCAAGGAGGGCCGCGCCGATATTCCAAAAGCCGGTTCCCGGACCAAATAGCTGCCCGATTGCAAGGGCGTTGGCGCCTGCGTTCGCGCTCAAGGTGATGTTGGGCAGGCGGTTGGCGGTCGCGACGCCGATTTGCGCGCTCGCCGCATGCATGTTCGCTTCTGCCTGCAGTACGTCCGGACGCTGTTCGACGAGGGCCGATGGAAGGCTGAGCGGCAGATCCGATGGGAGGGTAAGGCTTGCCAGCGTGAACTTCTCGTCCGGCACCTGGCTTGGATAGCCGCCGGCAAGCACGGCAATGAGGTCATGCTGCTGGTCGCGCTGCTTGAGGAGCGGCGGCAGCGACGCCTCGAGCTGCGCGAGCTGCGTCTCCTGCGCGATGACGTCGGTCGGCGCCGCATAGCCCTTGGACTTTTGATACTGGAGAAGGCCGAGGATTTGCCGGCTTACGCCGATCAGCTCGTTCGTCGTCTCGATCTGGTCCTCGAGCGATGCTTCCTGGATTGCCGCCTCGGCGACGTTGCTCGCCAAGGTGATATGAACGGCGAGCATCTGGTATCGGCTCGCCTGCTCCTGGGCCGCCGCGGCCTCGACAGTCCGCTTGTTGAGGCCGAACACGTCGGGCGTATAGGAAACGCTGACCGTCGGCGTGATCAGCGTGTAGCTCGATGCGTTGTTCGCAGGCACCGGCGCCAGCGTCTGTGACGGATCCTTTTGCTGGCTGATCGTCGGAGCGAGGCTGAGCTGCGGCGCATAGGCGCCCCTCTGGGCGCGCGTATTCTCATGCGCCACCTGGAGCGCGGCTTCGGCAGCCTTGAGATCCGCGTTGTTGGCGAGCGCCTGTTCGATGAGGGCGTTGAGCGCCTTGGAGTGGAACAAGGTCCACCAGTCGCCCGGGATGTCGGCGCCGCTTACGAGGTGCTGGGCATTTCCGCCCGGAACGCCGGGCGTTGCAGGCGTCGTTGGCAAGGGGGCGGCGGTATAGGTCGTGACCGGAGGGGGTGCCGGGGACTTGAAGTTCGGGCCGACGACGCAAGCGCCCGTCAGCAACGGCGCGAGAAGCGCGGCAGCGGACGTGCGACGAGAAAGCAAGGTGGTCGATCTCCAACGATGGGCGGAGATATCGCGCGCGCCGCGCTCCGCTTCGAGTGTAATAGTATTACATTACATTATTTCGGCAAGGCTGGGTAACTGCGTCGCGCGGACCGGGCAAATTACATTGCGGCAATGATCATGAAATGCGGATCAAGGGACCGGTCCTGGATGCGTCGCCTTCGGTTTGGGTCAGCTCGCAGGCACGGCCCGGGCGCATAATCCAATGCCTTGATTTCAAGTGCGCTGCCGATGTCGTTGAAACTGATATCTTTTGTCGCGCACCCGGAAGAGGCCGGCGCGCCCCTCCAAGGAACTGAATTCCAGGAAGAACCGTTGTTCAGCCTGCGTCGGCAGTTTGCGCACCGCCGCCCGCAAGCCATTTACGTCAACACTCGGCCCGCCAGCAGGCGGGCCTTTTCTTATCCTTTCTACGCCTGTCGGAAGAGGGCGCGCGTCACCAGGCGCGGAAATTGAAGACCGAACGAGACCCCCATCCTTGCCTCACCGTCTTGCACAGTCCGGCCGGCGCACTAATGGCGGTCTCCTTCGAAGGATGGGTGGCCGAGCGGTTTAAGGCACCGGTCTTGAAAACCGGCGACGTGCAAGCGTCCGTGGGTTCGAATCCCACCCCATCCGCCACAACCCCATTTGTACCTTCCGGAGACATGGGTGACGGTCGCTCCCCGAAGACAGTGCCGAGGAATTGGCAGGCGCCGATGACCGTCCGCGCCCGGTCTGGATATTTGGGGTTGCACAAACGCTACAAATGTAGCACTCTACAAATGTAGCGCGGCGATTCTGCCGTACCCGGACAGGAACTGGATATGCTCAGCAAGCTTCCGCCCCGTGAACGACAGATCGTCGATATCCTCTATGAACGGGGTCCAGTGCTGGTCGCGGAAATCTGCGAAGCATTGCCCGACCAGCTGAGCGGTTCGGCGGTTCGCGCGATGCTCAAGCGGCTCGAAGACAAAGGCTATGTTCAGCGCAGCGAATCGGAGCGTGGCTTTCTCTACAGTCCGGTCGTCTCCGACACGGTCGCCAAGAAATCGGCCCTCAGCGAGATCGTGCGTGTCTTCTTCAACGGGTCGCCGGCAAGCGCCGCGAGCGCGCTTCTCGGCATGTCCGGGAAACTCAAGGACAACGAGCTCGACGAGCTCGAGCAAATGATCGCCCGCGCCCGCGAAGCGAAAGGGGGCAAGTGATGTCGATCCTCATCGCGATTGCACTGAAGTCCCTGTTCGTTGCGGGCCTGACGCTTGGCCTCCTCGCGCTCATGAAACAGCGCTCGGCAGCCGAACGCTCTTGGGTCGCGCATATCGGCCTTCTCGCGCTCATGATCATGGCATTTGCGCCTCTTGCTCTCCCCGCCTGGAACGTCGAGGTCCCCGCACTCTTCAGCCCCGCCCCGCCGGTCGAGGCGCCGGCTCAGGCGTCCGCGTCGATCCTCAAGGCCAGCTCGAGCGAAGCTCCCGCCATGACGGCGCTCGGCTCGAGCCCTCAATCCTCGCGGCCCTCGATCAGCGCAGCTGCGGCAGCATCCGCGATCTACGCGGTTCCCGCGGCGATCCTCCTTCTCATCACGCTCCTCGCGCTGGTCAGGCTGTTCGCGCTGCGCGCCCGCGCCGATGTCCTCGTCGATGGCCACTGGCTGAGCGCGCTTGCCCGGGCGCAGCGCCGGATGGGTTTCAAGCACGGCACCGCCCTACTCACCAGCAATGAGCTCGCCTCGCCGATCAGCTGGGGACTGATGCGCCCCGTCATCGTTCTCAATATGCGCGCCGTCGAGGCATCGAACGAGGCCGAAGCGATCATCGCCCACGAGCTTGCGCACGTCGCACGCATGGACTGGATGAAGCTGCTCCTGGCCCGCCTCGCGACCGCGCTCTTCTGGTTCAATCCGCTCGTCTGGCAGCTCGCCCGCGAGGCGCACCAGCTGCGCGAGGAAGCTGCTGACGATGCAGTCCTTGCCGCCGACATCGCCGACACCGACTATGCCCAGCTGCTCGTGGGCGTGGCGCGGCACGAATGCCCAGGCTTCCTTCTTGGCGCCCATGGCGTTGCCCCCTCGAAGACCTCGCTCGCAAGGCGCGTGGCGCGCGTTCTCGACGGCAAGTCCGTCCGCGGCCCTGTCGCCCGCAGTTTCGCGCTCGGCGTATTCGTTGGCGCGGTCATGGTTGCAGCACCCCTCGCCGCGCTGACGTTCACTCCCGCGGGGAGCGGCGCCAAGTCCGAGGGCCGGAGCAGCGTTCCTGGCGCGAGCGAGCCCGCAATGGCTTCCAGCCAGGGCGCGCGCGAGGTGCCCGCGGATCTTCCCCACCTCATTGCAAGCGGGGTTTCGACCTCGGTCGCGACCGCCGCGGCAGCAATCTCGCCAAATGTCGCTCGCGGATCCGACGATCTTGAAGTCACCTCGCCGAGCGGCTCAAAGGTGATCAGCAGCAAGGGCATGATGGTCGCAACCTCGCCGAACGGGACGTCCGCCACCATCTACCCGCCGGACGCAGCGGGCCGCCGCAAGATGGTTGCCGTTGCCGCCAATGGAGCGACCGCGGTCACCTATCTCGGCGCCGACCGGCTACCCCAGGCCCTGGCTGCGCGCGCCGGCCGCTCCCACGGCGATGATGCAGTCGACACCGCGATTGAACTGAAGGCGCTCGGCGTCACGCCCGACTATATCGCCGCGATGCGCGGCGCCTCCCCTGCCCTTCGCAACGCGAGCCTCGACGACATCATCGAGATGAAGTCGGTCGGAGCATCGCCCGACTATGTCCAGCAATTGACCAGCGCGGGGTTCGGCAATCTCGATGCCGATGCCATCAAGGAGATACGCGCGGTCGGCGTCACGCCCGATTATCTGCGACGGATCCGGGCAAGCGGGATCCGCGTCAGCGTCGATGACATCGTCGAGCTTCGAGCGATGAACATCGCTCCCGAAGAGGTTGCCCGGCTGAAGGGCACCGGCGCGATCGGCAAGCAGCAGATCCTTGATCTGGCGGGACCCAGGCCGCCGCATCCGCCGGCGCCCCCGGCACTGCCGCAGCCGCCCGGCGGCTAAGGCGCCTGATCGACCTGCCAACGCACTGAGCCACTCAAGACTGACCGTTTGAAAGCGCCCTTTCCGGGCGAACGGGCGAGCTTTGCCCGGCAAATTCGAAGGAGATCGACGATGACCCGTGTTCTCGCCCTTATCGGTGCCCTGCTTCTCGCTTTCCTCAGCGTCTCCTCGGCCTGCACCGCCGCATCGAGCGACTGGATCCAGTTCACGCTCCGCTCGGGCAATGCCGGGGAGGGTTCGATCAGGACCGAGTTTCGAAGCCGTCCGAGCGGCCGCGACGAAAACAATTGGTCGACCGACTTTCGCCCGTCCGAGCTTCGGGGGCTCGACCTTGCCGGGTTTCGTAGCGCCGGTAGCCGCCCGCTCCGCTTTGCCGTGATCCGCGAAGCCGGGAGGCTCGATTGCTCGGGCGCGGGCGGCAATTCCAGGGCCATGGGCAATTGCAGCTTCACTCCTGATCCTGGCTTCATGCAGCTTCTTCTAAGCCGCGGCATTGGCCGTCCAACCCGTGAGCAGGCACTTGGGCTGGCCGCGGTTGATGCAAGGCGGGAGCTGATCGAGGCGCTCGCCGCAGCTCGCTATCCCACCCCTTCGATCGATAATCTGATGGCTCTCTCGGCGCTCGACGTCAGCGGTTCCTACATCAGCGAAATGGCCGCCGCGGGCTATCGCCCCCGGACGCTCGATACGCTCGTCCAGTTCAAGGCGCTCGACATCACGCCGCAATGGATCGCCGGGTTCGCCCGCATCGGCTACGCCGACCTGCCCGCGGACGAGCTTGTGCAGCTTAGGGCGCTCGACATCACGCCCCAATATATCGGCGGGTTCGAGCGTGCGGGTTATCGCCACCTCCCGGTCGACAAGCTCGTCCAGCTCAAGGCGATGGATATCACCCCCGATTTCGTTCGCGCCGTTGCGGGGAATGCGAGCGCCCTTCCCGACATCGGCAAGCTGATCGAGCTCAAGACGTTCGGCGAGCGGCACTGAGTTCATCCGATCGTCGGCGCTGGGCGGCGTCCCGCCGAACCGTCTGTCGATTGGTCGAACCCGGCTAGCGCGACCGCCTTTCGCGCACCTTTCCAGCCATCCGCAGGATCGAAGGGGAAAGCTGTTGCGCACACTTGCTCTTGCAGGCGTTGCCGTTGCCGCCGTGACGGGCTCGCCTTCGATGGCGCGCCAGGCCGGCGCGCTTTCCGGCGCGGCGCAGCCGCAGGCGAAGCGCACGGTCGCCTATGACGCGGCATTCTTCGCGCAATATGCGCCGCGCACCGCCTACGACATCGTCCAGCATGTTCCGGGCTTCCAGCTCGACCTTGGCAGCACGCAGACGGCGATCGGCACTGTCGACGTCCGCGGCTTCGCGGGCACGGCCGGCAATGTCGTCATCGACGGGGCGCGGCCGAGCACGAAATCGGAAACTCTCGATACGACGCTGCAGCGCATCCCGGCGCAGCGCGTCGTGCGGGTCGAGGTTGGCCCTGGCGACCTTTACGGCTCGGATTATGCGGGCAAGAGCCAGGTGCTCAACATCGTCCTTTCGGAGGCCGCCGGCTTCGATGCCAACATCACGGCGAGCGGTACCCGTCGCTACACCGGCTACATCCAGCCCAACATTTCCGGAAACGCGCTCCTTCGCAAAGGCGCGTCCAGCCTCAATCTCTCCGGCGGCACCCAGCGCAACAAGCAATATGAAGAGGGAAGCGACACGCTCGTTGAGACGCCGTCGGGCGACCTCGTCGAGTTTCGCCGCAAGCACAACGTCTACTTCAACCGCGATCCGTTCCTTGCCGGGGCCTATGCGCTCGAGCGCGGGTCGGACGATGCCTATCGGCTCAACATCAGGTTCCAGCCGAGCCGGTTCGACCTCTTTCAGCGCAATCGAGTGACACCGGCCCTGGGATCTCCCCACGACGACAATCTCCACCAGCATTACAAGGACCCGGTCCTCGAAATCGGCGGCGACATCACCCGTCCGCTCGGCGGCGGGGCGATCAAGCTCGTCGCTCTCGCCACCCGCCGCAAGCGCCACGACCTTGACCAATATGTGCAGCGCAGCGGGCTGATCGAGGATGGTGCGCTGGTCGACGGCGGTTCAGAGCAACTCGTCGATGCAAAGCGCAATGAGACCATCGGCCGCCTGAGCTGGACCCGATCCTCTTTATTCGGATTTTCGTTCGAGGCAGGTGCCGAGGCCGCGCTCAACACGCTCGATGATCATACGAGCTTCTCGGCCATCGACGAGAACGGTCAGAAGGTGCCGATCCCCCTCCCCCTTGCGAACGCGGTGGTCAAGGAGAAGCGCGGAGAAGTCTATGTGAACGCCGGGCGCTCACTGTCCCATGACCTGCGCATCGACGGCGGGGTAAATTTCGAATTCTCGCACCTCACCGTCACCGGCGACGCGACTGAGAATCGCAAGCTCGCCTTTCTCAAGCCGAACCTGTCGCTCGACTGGAACCCCGATGGCGGCTGGCATGGGCAATTGTCGGTCCGTCGCACGGTCGCACAGCTCGACTTCTATGATTTCATCAGTGCCGCCGATCTTTCCGCTCAGCGCGTGAGCGGCGGCAACGCCCAGCTGCAGCCGCAGCGGACGTGGGAATTTCGAGCGACGGTTGATCATCGGTTGCTCGGCAACGGTCTCGTCAAGCTCGACCTTGGCCACGACCAGGTGAGCCTGCTCGAGGACAGGATCCTGATCGAGGATACGAAGGGCCAGTTCTACGATGCGCCGGGAAATCTCGGGAGCGGCCGGCGCGACTTTGCCACGCTGACACTCGATCTTCCGCTATCGATCATGTGGAAGGGCTTTCGGATCAAGGGGAGCGGAACGCTCCAGCGAACCCGCGTCGAGGATCCGATCAGCCACGAACCCCGCAAATGGAGTGGCTATTTTCCGGCATGGCAGTGGAACGTCGATGCGAGGCGCGACCGTGGACGATGGTCTTATGGGATCTCGGTCAACGATAATCAGCGCTTCACTTTCTATCGCACCGACGAATTCGACACCAACTTCAACGGAGGTCCCTACGGCACCGCCTTCATCGAATACCGTCCGGCCCCCAGCACCGCGATCACCTTCGATGTCGACAATCTCTTCGAAACGAGCGCCAACCGCGACCGGTTGCTGTTCCGGCCGAACCGGGCCGAGCCGACGCTGACCTTCGACGAGTTCCGCGAACGCAACCGCCACATGAGCTTTGGCATCACGCTCAAGCAGAGCCTTGGCGGCAGCGGCGCCACAACAGTGGCGAAAGCGAACTAAGAAGTCTAAGGAGCGGCCGACTTTCTGCAAGAAATCGGGGACCAACTTTGGCGACTTCACGCATTGCCGATGCTCATCAGGACGAGGCTCAGCATCACGAGCCGCGGCTTCTTCCGTTCGACTGGCAGGATCCTTTCGATCTCGATCATCAGCTGACCGACGAGGAGCGGCTCGTGCGGGACACCGCCGAGGGTTACGCCCAAGAGAAGCTGCAGCCGCGCGTCACTTCCGCTTATCTTGAGGAACGTTTCGATCGCGAGATCATGAACGAGTTCGGCGAGCTTGGCCTGCTTGGGGCGACCATCCCGCCGGAATATGGGGGCGCTGGTCTTGGCTATGTGAGCTACGGGCTGATCGCGCGCGCGGTCGAGCGCGTCGACAGCGGCTATCGCTCGGCCTGCTCGGTCCAGTCGAGCCTCGTCATGTACCCGATCTATGCGTACGGGTCCGAAGAGCAGCGCCGGAAATATCTTCCCAAGCTCGCCACCGGCGAGTGGATTGGCTGTTTCGGGCTCACCGAGCCGGATGCCGGATCCGACCCGGGCGGGATGCGCACACGCGCCGAAAAGACAGCCGGCGGCTATCGCCTGACCGGGACCAAGATGTGGATCACCAACTCGCCGATCGCGGATGTCTTCGTGGTCTGGGCGAAGTCGGACGCGCATGGCGGCAAGATCCGCGGGTTCGTCCTCGAGAAGGGCATGGCCGGCCTGTCGGCGCCAAAGATCAAGGAGAAGCTCTCGCTGCGCGCGTCGATCACCGGCGAGATCGTCATGGACGGCGTCGAGGTCGGCGAGGATGCGCTGCTACCCAATGTCGAGGGCCTCAAGGGCCCCTTTGGATGCCTCAACCGCGCCCGCTACGGCATTGCCTGGGGTTCGATGGGCGCCGCCGAATTCTGCTACGCCGCCGCGCGCCAATATACGCTCGACCGCAAGCAATTCTCAAAGCCCCTTGCCGCCAACCAGCTGGTGCAGCTGAAGCTCGCGAACATGGCGACCGAGATCACGCTCGGACTCCAGGCCGCGCTTCGCGTCGGCCGCCGGCTCGAGGCAGGCGAGCTCGTTCCCGAGACCATCAGCCTCATCAAGCGCAACAATTGCGGGAAGGCCCTCGAGATCGCCCGTATCTCGCGCGACATGCACGGCGGCAACGGCATTTCGGCCGAGTTCCAGGTGATGCGGCACGCGGCGAACCTTGAAACCGTCAACACCTATGAAGGGACGCACGACGTCCACGCGCTCATCATGGGCCGGGCGATCACCGGACTGAGCGCGTTCTAATCGGAGGCGGCGAGGTGAGCGCCGAGCGCGCCCGCCTGGCTCTGCTCGCCGCCTCGGGCCTGAGCGCGAGCATCGCCGCGCGCTGATCAGCACGCCGGGGTGACGAGGCAGCTGTTCCACCCTATGCTCCCACGCGGGCAAACGGGGGAAATCATATGATCGGTTGGATCGTCCTTGGCGTCTTCGTCCTGCTGCTTTTGTACCTGGTTGCGATCTACAACCGCCTCGTCAGGCTTCGCGCTCTGGTGAAGGAGGCGTTCAGCGGAATCACCGTCCAGCTGAGGCGCCGCGCCGATCTCATCCCCAATATCGTCGAGACCGTGCAGGGCTATGCAACGCACGAGCGCGAGGTGTTCGAACAGGTCTCGAAGGTGCGTGCCGCGTCGATGAACGCCGGAAGCGTCGCGGCGACAGCCCAGGCCGACGCGCAGATGACCGGCCTGCTCGGGCGCCTCTTCGCGGTCGCGGAAGCTTATCCCGAGCTCAAGGCAAACCAGAATTTTCTCCAGCTTCAAGATCAGCTTGCAAGCATCGAGGGCGAGCTCCAGGGCGCGCGACGCTATTACAATGCGACCGTTCGGGACCTCAATGCGACGGTCCAGAGCTTCCCGCCGGCACTGATCGCGGGCCCGCTGGGATTTTCCCAGGAGCCTTTCTACGAAGACGAGGATCCCGCGATCCAGAGCGCGCCAAAGGTCTCATTCGCGCCTCCGGCGGCCTGACATGCGCGCTTTGTGGACGGCCCTTGCCGGTCCCCTCCTGCTGCTGGCGCCGGCCGCAGCCCGGGCGGACGAGCGGATTCTTCGCTATCTCAGCGACATCCGGATCGAGAAGGACAGCTCGCTCGTCGTCGCCGAGGCAATCGACGTGCGCGCCGAGCACGACCAGATCAACCACGGCATCTACCGCGATTTTCCGACGCGCTATCGCGGCCGGAACGGCACCCAATTCCATGTCCGCTTCTCCTTTGAAGGAGCAACCCTTGACGGCAGCCCGGTCAAGGCAACGGTCCAGCCGCTTGGCGATGGAGTCCGCATCAAGCTTGGCGATCCCAATAGCTTGGTCGACATCGGCGAGCACGAATATGTGATCCATTATCGCGCAACGCGTGAGATCGGCCGCTTTGCGAAGTTCGACGAGCTCTATTGGAACGTTACCGGCACCAGGTGGCAGTTCCCGATCGACGAGGCGGGGGCGACGATCCACCTCCCCGAGCCAGTCGCCTTTGGACAGCGGGCATTCTACACCGGCCCCGAGGGCTCGACCGCCACTGATGCCGAGATTGTCGACGAGAAGCCCGGCGAGATCAGCTTCAAGACGACGCGCCCGCTCGGTCCCTACGAAGGGCTGACGATTGCGGCGGCCTTCCCGAAGGGCGTCGTTGCAAATCCATCCTCGGGCAGCCGCCTCGTCGACGCTATTGCCGATTATGGGCCGCCGCTCTTCGGGCTTCTCGCCCTGATCGCCCTTTGCGCCTTCTATTATGTCGCCTGGGCGCGCGCCGGCCGCGATCCGCGCGCGGGCACCACGGTGCCCATCTTCTCTCCCCCCGACGACCTCAGTCCCGCCGGCATGCGCTACATCGCCAAGATGAACGCGGACAACCGCACCTTTGCAGCCGCGCTCGTCGACATGGGCGTTCGCGGCCACATCCGGATGGTCGAGGAGAACGAGGGCTGGCTTGCGGGGAAGAAGATGCGGATCGAACGCCTCGCCTCCGACACGCCCCTTCCCGAGGAAGAGCAAGCAGCCTTGAGCGACATTTGCGAAAGCGGCGATTCGATTCTGATGGAGCAGAAGAATTACCGGAATTTCCAGAGCGCGAAGAGTAGTTTGAATGCGGTTCTCAAGAACCGTTACGAAGGAAAGATGTTCAAGCGAAATCTCGGCTGGGCAGCTGCGGGCCTGTTTCTCTTTGCCGCATTGTTCTGGCTGACCTGCGCGGCTGTAGCGGCGGCGACCTACGGCGCCGTCCTGTGGCAGATCGGCGTCGTTGTAGGCAGTCTCACGGTCGCCGCGCTCCTGTGGCTGGCATTCCACGAAACCCCCGCCGGCAAGTGCCTGCTGACGCTCATTGGCATGGCCGCGTTCGCAATCGCCTTTGCCGTTGGCATGCCCGTCCTCAATGCGGCCCTGCTCAGCGGTTGGTGGCTGCCGCTGGCCTTGCCGGCTCTCGCGGCACCGATCGTCATCTCGTCCTTCTGGTGGATCGCTGCCCCGACGAGCGAGGGCCGCAAGATCCTCGATCATATCGCAGGCTTCAAACAATATCTCTCGATCACCGAAGCCGAGCGGCTCGATCGCATGACGCCGCCCAAGGACACGCCGGAGCTTTTCGAGAAATACCTGCCCTTTGCGATCGCCCTTGCGGTCGAGAACCACTGGGCCAAGCGCTTCGAAGGCGTGCTCGCCGCAGCTTCCGTGCAGGGACAGCGGGGATTTGCATGGTATTCTGGGTCCAGCACGCCCTGGAACAATCCGACCGGCTTTGTCGACAGTGTCGGCTCTTCGCTATCGAGCGCGGTCGGCGCGGCATCGACCGCGCCGGGATCGAGCGGCGGCGGTTCGTCCGGTGGCGGTGGCGGCGGCGGCGGCGGGGGTGGCTGGTAGCCGCATGGGCCCTAGGCCCAGGACTGCCGCCTCAGGACAAGGGTCGGTTCGCCGTGATAGCGGGTCTCGCCGTGGCGCTCGAAGCCGAGCTTTGCGGCGAGCTTCAGTGACGGTTCGTTCTCCGGGGCGATAATCGCCCAGATCGGCGTCGGCTGGAGATTTGCCTCAGCCCATTCGAGCACGGCCCGGCAGGCTTCGCCCGCCATTCCCTTGCCGTGCGTCTCCGCGGCGAAGATCCAGCCCATCTCGGGCTCTTCGCCGAACTCGGGCTCAAGATCGCGCCAGGCAGTGAACAGGCCGGCATTGCCGACGAGCTTGGCGTCCGATTTGCGCTCGACTGCCCAGGTGCCGAAGCCGTTGAACTGCCAGCCGCCTGCTGACGCCATGATCCGCCGCCAGCATTCCTCCGCACTCATCGGCTCGGGACCGAAGTGACGGTGCACGTCCGGGTGACTGACGATTGCGTGATAGGGGCGGAAATCTTCCTTCCGCCATCCGCGCAGGACGAGACGCTCGGTCTCGAGCCGCGGCGCCTCTTGCAGCAATGCTTAGCGCTTGCCCAGGCTAAGGCCGCCGAAGCGCTTGTTGAAGCGTGCGACCTGGCCGCCTTCGTTGACGAGGCGGGTGTTTCCGCCGGTCCACGCCGGATGCACCTTCGGATCGATCTCGAGGTGGAGCGTGTCACCTTCCTTGCCCCACGTTGAGCGGGTCTGGAACTTGGTGCCGTCCGTCATTTCGACGTTGATCATGTGATAATCGGGGTGCGTACCGGACTTCATGTGACTTTTCCTTGGCTTAGCCGCTGGTTTCCGACCAGCAGCGACAAGTTGAGCGGCGCCTCTACAGGCACAGCGCCGAAGTTGCAACTTAGGCGGGTTGCGGCTCCCCTGCCCGCAGCCGCGGCACAAGATGCTCGGCAAGGGCAAAGCCGGAGAAGAGGAGCGCCGCGTAGAAGAGGTCGCCGGCAACGGTGTCCTGGAAGAACGGGATCGCGGCGACATAGCAGGCGGCGAGGCCGGCAAGCGTATGGCCGTACATCCCGCTCACGGCCCAGACGCCGAGGTTGCTGACGATGAAGAAGAGGATGGAGCTCGCGAGCGCCGCAAGGGCAAGCCGCAGAACGCTTACTCGAACCAGCGCGAGCATGCCGAGCAGCACGATCATTGCGACAGCGGCATATTGAAACAGCATGCCGGGGTAAAAGCCAAGAACGAGATCGCTAAGCAGGAGCGCTCCAAGCGGCGCGGCGAAGGCGAGCGCCCGGCGTCCGACAAAAGCGCCGCTGAAGAGCGCCATCGCGTCGATCGGCGAGAAGTTCGGCGGATGCGGAACGAGGCGCAGTGCGGCTGCGGCGGCAATCGCCAGGAGAAGTGCGGCAAGACGGGCGGGATTGCTGGTCATGCGCGGCTCAATAAACGCGCGGAATGCAATTTGACAGCCCGTCCGGCGCCATCGTAGCAGCGTCCGCGACCAGGGTGCCGCCCACGAGCCTTCAGGCTCGGCGGGGGCGGTTCAAAGGGAAGCCGGCGAAAATCCGGCGCTGTGCCCGCAACTGTGAACGCCGGTAAGTCCGGCAAAGTCAGGAACCTGCCCCGGTCAGTCGTCCGTTTCTCCGGCCGGGACCAGCCGTGGGGGCGTGGGCCTGATTCGCCCTCCGAGACGACATGTTCGTCAACGGAAGGATGGAATAATGCCCGCGCTACCAATCGACACCGGCCAGATCGTCATTACCGCCTCGCGCGCACCCGAGAGCGAGGACCAGACGCCCGCGAGCGTCAGCGTCATCGACGATGAAGAGATCTCGCGGCTCGACGAGCCTCTCGTCGCCAGCCTGCTTCGCCTTACGCCCTCGGCGGCGGTAACCAGCATCGGACCTGCAGGTTCGCTGACGGAAGTAAGGATCCGCGGCTCCGAGGCGAACCATAGCCTGCTCTTCGTCGATGGCATCAAGATCAACGACCCTGCCTCGGGCGACGCACCGCGGTTCGAGCTTCTCAACGCCGATCTCGCGTCGCGGGTCGAAGTGGTCCGCGGGCCCCAGTCCGCGCTGTGGGGCTCGGACGCGATTGGCGGCGTCATTGCGGTCAATGGCCTCGATGACGCCAAGGGATATAGCGCGTCGGCCGAGGGCGGATCGTTCGGGACCGTTCGCGCCAACGCATCCGCCGCGCTTGGGGCCAAGGATGCGGCCCTGTCCGGGGCCGTTGGGTGGCAGCGCGCGACGGGCATCGACAGTTTCGGCGCACCCGGCGGCGACAAGGACGGCTACCACAATCTCTCGGGAAGGCTTCGCGGCACCCTGTCCCTTGGCCGCAACGTGCGGATCGGTGGCGCTGGGCTTGTCCTCACCGGCGCCAGCCAGTTCGACGGCTACGACCCGCTGACGTTCGTTCACACCGACACCCGCGACAATAGCCGGAACCGGCTCGCGGCAGGTCGCCTCTGGGCCGAATTTGGAACCGGATCCTCCGCCTGGAGCGGGCGGGTTAGCGGCTCGCTCCTTGGCTCGGAGAACCGCAACTATCTTGCGAAGGATCCGCTCAATCGCACCAGCGGCACCCGCCGGACGCTCGATGCGCAGGTCGAGCGGCGCCTTTCGACCGGCGGCGTCCAGCACCAGCTGATCCTTGCCGCCGAAGCCGAACATGAGACCTTCCATGCCCGCGACACCATCTATGGGGGGCTCTCCGACCAGGACCGGACGCGCGAGCACCAGGCGGTGACGGCGGAATGGCGAGCGTCGACCTCAAGGCTGACCGGCGATCTCGCCTTGCGCCGCGACATTTTCAATCGCTTCAAAAACGCAACGACGCTGCGCGCTTCGGTGCTTGCCCGCATTGGCCACGGCTTCGCCCTCGCCGGCTCGTACGCGGAAGGGATCTCGCAGCCGACCTTTTTCGATCTCTACGGTTTCTTTCCGGGCAATTTCATGGGTAATCCGTCGCTTAAGCCGGAAAGCTCGCGCGGAATGGAAGCTAGCCTTCGCTATCGCAGCGGTCCATTCACCGCATCGCTCACGGGCTATCGCCAGCGCCTCCACGACGAGATCGTCGATGTCAGCGATCCCGCCACTTTCCTTCAGACCGCGGTCAACCGCGCCGGAACCAGCCATCGTTCGGGGATCGAAGCCGAGGCCGGCTGGCATGTCGCGGACAAGCTGCGGCTCACCGCCAATTACGCCTATCTCCACGCGACCGAGCCCGATGCCATAAGCGGGCACCAGATCGCCGAGCTGCGCCGGCCGAAGCACAGCGGCTCGATTGCAGCCGATGGAGCGATCGGCCGCTGGACCTACGGCGCATCGATTTCCTACGTCGGCATGCACCTCGACCGTTCGGACAATTTTCCGTTCGGTCTCGTGCAGCTGAATTCCTATTGGATTTCGGGCGCGCGGATTTCTTATTCGATCAGGCCGGGCGTCGAGATCTATGCGCGCGGCTCGAACCTGTTCAACGCGAGGTACAGCGATTCAGCCGGCTATCATACCGAGGGGTTCGGGCTCTACGCGGGGCTGAGGCTCGCGGGCCGCTAGCTAAGAGGAGGCGGGCGGATCCGCGATCATCGCGGTGAAGCTTGCCTCCGCTGCGACCTTTCCGTCGACCGTCGCCCGCCCGGCGAACTTGCATACGCTGCTGCGCTTCTGGACGAACTCGACCTCGAGCTTCATCAGCACCCCGGGTTCGACCGGGAGGCGGAACTTCGCGCCCTCGATAGCCATGAAATAGACAAGCTTGCCCGAGCCTGCGAGGCCGAGCGACTCCACTGCAAGGACGCCGGCGGCCTGCGCCAGCGCCTCGACGATGAGCACGCCAGGCATGATCGGCCGCGCCGGGAAATGCCCCTGGAAGAAGGGCTCGTTGATCGTGACCGCCTTGATCGCGACGATCCCCTTGTCGGGATCGAGGCTCTCGACGCGGTCGACGAGCAACATCGGATAGCGATGCGGCAGCGCCGCCATGACCCGCCTGATATCCAGCTGGCCGACGGCGCTCCCGCCCGTTTCGCTCATCTTGGCTTAGCGGCCCTGGGGCGCCTGCTGCGCCGGCGCGTTCGTCGAAATCGTCGGCAGCGCGCTGTTGAGAGCTGCAAGCACGTCGTTGGTGACGTCGACGTTCTGCGCCGTTGCAAGCGTGCTTCCGACTTCGACCAGGAGGTTGGCGCCGCGGCGCTGCATCACCTGGGTGTAGATCGGCGCCAGCCTGTCCTGGATCTGCTTCTGGATATATTGCTGGTTGCGCTGGATCTGCTGCTGCTGCGCGGCGAGCTCCTGGGCGCCCTGCTGCTGGCGCGCCTGGAAGGTCTGGACGCGGGATTTGAGCGCGGCATCGGGCTCCTTGCCCTTGAGGGCGTCGATCGAAGCCTGGATCGACTTCTGCTCGGTCTCGAGCGGAGCGGCGAGCGACTTCTCGCGCGTCTGATAGGCTTCGACCTGGCTGCGCAGCGCCGCCTGCGCGGTCTTGCATGCGTTGCACTCCTGCGTGACGCGGTCGAGATCGACGACGGCGACGATGGCCGGAGGAATGGCCTGCGCGCTCGCGGCCGAGGGCGCAATGAGAGCGGCTGCAAAGGCCGCGGTAACGAGCAAAGTCTTCATCAGAATGAGGTTCCTACGTTGAAAGTGAATAGTTTGGGATCATCGCCTCGCTGGACGACTAGGGCCTTCGCGAGATCGAGACGCAGAGGCCCGAACGGCGAGACCCAGTTGACGCCAATGCCAATGGATACGCGCGGCTTGGGTGAATTGCCAAGGAACTCTTCCTTGAAGCCCGGCGACGCCGTGTACGAAGTCGGGTTGGGTATGGTGTTCCCGTGCAGGTCCTTCGTGCAATTGGCCGTCGAGCTGCTGAACGGACTGAGGCCCGTCGTGCCGACATTTGGACTGCAGAAGGCAACGACGTCAGTGAGTGCGGGCTGCGTGATGTCCCACAGCGAGCCGGCATCGACATAGACCGAGGGACGCAGGCCGAGGTTCTTGAGCCCCGAGCTAACCGGGATCTCGAGCTCGGCGCGGGCAAGGTAGAACGCCTTGCCGCCGATCGCATCGTTGACCTGCTTGTTGACGTCGAGCTGCTCGAGCACGCCATGCGTGTCGTAGGGAATGCGCACCACACGAGGGCCAATGCCGCGGATGTCGAAGCCGCGGATATTGGAGTTGAAGAAGCGGTCGGTGATGCGGATGGCATCGCGGCCGGGGCCAGGCGAGCTCTGCAGCGCCTTGATGTACCCGCCTTCGCCATGGAGCGAGAGGATCCAGCTGCCAAAGCTGTGGTACTTCGTCGCGAAGGCCTGTGTGCGAAGGTAGCGAACATCGCCGCCAAGGCCGGCAAAGTCTTCCGAGAAGGTGATCTGCTGACCGCGCGTCGGGTGAATGCCGTCGGTATCGTCGAAACGGGTCGAGGCACCGACAAGCGAGGTGATGCGGCTGCCGACTTCGTCGCAAAGGTAGGTGCCCGCCTTCAGGGGATCGCACTGGGCGGGCAATGGCCCGCTGCCGTCCGGGTCCGTGTAGAAGGTGTTCTTGTCGAGGCCGATCTTGTCCTGGCTGAGGACGTAGCGCGTCCCCATGTTCCAATATTCGCTGAGCGGGAAACCCAGGGTCAGGCCGCCGCCGGTGCTGATCTCGGTGTACGTCGTGTTGCGATTGTTTCCGACGTAATTGAAGCTGCTGTAGTCGCGGCGGAACAGCTGCCCTCCAAGGAGGATCGGCTTGTCGAGGAAATATGGATCGGTAAAGCCGGCTTCGATTGACTTCGAATAAAGGGACCAGTTGACCGACGCGTCGACGGTCTGTCCCTTGCCCATGAAATTATTCTGCGAGACGCCGAGCTGGACGACGAATCGCTCGAGGCTCGAATAGCCGCCCGAAAGCGACAGCTGGCCGGTGGGCTTCTCTTCGACGTTGAGCCCGAGGACCACGCGGTCGGGGGCCGAGCCCTCGGTCTGCTTGATCTCGAGATTGTCCTGGAAGAAGCCAAGGCTCTGGATGCGGTCCTGGCTGCGCTTGACCTTCTGGGCGTTGAAGGCGTCGCCCTCGTTCAACCGGAACTCGCGCCTGATGACCTTGTCGTGGGTCGTCGTGTTGCCGGTGATATCGATGCGCTCGACGTAGACGCGCGGCGTCTCCCCCACCTTGATGGTGAGGTTCATCAGCTTCTTGGAGGCGTCGCGGTTGTAGGATGGATTGATGTCGGCGAAGGCGTAGCCAAGGTTGCCGGCATATTCGTTGAGGTTGGTGACCGCGTCCTCGACCTCTTTCGCGTTGAACCAGCTGCCCGGCTGGATCTTGGCGAGCTGGAGCACCTCCTGCTTGGGGAAATCGCGAAGGGCGCTGTCGGCATTGACCGTGCCGAAGCGGTAGCGCGGCCCTTCCTCGACCACATAGGTGATGACGAAGTCGCGGCGGTCGGGCGTCAGCTCGGCAAGCGCCTGGACGACACGAAAGTCGGCATAGCCCTGCGTCAGGTAGAAAGCGCGCAGCTTCTGCTGGTCCGCCGCGAGCCGGTCGGGATCATACGTATCGTTGGTCTTGAGGAACCCGAGCACGCCGCCAGCCTGCTTCGAGTACATCTCCTTGCGCAGCCGCTCGTCGGAGAATTCCTTGTTCCCAAGGATGTTGATGGCGCGGATCTTGGCAAGGTCGCCCTCGTGGATCTCGAACACCACGTCGACCCGGTTCTGGTCGAGCTGAACGATCTTGGGGTCGACGCGCGCGGCGAAGCGGCCCTGGCGCCGGTAGAGTTCGAGGATCCGGTCGACGTCGGCGCGCACGGCGTAGCGCGTGAAGATCTGGCGCGGCGCCTCCTTGATCTCCGGCGTGATCTTCTCGTCCTTGAGGCGCTTGTTTCCCTCGAGGACGATGCGGTTGATGACCGGGTTCTCGCGCACGTTGATGACGAGATCGCCGGTCTCGGTGCCGCTGATGGTCGCGTCGGCGAAGAGGCCGGTCGCGTAAAGGTCCTTGATCGCCTGGTCGAGCGACGTCGCGGTATAGGTCTGGCCCGGCGCAAGGTTCGCATAGGCGCGCACCGTCTCGGGCTCGACGCGCTGGCTTCCGCGCACCGTGATCGAGCGAATGACGCCCTGCGCCGGAGCCGGAGCCGGAGCTGCGGCGGCAGGAGCTGAAGGCTGCGCGGGCGGCCGCTGAGCGGCGGCGTCCTGTGCGGCCAGAACTGGCGCGGCGGAGCCACCAAGCACGGTGCCGATCAAAAGCAGCGCGCCGGCGCGCCGGCTAAAACTCGTCGTCCCTGAAATCACGCGTCCCCGCCTTATGAGTAAATGGTGCTTACGGCGCGCTTCGCCGCCAAGCCCCGGTTATGCCCCTGCCCCAAGCCTCCTAACCAATCAAGCGCTGAAGCCTGTCCCACAGTCCAAGCGAGCCAAGATCGTTGATTGTCGTGAAGGCCACGAGTGCAAGGATGACAGCAAGTCCGCCGCGAAAGGCCCAGTCGAGCGCCCGGGTGCTGAGCGGCCGACGTCTGATCGCTTCCACTGAATAGAAAAAGAGATGTCCTCCATCCAGCATCGGGACTGGCAAGAGGTTGATGAATCCGAGATTAATTGAGAACAATGCAAGCAGCTGGACGAAGGGCAATGCGCCAAGCGCTGCCTGTTGTCCGGCAATCTGAGCGATCTTGATCGGGCCGCCGACGTCGTGAGTCCCGCGCTCGCCCGCGATGACCTGGCCAAGACCGTCGATCATCGAGCGGGTGATGTTGAGCGTATAGCCGGCAGCTTCGGGAATCGCCTGGTAGAACGGCAGGCGCTTGAGGACGCCGGTGGTCGGGTAGACGCCAAGGAGGCCGCGCGTGAATTTCTCGCCGAACGGATCGACGACGGTGTCGGCGCGAAGGTGGACCGAGAAGATGCGCTCCTCGCCGCCGCGCTCAAGCCGCAGCGGAACCGTCTCGTTGGGACGAAGCAGGACCACGGAGCGGATATCGTCGAAGGTTGGCGTGTCGCGTCCCGCCACGGAAAGGATCTTGTCTCCGGGCCGAAGTCCCGCCTCCGCCGCCGCCGTACCTGGAACGATCGCACCGACGATGTTCGTCTGCGGTGCCCCGAGCGTCATGAAGAAGGCCGCGAAGATCGCGATCGCCAGCAGGAAGTTCGCAACCGGCCCGGCGAGCACGACGAGGAAACGCTGCCACACCGGCCGCAGCTGGAAGGCGCGGTCGCGAAGCTCGGGGGGAATCTGCTCGAGATCGGCGGGATTGCTCGCCGGCGTCATGTCGCCGACGAAGCGGACATAGCCGCCAAGCGGAAGCCAGGCGACCTTCCAGCGCGTCCCCTGCCGGTCGGTCCAGCCGATGAGCTCGTGACCAAAGCCGATCGAGAATGTCTCCGCCGGAATCCCGAACAGCCGCGCGACGAGATAGTGACCAAGCTCGTGAAAGAAGACGAGCGGACCAAGGGCGCAGACGAAGGCGACAAGGATCAGCCAGAGGGGCGGCTGCGGAAGCATCAGTGGCAAGCCTCGCTCATCAATTCCTCAACGCGCAGGCGCGTCAGGCGGTCGATTTCGAGTACCTCCTCGATCGATTGCGGCCGGGCGAAATCGTTGCTCGCAAGCGCGCGATCGACCAAATCCGCCATCCCGGAAAACTCAAGGCGTCCGCCAAGAAACGCTTCGACAGCGACTTCGTTGGCGGCGTTGAGAACGATCGGCGCGGCGCCGCCGGCCTCAAGCGCTTCGCGAGCGAGCCGAAGAGCTGGAAAACGGACGAGGTCCGGCCGTTCGAAGTCGAGGCATGCAATCGAGGCAAGGTCCAGCCTTGGCGCCGGCGTTGCCATGCGCTCGGGCCAGGCAAGGGCGTAGGCGATCGGGATTCGCATGTCGGGCGCCCCAAGCTGGGCAAGCACCGAGCCGTCGATGAACTCGACCAGCGAATGGATGACCGATTGGGGATGAACGAGCACGTCGATCTGCCCGGAAGGGAGGCCGAAGAGATAGCGCGCCTCGATCAGCTCGAGCCCCTTGTTCATCATCGTTGCCGAATCGACCGAGATCTTCGCGCCCATCGACCAGTTGGGATGAGCGACTGCCTGCGCGGGCGTCGCGCGAGCGATGAAATCGGCCGACGAGGTCCGGAACGGCCCTCCGCTCGCGGTCAGGATTATCCTTGTGACTTCTTCTCTACGGCCACAAGCAAGGCATTGGAAAATAGCGTTATGCTCGCTATCGACAGGGAGCAGCGTGGCGCCGCTCGCGGCCGCTGC
>DATIQO010000244.1:0-4659 GCA_035470745.1 Sphingomicrobium sp. | reverse complement strand
ACGGCATTCACGGTCTTGCTTTTGTTCCAGTCGATCGATCTGGCGGTGAATGCGCGCCGCATCCCAGTCGTCTATCTCATCCTCGCCAGCTTCGTGACTCAGCTTTGCTTCAAGAGAGCGGGCTCGCTGCCCGGAACAAACAGCTCTGAATCCGTTGTCCCAGTCCTCGCCTCGCTGGTCGTATCCATGGTACCCTGGGGCGTTTTCGACGTAGACGCCCCAGCTCTGCGCGTTGGCGGCCGACGAAACTAAAACCCCAGCGGCGATCAGAACAGTTGCGCCAAATTTTCGCATAACGTTTCTCCTGCATTCCCCTGCTGGGAAGCTTTTCGGCCAGTGCCCCTGCTCGAACGCTGAATGGCAGGTTGGGTAACGTTCAGGAATGAAAGGCCTTGGATGAACAACGACGAGACGGTGCTGGTCATGAGACGTGGGGCTGATCGGCGGGAATGGGTCGAAAGCGGGCAGGGAAGCGCACTCAAACCGGGCGATCCTCTATCGGCCAGGAGCAGCCGATCCGCTCCGGCTTGCGACCACCAGTGTCAGAAAGCTTGCTCGATGCCGAAGGCTACCGCTCGTCCTTCGGCGCGCCGCGTCCAGCCACCTTCGAGCGACGTCGCGTCTCTCGTTACGGCATGACTGTTGGTCAGGTCAGTGGCGTCCACGCGAAAGTCCGTGCGCGGCCCGATTATATGCGCGTGATAGACCGCGGCGAAACCGAGCAACGCATAACTCGATTGTCGGTCCCCGTTGGGGTCCGCCGCGCTGCGCGTCCGCACCGCACCGCTCGAAACCTGCAGGTCTCCCGAGAGGTTGAGATTGCCGAGGCGTTGGCCTAGGCCGGCGGAGAGCGTTAAAGGCCGATCGCTCGAGAGCGGTACATATGGTGCCGAGGCGGCGACCAATGTCGCTGCGGGCAAGAGTCCGGCGGCGCCGAGGATCATGCGCCCTTTTGCACTCGAAACGGCAAGGTTGGCCCAAGCGGTCGTCCCTCGCCGTGCGTATGTCGCGGACAGCTCCACGCCGTGAAAGTGGGCGTGGCGGAAGGCGTATGCGATGGGCGTGGCCGTTCCGACCAGCTCGTACTCGGCGAGGTAATTGCGGGCCCAGCGCTCGTAGGCGTCGATGCCCAGCGTAACGGGTCCGAAGCGCTGCTGGAGGCCTAGATCGACGTAGTCGTCGCGCTCGTCCGGCAGCGGCAGCGCGGCACGTTCTTCGCCGATCGGCGTCGCCGCCGCGAAGCCCGAATAGCCAACGTGAGCACTCAGCCCGCGATCGGATTGCCACACCAGACTGGCACGCGGCTCAACTGCAGCCGCCGAGCCGAACCCGCGCAGCCATTCTACCCTGAGCCCCGGATTGAAGGTGAGAGCCGGCGTGATCTTCCACTCGTCCTGGACATAAGTGGCCACCGAAGCTCGCGCGGCCCGATTCCTGTCCCCGCCGGATGCGAGCTCGTGAACGGACGAGCGCCCGCCCAGCAGACCGAAGCGAACCGTATGGGCGGGTGAAACATCCACCGTAGCGTCTATCTGAGCACCGAAGGTATCGCGCCGTTCCTCGCTTGGCCCTGTGAACCGCGAGTCATCTGAGGCTGCGCCCGCGTAGAGCGAAGCCTGGACTGTGAAGTTGCCCGCGCTGTGCTGATAGGTGGCGACAGCATAGCCGTCACTCATGTGCTCGGTGCCGGCCGGCAAACTCGTGGCGCCAATGTGGTGATGCTCGTCGGTACCGCCAACTAGCATCGAAACGCGGTCGTTGGCGCCGATTACGTGATCGGCAAAGGCGAGGCCCTCGATTTCGTTGCGCTTGTCCTCCGCGCTCAGGCCGCTGCTGTCGCTAACGGTCGATCGTCCGTGCTCGTAATTGGCCGAACCAAACACGCTGGTCTGCCGCACGGAGCCCGCCCACTCGAGCGCGGGCTCCCACGAGCCATCGGTCCCCGCAAACATCTCGGCTTCCCCGCCATGCTGATAAAGGCCGTTCTTCGTCGTGACGCTGATCACCCCGGCCGGGGCGAAGCCGAACTGAGCTGGCAAAGTGCCGGTCAGTAGCCGCGTCGTCTCAGCGAACCGGGCGCTGATGTGATCGGCGGGATCAGAAATCGATTCGGGGATGATGACGTTGTTTACTCGGATCTGATTGGCCGGCGACCCGCGAACGGTAAGCCCACTGCCTGTCGAAGTGACCCCCGGCGCCTGCGCGAGGATCGAGGACAGGCTGCCTGTCTCCCCGCCCGGGCGGTTCTCGATGGTCTCATTCGTAAGCGCGTAGACGCTTGCGCCCAGGCCCGCATCAATCTGCGTTCGCGCCGCATCGAGAGCGTGCGCCGAGACAACGATCGCCGTCACCGGCGCGGCGTTGTCGTTCTCGTCGTCGTCGGCGTCCCGGTCCTGCTTTCCAGCGCTGTCAGGCACATCGGCATCGGAACGATCGCGATCCTGCTGCGGTGCCGTCTTTGGCGCGTTGCGGTCGTCGTCTGGGTCGGGGGGGTGCGCGGCCTGGGCCGCAGCGGGAGTCGATGCGGCAAGCGCAAGCCAGACTACCAGCGTGCTCAACCCGTCCATTCCTGCCCCTTTGTCCTGACTCGCTACCAGCGTAAGGGCAAGCGCGCGGCCGCGGTATGCTGCTATTGGTGAACGGCAAATGCACGATGCGGAACGCCGCCGCATCCGAACCCGTTTAGGCGTAGAGGAGTAACACGCGCGGATGCAGGAACGGCGGATTCACCAGCTTTTCGAAGTGAACGTGCTGCTGAAAGGTGCGCATGCGACGATCGAATGTGCCGGCGGCATTGCGCTCGCAGTGACCGCCAACGGCTGGATCAGGCGGGTGGTCGCGGAGGCGACCCAGAACGAGCTGCTAGAGGACAAGTATGACTTCGTCGCAAAACACCTGCTTGCCATGGCGCAAGGCTTCTCGGTCCCCGCCCAGCACTTCTATGCGTGGTATCTCTTGAGCCACGGCGCAGTGAAGCTCGCGTTGGTTATCGGGCTGCTGATGCGCAAGCTGTGGGCCTACCCCACGGCGATCGCCGTGTTGGGACTGTTCATCCTCTACTAGCTTTATCGCTACAGCCACACCCATGGCGTTGGGCTGCTACTGCTGTCTCTTCTGGATGGGGTGGTGGTGGCGCTCACTTGGCACGAATATAAACTGATGCGCCGGCGCCTGCCGATCGAGTGATTGAACCAGCACCTGCATTTGCCACTCCCAATCGTGGCAGGTGGTTCCTGTACCGCAGTTCTCCGGCGAACATCTGCTGTCTACGCGGTCGCTCGAGAACCGGACTGCTGCTTTCGGCCATTCACAGCCATTCGAGCGTCATGCCGCCGAATGTCGGGATTGGGTGGAAAGCGAACATTGCGCAGATACATAGGGCGATGTAGCTATGCATCTGCCGGGGCCAGGCAATCTCCCGGTCAGGCGCAGGCGCCCAAGCGTTGCCTTCATGACCCGCAGCGTCGGGGCAGGAGGTTTTGGAATGGCGAGCGCCGCACTTCATCATCCAAGCTTTTCGGAACTGGTGCGCGTTTCTGCGCGAATCGGTTGGCTGAGCTTCGGTGGACCAGTCGGTCAGATCGCGTTGATGCACCGCGAACTTGTCGACGAGCGTCGCTGGGTCTCCGAGGATGACTATCTCCAGGCCCTGAACCTTTGCCATCTGCTGCCAGGACCCGAGGCGCAACAGCTCGCCATTTGGATCGGCTGGAAGCATCACGGCTGGGCAGGCGGACTCGTCGCGGGAACGCTGTTCGTGATCCCGGGGGCGATGGTTATGCTGGCGCTTTCGATGCTGTATGCCTTCGCCGCCGACCTCAAGTGGTTCGCCGCACTGTTCCTCGGAATCAAGGCGGCCGTGCTGGCGATTATCGCCCAGGCGCTCCTGCGGATCGCAGGACGGGCGCTGAAGACCGCATTTCAACGGGTGCTTGCAGTCATCGCCTTTGTCGCGCTGTTCTTGTTCAACACGCCGTTCCCGCTAGTCGTGCTGACGGCACTCGCGCTCGGCGCCTGGGTCGGCGCCCGGAAGCCTGACCTGCTTGCGCTCAAGGCGAGCAGCCCGCCGGAAGAGACTTGTTCCCGGCCGTGGTCGGCAAGCTTCAAGGCTGTGTTCGTGTGGCTAGCGATCTGGGCAGCGCCGATGGTCGCCGTCCTGGTGCTGCTCGGCCGCGACCACGTGTTGTGGCACATCGGCGCCTTCTTCTCGCAACTCGCGGTCGTGTCCTTCGGGGGCGCCTATGCGGTGCTCGCCTACATGGCGCAGGAGGCAGTCAACGGCTCGGGTTGGCTTTCGGCGAGAGAGATGGCCGACGGGCTCGGCCTCGCCGAGACCACGCCGGGGCCGCTCATCATGGTGACGCAGTTTGTCGGCTACCTCGCCGCCTTTCGCGCTCCGGCGCCTTTTACGCCGCTCGTCGCGGGTATCCTTGGTGCGATGCTGACCACATGGGTTACTTTCGCGCCTTGCTTCTTGTGGATCTTCGCCTTCGCGCCGTGGATGGACCGCCTGCAACGTGCGCCTGCGCTGAAGGGTGGCCTCGCGGCCGTCACGGCAGCAGTCGTCGGCGTCATCGCCAATCTCGCGCTCTGGTTTGCTTTGCACGTGCTGTTCGCGCGCGTGGCCGTGGTCGAGGCTTGGCCGCTCCGGCTGCAAGT
>DATIQO010000243.1:0-6672 GCA_035470745.1 Sphingomicrobium sp. | reverse complement strand
GCATCCGCGAACCCGCGGGTGATGGCGAGCGCGACCCGTTCCCCCTTGCGCTCGAGGAGCGCGTTGGTCGCGACCGTTGTCCCCATGCGCACGTCTTCGACGCTGCCGCCCTCCGCTTCGAGCACGCGGCGGATCGCTTCGAGTGCAGCATCCTCATATTGCCCGGGATTTTCAGACAACAGCTTCTCGACGCGGAGCTTGCCGTCGGACGAGCGTGCGACCACGTCGGTGAAGGTGCCGCCGCGATCGATCGCGAAAGTCCAGCTCGGTTCCATGGACGATAGCCTCTAGGGCCTTTGCGGGCTCGACTGCACCCCCTAAGGGACGGCAATGGCTGTACTGGTAACGGGGGTTGCAGGTTTCATCGGCGCCGCGACGGCCCGCGTCCTGCTCGAGCGCGGAGACGAGGTCGTCGGGATCGACAATCTCAACGATTATTACGACCCGTCGCTGAAACGCGCGCGCCTTTCGAACCTCGCGCGCCAGTTCGACAATCGCTTCCGCTTCGAGCAGATCGATTTCGCCGATGGAAGCGCGCTGCAGCGCGTCGGCGACACCGTCGAGATCGATGGCATCGTCCACCTCGGGGCCCAGGCGGGGGTGCGTTACAGCCTCGAAAATCCGGGCGTCTATATCCAGTCCAACCTCGTTGGCCATGCCAACATGCTGGAGCTCGCCCGGCACCGCCACGCGGCACACATGGTCTATGCCTCTTCGTCCTCGGTTTATGGCGGCAACAAGAGCCTGCCCTTTCGCGTCGAGGACCGGGTCGATCATCCGCTCTCGCTTTACGCGGCAACCAAGAAGGCCGACGAGCTCCTCAGCGAAAGCTATGCCAATCTTTACCGCTTGCCGCTGACCGGCCTTCGCTTCTTCACCGTCTACGGGCCGTGGGGCCGTCCCGACATGGCAATGTGGATCTTCACCAAGGCGCTTTACGCGGGCGAGCCGCTGCCGCTCTTCAACGGCGGCGAGATGCGCCGCGACTTCACCTATATCGATGATATCGTCCGCGGCGTCGTCGCCTGCCTCGATTCGCCGCCGCGCGATGACGGGGCGCTCAAGGCCGGCGGAAGCGTCGGCCCGCATGCACTGTACAATATCGGCAACAGCCGGAGCGAAGACCTGATGCGCGTGGTCCAGCTGCTCGAGCAGGAGACCGGCAAGAAGGCGCTCCTCGATCCCAAGCCAATGCAGATCGGCGACGTCAAGGAGACATTCGCCGACATCAGCGCCATCGAACGCGACCATGGCTTTCGTCCAGCCACCAGCATTGACGAAGGCGTTCCTCGCTTCGTCCGCTGGTACAAGGAGTATCACGGCCTTTGAGCCTTCCGGCGATCCTGACGCGGCTGCGCATCCCGGTAATCGCGGCGCCGATGTTCATTGTCTCCAATCCCAGGCTGGTGATCGCCCAGTGCACGTCGGGCATCGTCGGCAGTTTCCCGGCGCTCAACGCCCGTCCCGCCTCGCAGCTCGATGAATGGCTCCACGAGATCACCGAGTCGCTTGCAAAATGGGACAAGGACCATCCCGGTCGGCCCGCCGCGCCGTTCGCCGTCAACCAGATCGTCCACCGCTCGAACGACAGGTTCGAGCATGACGTCGAAGTCTGCGCACGATGGAAGGTCCCGATCGTCATCACCTCGCTCGGCGCCCGCGTCGAGCTCAACGAGGCCGTCCACGCCTGGGGCGGGATCACCCTTCACGACGTCATCGACGACCGCTTTGCGCGCAAGGCGATCGAGAAGGGCGCCGATGGGATCATCGCGGTCGCCGCCGGCGCCGGCGGACATGCCGGCCGCTGGTCGCCGTTCGCGCTCCTCCAGGAAATCCGTACCTGGTTCGATGGGCCGCTGATCCTCTCCGGCGCAATCGCCAGTGGCGGCGCGGTTCTTGCCGCCGAAGCCGCAGGCGCGGACCTTGCCTATATCGGCTCGCCGTTCATCGCGACCAAGGAGGCCAATGCCAGCGATGCCTACAAGCAGGCCATTGTCGAGAGCGGCGCCGCCGACATCGTCTACACCGACCTCTTCACCGGCGTGCACGGCAATTACCTGCGGTCCTCGATCGCCAATGCCGGCCTCGATCCCGACAATCTCGCCGGGATCGATCCGACCGCGATGAAATTCGGCGCCGAGGGCTCGGCGCGGGCGAAGGCATGGCGCGACATCTGGGGGTCCGGTCAGGGGATCGGCGTCATCGAGCGGGTCCGGCCCGCCGCCGAGTTCATCGACCTCATTGCCGATCAATATGCCGCGGCAAAAGCGCGGCTGTGCGGCAGCTAGAGCGAGCCGCCCCCAAGGCCGCGTTCGAGCCTTCCCATGAGCGCGCGCGCGGGGCTCTGCGGAACTTCGCTCTCGATCGTCCCCTCGTCGAGCCGCTGGACGCGGGCGTAGAGTTCCGCGCTTGCATTGATGAGCTTCTGCGCTGCGTCGGGAAGCTGGACGACGACCGCCGGATCGCTCGCCTGCGCATGGCCAAGGCGCCGCTCGGGGCGCCTTCCTTCGCGGTTCGGGATCTCGCCTGATTCGATCGCGCGCTGCGTCAGCAGCCAGGCGACGATGTGCATGATGCGTGTCGTGACTTTCAAGGATTCGCAGGCAAATCCAACCCGGGCGAACGGCTCGAGCAGCGCTCGATCATCGCGCCCGGCATCGTCGAAATAGGAACGGGCCTCGTCGGCCAGCAGCATCGCCTCGGTGTAAAGCGAGTCGATCAGGCGCGATGTAATCCGCACTTGCGGGCCGGGCAGATCCGATTCGTCCATTCTCACAAGAGTGCCATTGTTGAGCGCCCTAGGGAACGCTCGAGTAGCCGCTCCGCCCCTTATTCGCGCCAACTGTCCCCCTGCGGCACAGGAAAGCCGCTCAGGCGATGATGTCGGGAACGCTCGCGTCGATGAGCCGCTGGATCTGGTCCTTGAGCTGCAGCTTGCGGCGCTTCAGGCGCGCAATCTCGAGCTGGTCGCCAGTCGGTTCCGAGGACAGCACACGGATGCGCTCGTCGAGCTCGCGATGCTGGGACCTCAGGGTCTCGAGCGTGATGGCGGGATTGTCGTTGCTCATCCCGCTGGCGTTCTACTCCACATCCCTCGCCCCCGAAAATCTCGATTCGAGTATCGACAGGCTGCGCAGCAGGACAGCTCAACGGCGAGAAGGGTCAAGACAAATTGCACGATTCGTGATTTATTGCGTTCCGGTGACACTGGCTTTGCTGAAAGGATTGGCACCAATGGACAAGGCAATGGTCGAAGCTCTCGAATCGAAGCATTCAGCGCTCCACGCGCTCATCGACGCGGAAGAGCATCGACCACATCCTGACGAAGACCTTCTCCACCGCCTCAAGAAAGAAAAGCTTAGGCTCAAGGACGAACTGGCCGGCCACTTCGCTCATTAGAAGTGGCCTTTTTTGTGCGCGGCGGCGCCTCGCCGCCGCGCCACTAACAACTCAGCTCAGTCATCGCGCGAGACGCGCTCGATCCGTTCGTGGCGCTCCTGCGCTTCCAGGGACATCGTCGCGATCGGCCTTGCCTCGAGACGACCGAGCGAGATCGGCTCGCCGGTCACTTCACAATAGCCATATTCGCCTTCGTAGAGCCGCCTGATGGCGCAATCGATCTTCGAGATCAGCTTGCGCTGGCGGTCACGCGTGCGAAGCTCGATGCCCCAGTCCGTTTCGCTCGAAGCGCGATCGGCAATGTCGGGCTCGCGCATCGAATCGACCTGGAGCTGCGCCATGGTCGCGCGCGACTCCTCGACGATGGCCTCCTTCCAGGCCTTCAGCTTTCTTAGGAAATACGCGCGGTGCCTGCCGCACATGAACTCTTCATCTTCCGACGGGTGGTAGCCCTCCGGAAGGATGATCCTGTCAAACGGTTCGTATTCTTCGCCGCCGTAAAGATCGACTAAAGCGGTAGCCATCAATCCCTCCCCCGCACCTGAGCTACCGAGCCCCCTCGGCAACTCCAAAACGCCGCCGCTGGCTGCGGCCGGGCCACCGGTGCAGCCGGAGGCAATAATTGCAGACTTTCCCGGGACTTATCCGGTTAAGTCGGCATCCCCAACGCGGCCTATAGTTGCGCAGCTGGCGCTTAACAAGGACCGACTGGTCCCCCGTGAAGAAATCGCCAAGCTGTTGCGAATATGGCGCATTTTCAATCTCGCCCGTTCGCGGTTGCAGCATTGCCGCGCCTCGCCCATAGGCTTGGCGGGTGCGGATCCTGCTCACCAATGACGATGGCGTGAATGCGCGGGGGCTCAAGGTCCTCGAGTCGGTCGCGCGAAGGTTCAGCGACGACATATGGATCGTTGCTCCCGCCGAGGAGCAGTCGGGCGCCGGCCATTCGCTGACGCTGACCACGCCGGTCCGGCTGCGGCGGCACGACGAGCGCCGATTCTCCGTCACTGGAACGCCCACGGACGCCGTCATGCTGGCCCTTGCCCATATCATGAAGGATTCGCCGCCCGACGTGATCCTCTCGGGCATCAACCGCGGCGCGAACCTCGCCGAGGACGTCACTTATTCAGGAACGGTGTCGGCAGCGATGGAAGGTGCGCTTGCCGGCGTTCGCTCGATCGCGCTCAGCCAGGCCTATTCACGCGAGGGAATGGGCGACACCGTCCCCTTCGCCGCCGCGGAGGCCTGGGCAGAAAGGGTGCTTGGGCCCCTCCTCGACTTCGAGACGGAGCCGGGCACGCTCATCAACGTCAATTTCCCGGCAGCTGCGCCTCACGACGTCAAGGGGATCCGTACCTGCCGCCAGGGCCTGCGCGACTACGGACGCCTCAAGATCGTGCAGCGGACCGACCCCCGCGGATATGATTATTACTGGTTCGGCCTTGGCCCGATGCTCGAGACGCCGGGCCACAAGACCGACCTCGAGGCGGTCGCCGACGGCTATGTCGCGGTCTCGCCGCTCCACCTCGACCTGACGCATGAAGCGTCGCTCGACCTGCTCGGAAAAAAGTTCGCGGCCACGTCCGAGGACGCAGCCGCGAAATGATCAGCTTTAGCTAGCCCGAATTGCTGGCTTAGCGGCCGCGCTCGCTGCGCGGCGCCTGGGGCGCCTGGTTGGTCGCCTGGGCAAGCCAGGTTTCGGAAGCGCCGCACGAGCTTGTCAGCGTTTGCGCCTGACCAGCCTGGAACGGCGCGCCATAGGGAACGCACTCTTGGGCGCCGACGGCGCTGATGCACAGCTGGCCATTCGCAGCCGTCCATGTGCCCGGGACCGTCGCCCCGCCGGGGGTCATGATTCGAAGCTGTCCGCCCGGATCGAGATATACGGTGTTAGTCACACCGTTCGTCGTGACCTGGAGCGGCTGGCCGATGATTTCCGAACCCGGCATCCAGGCCTGGGCCATCGCTGCTGCGGGAAGCATCGCCCCAGCAATCAATCCAACCGCGGAACGCGCGACAAAGCGACTCGTCATGATCCCTGTTCCCTTTCCATCAGCTCAACACCGCGGAAAAACTCCGCTTATGCGGGGCTGTTCGCATGATGATGGTGGAGCGCAAAATAGAGGCCCACACCTGCGGCAATCGCGAGCAGCCCAAGCAGCAGCGGACTGATCCCAAGGCCCGCACCAGCCGGCTCAACCGGGGGTACCGGTATCGGCTGCGGCGGCGGGTTCGTTGCAGCCGCCGGAGGAGCATCGACCTGCGGCAGCACGCATCCGCCAGCCGGCGCCTGTGCAGCGGCGGCAGCGGCAGCAGCGCCGCACACGGCGACAGCAGACGCGCCGCCGCTCATGACACTGAGGACTGCCCAAGGATCAGGTTGTGAAACTGGGGAGACTGAGGTCGCCGCAACGGCGCCCGTCGAACTCAAAAACAAAGAACCGGCGATCGCAAGACCGATTGATCCACGTAAACGCGACACAGGCATTTCCCTTCTCCTGGCGCTGCGGGACCCTGCCCCCGCAAGACAACTCTCAACGCTTATTCGAAAACGAAGTTGCATTCCACTACGCTGGCCCAAATAATTTAATCCATCGTTACAACAGTTGTTTAGGACTGCGTACCGGACTTGGCGCCCGCGCGCTGCCCTGTTAGCCGCGCCGCCATGCAAAACAAACCCCTTTCACCGCTTCCCGAATGGGCACCGCACGAAGCGGTCTGGATCGGCTTCCCGAGCGATCCCGAACTTTGGCTCGGAGACTTGAAGCCGGCCGAGCAGGAAGTCGCGGCCTTCGCAGCCGCGGTCCATGCCGACGGGAAGGGCGAGAAGGTCCGGCTCGTTGCCGCGCACGACGACGCCGCTGCAACTGCGCGCAGGCTTGCACCCTTTGCCGAGGTCATCGTCGAGAAGTTCGGGGACATCTGGCTGCGCGACACCGGCCCGATCGTGACCGGCAGCGGGGGCGAACGCGCCGCCCGGGCTTTTTGCTTCAACGGCTGGGGCGGCAAATATGATCTTGAAGGCGACGAGGATATCGCCGAGCGCCTGGCGCGGTCGGCCGCACTTCCCTTTGCAAGGTCCAACTGGGTGCTCGAAGGCGGCGCAATCGACCACGACGGCTCGGGAACGGTGCTGACGACCGAGCAGTGCCTTCTCAACCCCAATCGCAACCGTTTGACGAGGGACGAGGTCGAAGAGCGGCTCGCGCGCGACCTCGGCTTCAGCTCGGTCGTGTGGCTCGGGTCCGGGCTGCTCAACGATCACACCGACGG
>DATIQO010000242.1:0-21568 GCA_035470745.1 Sphingomicrobium sp. | reverse complement strand
CGCTTCGGCCAGTTGCGCCGGCGCCGCAGGTAGAGCCCTGAGCTCAGGACCAAATTTGCAACAGCGCGCCACATGCTGACGGCAATGACGCCGATCGTCAGCACCAGATGCTTCATGGCCGCATCCATGATCGAAAGCACGGAAACCGCGGCGAGCGCGGCGAAGAAACCCTGAAGCGGATGCGTTACGCGGCGCACGCGCCCCGCTGTAACGTCTTACTGCTGCGCGTCGAGAGGGGGCGGTGGCCCTGGCCGCGAATCGATGAGAAGCGGAGGATCGGAGTGAAAGGAAGCTACGCCATTGGCGACCATCGCGCCAAAGATGAGGATGAGCAGCAGCTTCGTCACGCAGGCGATCCTGCGCCGACGAAATGAAGAAAGGCTAAATTATTCGGCTGCGTCCAATTGCTGTTCGGCGGCAGCCTCTATCTCCGCCGCCTTCGCTTCGACCAGCTTCACGATATGATCGACCATGTCGGCGTCACGCACATGATGGTCGGTAACGCCGGAGAGATAGACCATGTGCGTTCCATTACCGCCGCCCGTGATCCCGATGTCCGTCTCGCGCGCTTCGCCCGGCCCGTTGACGACACAACCCAGCACCGACAGCGACATCGGCGTCTTGATGTGCTGCAGCCGCTCCTCGAGCGCTTCGACGGTACGGATGACGTCGAAGCCCTGGCGCGCACAACTCGGGCAGGAGACGACGCGCACTCCGCGGCTGCGGATGCCGAGCGTCTTGAGGATCTCGTAGCCGACCCGGACTTCTTCCTCGGGCTCTGCAGACAGCGATACGCGGATCGTGTCGCCAATGCCGGCCCACAGCAGTGAACCAATGCCAAGCGCGGATTTAACCGTCCCGCCAATCAGCCCGCCTGCCTCGGTGATGCCGAGATGGAGCGGGCAATCGACGTCACTTGCAAGCTGCTGGTAGGCCGCCACGGCAAGGAACACGTCACTCGCCTTGACCGCTACCTTATATTCGCGAAAGCCGTGATCCTCGAGGATGCGGATATGGTCGAGCGCGCTCTCGACCAGCGCCTCCGGGCACGGCTCGCCATATTTTTCTAGCAGGTCCCTCTCGAGGCTCCCCGCATTGACGCCGATCCTGATCGCGCAGCCGTTCGCACGCGCCGCGGCGATCACTTCGCGCACCCTCTCCTCGGAGCCGATGTTGCCGGGGTTTATTCGCAGGCAGGCAGCTCCGGCGTCGGCTGCTTCAAGAGCGCGCTTATAGTGGAAGTGGATGTCGGCAACGATCGGAACTCGCGCCGCGCGTACGATTTCCCTCAGCGCCGATGTCGCCTCGGCGGTCGGGCACGACACCCGGATGATATCGGCTCCAGCTTCCTCGCACCGGCGGATCTGGTCGATCGTCGCCTTTGCGTCCTCGGTGGGCGTGTTGGTCATGGTCTGGACGCTGACCGGCGCGTCTCCGCCGACTGGTACGGAGCCGACCATGATCTGCCGCGACTTGCGCCGCTCGATATCGCGCCAGGGACGGATTGAAGACATTTACACCTCGATCCGGGCGCATATAGGTGCTGCGGTCCTTCGGAGCAAAGCCAAGTCGTCTAGTCCAAAGGGATTATCGCGACTCTTAACGCGTTGTGTTAACAGTCGCGGCGGGAACTCGCTGGGGGCGGCGAATGGCCAAGCTTGCGCGATTGCCGCGATTTGATCGGACCGGTGGGCGAGAACCGGCCGAGCATCGCGCTCCGCGTCTTCGCACCCGTTACTATGCGTTCCTCAGCTACAGCCACAAAGACAAGGAGCTGGCCGACTGGCTCCACCGCGAGCTCGAGAAGTTCAGGGTGCCCCATTCCCTCGCCGGCAAGCTGACCGCGAATGGCGTGGTGCCGAGGCGACTCGTGCCGATATTCCGTGACGAGCAGGAGCTGTCAGCGGGCGACGACCTCGCGGTCGAGATCGAGGCCGCCCTTGCGGCATCGCAGTTCCTGATCGTCCTCTGCTCACCCACGGCAGCAACGTCCCGTTGGACGAATCTCGAAATCGAATCCTTCAAGCGCACCCGTCCCGAAGGCTGCGTGCTCGCTGCGGTCGCCGCGGGTGAGCCGTTCGCCAGCGATATCCCTGGGCGCGAGCATGACGAATGCTTCCCGCCGGCGCTCCGATACCGCTATGACCGGCGCGGACACCGCACGGCGAAGCGCGCGGAGCCGCTTGCGTCCGATTTCCGCGAGGGCGGCGACGGCAGACGCCTCGCCTTCCTCAAGCTCATTGCCGGAATGCTCGGAGTTGGGCTCGACGAGCTCGTCCAGCGCGCAACGACGAGGCGGCAACGCCGCCTTGCGCTCCTCGCCGCAGCATCGCTTGGCGGGATGGCGGTCACCAGCACGCTTGCAGTGACGGCGATCCGGGCGCGCGATGCCGCCCGCGAGCAGCGGCGCGAGGCAGAAGGCCTGATCAGCTTCATGCTCGGCGACCTCAAGGACAAGCTCGAGCCGATCGGCCGCCTCGACGCCTTGGACGGGGTCGGCTCGCGCGTCCTCGATTATTACCAGAAGGAAGGAACCGCCGACCTTTCGGACGCCGCTTTGACCCAGCGCTCGCAGGCGCTCAGCCTCATGGCGGAAGTCGCCAACCTAAGGGGCGACATAAGCACGTCGCTTCGCCTCTATCGCGCGGCGATGGTCGGCACCGCCGAAGCAATCCGGCGCGATCCAAAAAATCCGCAGTTGCTGTTCGAACACGCGCAGAACGTCTTCTACGTTGGACAGATCGCACAGCAGCAAGCGGATCTGCTCACGGCGGAAGCGGAAATGCGCGAATATCAGCGCCTGGCGCTCAAGATGGTCGCGCTTGCGCCCGACAATATGAAATGGCGCATGGAAGAGAATTATGCCGATTTCAATTTGGGGGTCGTCCTCTTCGGCCGGCGCAAATTCGCCGAGGCGACGCGCCAGTTCGAACAATCGTCGAAAACCATAGCGGCAATTGCGACGGCCGATCCCGCAAACCTCGACTATCGCGCGTCCACGGCGGAATCGCTCGCGTGGCTGTCGGATTCCTTGGATGCGCAAGGACGTTTCGGTGAGGCGATACAGGCCCGGCAGCGCGACATCGCGCTGCTCAACGGACTGGTCGCTCAAACCCACGATAATGATTATCGCCACCGCCTCGTGCACGCCGACCGGAGACTGGGCAACCTCTACGCCGAGCTTGGCCGAACCGATCTTGCACTGCAGCAATTCCGAAGCGCGGCTGATCTTGGACAGCAGCTTGTTGCCGTCGAACCGGACAATACGCGCTGGCTCGAATATGCCGCGAGTGCGCGCCTCGATCTTGGAAAATATCTGCTTCTCACCGGAGCGACAGGCGAGGCGGCGGCAAATATTCGCAGCGGCTGCGCCATTTTCACGACGCTCGTTCGCCGCCATGCGCCACCACTGCCGGGCTGGCGCTGGAGGTCGGTGTCTTGTTCTCTTCTTGAAGCTCGCTTGTCGCTGGCGAGTGGCAACAAGGCTGATGCAGCCCAGCTCGTCCGGCAAGCAATTGCCGCCGCGAAATCAATTCATTCCGGCGAACCGGTGACTGACGCGCTGCAAGTTGCTGCAATCGATCGCGAAGCTGGCGATGTCGCCGACGAGGCGGGCGAGGGCACGTTGGCCAGACAGGCATGGGCGGCCGCATTCGCGGCCTATCCGCGAGGAGTCGCCGAAACGCCCGCGACGGCATCTGAACATGCAATGATCCTGCAGCGCGTGGGTCGTAGCAACGACGCGCAGCAGCTTCGCCAGCAGCTCGCCGGGCTTGGATTCAAGGACCCTGCATTCAGGGCAAACGGGGGAAAAGGTAATGTCTAGGATCGATGCAACAGTGACTGCCACGGATCTTGGCGGGAATTTCCAGCTTACGATCAACAAGGACCCGATCAATGTCCCGCCGGGGCAGCACCAGATCGTCTGGCAGTTGGTCGACCAGACGACCCAGGGACCAACGATATTCAATACCGCGGACCCGATCTTCTACGCGCGGGGGAACAATTGCCCGAGCTCCGGCAAGAATTGCGATCAGCTCACCGTCCAGTCCTGTTCGAATAATCTGCTGAATGTCGCCGACGATAATGGCGATTCGATCGGCGCAATCGGATACCAACTGAATTTCAAATATGGGAACAAGAAGGAGCAGCTCGATCCGATCATCATCAACAGTTGACGGGAACGCGAGCCACCAGGCCCATTCCCGCCAAAGAGTGGGTGGAGCACAGTAAACGGGGGGAGAAGAGCAATGTGGAAGCCGCCGATAATTGCTGGCGTCGATCTTACGCAGGACAATGGCCAATGGTCGATGACGTACAATGGCCAAACATATGGGCCTGGCCACTATCCGAGCATCAGTGTCGGTAGCGGACAATATGCCGATTTCACCTTCACGATCAAAAAGGGTGCAGATTTCGATCTCTCTGGTCCGGTCAGCGTCGCGAAGGGCAATGCGAAGCCGAGCGGCAATGGACTCTATAGCCAGGTCACGGTCACCGACGTGCAGCCGACCGTTCTTACGTTTCATGACAAGAATACGGAAAAGACGGACCTCAACTACGTCCTCCATTTCAAGGACGGCAGCACGCTCGATCCGATCATCAAGAATGGCGGAGGCTGCTGCCAGGTCGCTTCGACCGCAACGGGCACCGTCACGCTGAGCAACAGCAGTTTCATCGCCTATCTTGCGCTTGCCTTCTTCGTCGGCGCCGCCGTCGTGTTGGTTGCGCGATGGCTCGCCGGGAGAAGCAGGAATCCTGCATAATCGGATTAGCGGCGCGGCGCCCGCCCAGTTGGCGGGCTCAGTCCGGAAAGGGCCGCCGGCCCTTCCCTTTGTGCTGTGCGCCGGGATCACCGGTCATCGCGTCGAAGCCCTTGGCGAAGCGGCAGCTGCGTCCCTCCCGTCGCGGATCTCGGACGTGCTTTCGGCACTCGGCACAGCGGCCGAGGAACTGTTCGAGAAGGAACGCCCCTTCTTTTCGGTTACTGCCCCATCGCTCAACTTCGTATCGTCAATCGCCGACGGGTCCGATCAGATCGCCGCGGAGGCGGCATTGTCGCTTGGCTGGGAATTGCAGGCGATCCTGCCGTTCCGGCGCAACGATTATCGCGCGAGCCTTGCCGATCCTGCATCGCGCGAAAGCTTCGATGCGCTCCTTGCAAGAGCCGATCGCGTGCTCGAGCTTCCCGGCGAAAGCCCGCAGGACGTTGAAGCCTATGTGATGGCAGGCCGGGCGACCGTCGCCCATTGCGACGTCCTCATTGCAGTTTGGGACGGACTTCCCCCGCGCGGTCGCGGCGGCACCGCTGAAGTCGTCCAGGTCGCGATCGCACGCGGACGGCCCGTCATCCATCTCCTCCCCGATCCAGAGGCGCCCGCAAAGATCCTGTGGGCGGCATTCGACCCCGTCGTCGACACCTCAGGCGTCGATCCGATGTCGGAACGGCCATTCGATCGCGATCATGTCGAACGGATGCTGAAAGCCTTGCTGCTGCCCCCGCCCGATGAGCGGGAACATCGCTTCCTGTCCGGCTTCTTCAACGAGCGGCTGCCCCGCTATCGCTTGCGCTTCGAGTATAGACTTCTCCTTGCAGTTGCAGGCGTGCGCCGTCTCAGGCGGAGCGATTTCACGGAAACCGAAAGCGCTCGTTGGATCGAGGAGGAATGGCGACAGTTTCGCGAGAAGTGCATCGAGAGGAACCAGGTGGAAACCTCGGTCGACCTACTCGAGGAGGCATATAACTGGGCCGACCGCGTCGCGACCAATCTCGCGCTCACCTATCGAAGCGGTCACATTTTCGGTTTCGTCATGGGCGGCCTTGCGGTCTGCATGGGTCTTGGCGCCTTCATGTTTCCTCACCTGAAGATCCAGGAAGCCTTCGCCGAGATGGTCGTCACTCTTGCAGTCATCCTCAACGCCCACATCGGGACCAAGCGGGAATGGCATCGGCGCTGGCTCGACTATCGGCAGCTTGCCGAGCGGCTTCGCCCGATGCGCAGCCTGAGCCTCCTCGGGATTGCCGCGCCGGACCCGCCGGGGACGGAGACCAATCCCGTAGCAGTCCGTTGGATCGACACCTATGCAGCGGGCATCTGGAGAGCGATGGGATGCCCGTCCGGGGCGATCGATCGTGCCGCGGCGGCTGGAATTGCGACGTCGGTAGCGGACCATGAGATCGCTCCCCAAGTCAGCTACCACGAGCGCAATGCACACGTGATCGAGCTATTGGATCATCGCCTCGAGCGGCTCGGCACAATATTGTTCTTTGCGACCCTCATCATCTCCGACATCACGCTGGTCGGAATGACCACGAACGCGCCCTACGTGAACGAGTACAGCAACTGGTTCACCCTCATTCAGGCGGGTTTCCCCGCGCTCGCAACCGCCGTGTTCGGCATTCGCTTCCAAGGAGATTTCGGCGGCGATGCACTGCGCTCGCTCGCCACCGCGGACACCTTGCGCCAGATCGACCGTGAGCTGCGCAAGCATGCGACCTTGTCGCGTACTGCCGACCTGACCGAGCAGGCTGCGCGCTTCATGCTCTCCGACCTCGACGAATGGAGGCTGGTCAATCAGCAGCGCGACCTTTCGGTCGGCTAGCGTTCCACGAACCTCACGATCGCGTCGACCAAGCCAGGATCGACCGGCAGCGAGGGGTCGGCATATGTGGCGAGGTTTGCGCTGCGATCATCGCTATCGAGGTCCTTGAGAACATGATTCATGCGCGGGAGCAGCACGAGCTTGGCCTTGGGCTGTGCTGCGGCCAGCATGCGCGCGTCCGCAACGGACACCTGGAGGTCGCGCTCCCCCTGCACGATCAGCAACGGGACCTTGAGCGAGGCTGCAAGCTTCGCCGGATCCTGACGGAACATGTCGATGAGGAAATCCTGTACCTGCGGCGCAAATAGCTTCTGGAGCGCGGGATGCATGCCACTGACATCGACATGCTTTCCCTGCTCGAGCGCATCGAGCGCGGCCATTGCGGGATCAAGCACCGGCGCGTTGGCGGGATTGGAGCGAAGCTGTTCACGGATCACGTCGCTGAGCTTGCGCCCGGCTCCGGAGACAAGGATTAGTCCGCAAATCCCCGCTGGCTGCTGTGCAGCGGCAAGGGCGACGAGCGCGCCTTCACTATGGCCGAGCACCCAGACGCAAGGAGCTTCGTTATTCTGGCGCAGCGCCGAGACCCACTGCCGCGCATCGCTCGCATAATCGGAAATCGTCACCTTGTTGGCGTCGGCAACCGCAGATTTGCTCCCGAACAAACCGCGTTTGTCGGTGCGGAGGCTCGATACGCCCTTCCTCGCCAGCTCGTCGGCAAGCAGCCGATACGGTGCGGCAGTGACGCCGAGGGGGTTGTTCCCATCGCGGTCGGTCGGACCGGAGCCGGGGATGATCAATACCGCAGGCGAGTTGCGACCGGCGTTGAGAAACGTCCCCGCAAGCGGGCCTTGCGGTCCCTTCGCGGTCATCGGAAGCGCCGTTGCTGCAGCTGCTGCGATCAGCAGGTCAATCATTTTTCCTCCTCGCCAAAACGCCAGCGGCAGCCACCGCGCGTCGTGCGGCAGCCGATGATGAGAAATGCGATCGTCGGCAGAATGAGGGCCGCGATCAATTGGCTTGGCCGATGCCTGAGTTCGAGAGTGAGGCCGATCGCGATTGCAACATAGGAGAGCATCAAAGCCCATCCTTGCCAACTGATCGGCAGGCCGGGTCCAAAGCCGAACCGCTTGGGCCTGAACCAGGCCGGATCATCGCTCATTTCTTCGCTTCCTTCGGAGGCCGGCCACGCTTGCGGGTAATTGGCGCCTTCAGCTTGACGCCCCGCGCTGCGAGCGCTTCGCGCAGCAGGCATTCGACCTGGGCATTGACGCTGCGCAGCTCGGCCGCGGCACAGCGCTCGACGGCGGACCAGAGCCCGGGGTCTACGCGTAACGGAAAGGCCTTGCGCTCGCCGGCAGTCACGGCGGGGCTATTGGTAGAGGGTTCCGGTGTTGACGACCGGCTGGGTGTCGCGCTCGCCGCACAGTACGACCATCAGGTTCGATACCATCGCTGCTCTGCGCTCGTCGTCGAGATGCACCACATTCTTCTCGGAAAGCGCGTCGAGCGCCATTTCGACCATTCCGACCGCCCCCTCGACCAGGGTCTTGCGCGCGGCAACGACCGCCTGCGCTTGCTGTCGGCGAAGCATCGCTCCGGCGATCTCGGTTGCATAGGCAAGGTAGGTGAAGCCGCATTCGTCGATCGTGATGCCGGCGACGCTGAGGCGTGCCTGAAGCTCCTTCTTCAGCTCGACCCCGACCTCGTCATGGTTGCCGCGCAGAGTCACTTCCTGGTGCTCGAAATCGTCGTACGGATAACGCGACCCGATCATCCGGATCGCCGCTTCGACCTGGACTCGGACGAACTGCTTGTAATCGTCGACATCGAACAAGGCCTGGGCAGTGTCGACCACGCGCCACATGATCTGGGCAGCCATGTCGATCGGATTGCCGCGAAGGTCATTCACCTTGATCTTGTCGGAGATGAAATTGTTGGCGCGGACTGAGACCTTCTTCTTCGCCATCCACGGCCATGTCCAACGAAGTCCCGTTGTCCGGTCGGTGCCCCGATATTCGCCAAACAGCGTGATGGCGGCCGCCTGGTTGGGCTGGAGCATGTAGAAGCCCGGCATCACGAGGATGAACGCGAGCGTCGAAGCAATGACAATCGCAAAGCCGAGCCCATCGGGCTGCGGCGCAAGCCGCCTGATGCCGTATATGTCGGCAAGGATCGCAAGAAGCAGCACGATCAGCATCACATAGCCGTTCGAGGTCCGCGCTTCGCGCTCGCTCGTCGGCGTCAGTGCAATCACGTTTTTGTCGGCCATACAGCCCTCCATAATATGATATCATAATTATATAATGAACGTGGCTCGGTCAACTAGCGGGATCATTGCGTGCTCGCTAATGCGCCGGTCATGACGGAAACACGCTGGCGAATAATGATTCATGGCGGCGCTGGATCGATGCGGCCCGGGCGGCTCGAGCGAGAGCAGGAACAGGCCGCACGGGCAGGGCTTGAGGCCGCCCTTGCAGCCGGGACGGCAATTCTTCGAAAGCGCGAGCGCGCCCTCGACGCGGTCGAGGCGGCCGTTCGCGTGCTGGAAGAAGACCCCTCCTTCAACGCGGGGCGCGGCAGCGTGCTCACCGCCAACGGCTGCATCGAACTGGATGCCGCAATCATGGACGGCTCCACCCGCCGCGCCGGCGCAGTCTCCGGACTAAGGACGACACGCGCCCCGATCAGTCTTGCGCGGCAACTACTGGAGAACGGGCCTCATCTCTTCCTCTCCGGGCACGGCGCCGACGACTTCGCCCGCGATCACGGTTTCGAGCAGGTCGATAACCGCTGGTTCGAGATCCCCGAGCGCCGCAGGCAGCTCGACGAGCTTCTTGCCGATGGAGGTTTCGATGACGAGGTCAAATACGGCACCGTCGGCGCCGTTGCAGTCGACGTCGACGGCAATGTCGCGGCGGCGACCTCGACCGGCGGCCTTACCGCTAAGCGCTGGGGACGCGTCGGCGATTCGCCCCTGATCGGCTCAGGGACCTATGCCGACGACCGTGCGGCGGCCATCTCGGCGACAGGATCAGGCGAATATTTCATTCGCGCCGTTGCTGCTCACCAGCTCGCCGAGCGTGTCCGAATAGGAGGGCAATCGCTTCAGGAGGCACTGGATGCTGTCCTTGAGGACATAGCGGGCCTCGGCGGGAAGGGCGGGCTGATTGCCGTCGGACCCGGCGGCGACGCGGCCTGGGGCTTCACGACGCCCGCCATGTACCGTGGCATGGCCGACGCGAGCGGAACGACAGTCGCCGTCTATTCCGACGACGAGGAGCGATAGGGAAGGTCACGCCGAAGCCAGTCGGCTTCGCTCGCGATAGCCCCGCGTTCGGACACAAGGAACTCTGCGACGGCATCGCGAAAGTCGCTGCTGGCAATGAAGTGCGCGGACTTGGTGATCACCGGTTCATAGCCGCGTGCGACCTTGTGCTCGCCCTGCGCACCTGCCTGGACGGACCCCAGCTTGTGCTCGATGGCCCACTCGATGGCCTGATAGTAGCAAAGCTCGAAGTGGAGGAACGGTAGCTCTTCGATGCAGCCCCAGTAGCGCCCATAGAGCGTCTCTTTACCGACAAAGTTGAGGGCGCCGGCGACAGGCAATCCCTCGCGATGGGCGAGAAACAGCAGCACGTCGTCGGCCATGCGTTCGCCGATCAGACCGAAGAATTCGCGGGTGAGATAGGGATGGCCCCACTTGCGCGAGCCCGTGTCCTGGTAGAACGCCCACATCGCGTCCCAATCCGCGGCACGGATATCCGCGCCGCGAAGGATGCGAATTTCGAGTCCGTCGAGTGCTGCCGAGCGCTCCTTGCGGATGGTCTTGCGCTTGCGGCTGCTGAGGCTTTGCAGGAAGTCGTCGAACGAACCGTAGCCGCGGTTGAACCAATGATATTGGCAGCCGTGGCGGATCAGCCATCCACGCCGCTCGGCTTCAGCCGCGCCCGGCTCGTCGATGAAGGTGATATGCGCCGAGGAAAGGTCGTTCTGGACCGTTACGGCCTCGATTGCGGCAAGGAGCTGCTGCGGGCGAGAGCCGAGCAGGCGCGGACCCGGCACCGGCGTGAACGGCACGGCAACCTGGAGCTTTGGGTAATAGCGTCCGCCCGCCCGCTCCCAAGCGTCGGCCCACCCATGATCGAAGACATATTCACCCTGGCTGTGCGTCTTGAGATAGGCGGGAGCAGCAGCGATCAGATGCGAGCTATGATCCTCGACGAGGATCGGAGCCGGAGTCCACCCGGTGCCGCGCCCGACGCTCCCCGAATCCTCGAGCGCCGAGAGAAATGCATGGCTGAGAAACGGCTCGCCGGCGCCAAGCCGGTCCCAAGCGCGCGCGTTGAGGCCTGAAACGCCCGACGCGATCTTGGCTAGCACTTCGGTTTCTTGGTCGGCCATCCCTACCGGCAAGCTAGGCCGCTAAAAATGAACTAGGCCTTCACGGAAACGATCGCGTCGACCTCAACCGCGACGCCAAGCGGCAGAACCGCGACGCCAACGGCGCTGCGCGCATGTCTTCCCGCCTCGCCGAATACATCCTGCATCAGCTCGGACGCCCCATTGGCGACCTTCGGCTGGTCGATGAACGAGGGGGCGCTGTTCACGAACACGCCGAGCTTCACAACGCGCTCGACGCGATCGAGCGTGCCGAGCGCGGCCTTGATCTGGGCCAAGAGCATGATCGCGCAGCGGCGCGCTGCCTCTTGTCCCGCCTCGAGCTCCATATCTTCGCCAAGGCGGCCCTTGATGAGGCTGCCGTCCTTGGCGAAGCTGACTTGACCGGAGATGTGGAGCAGGCCTTGGCTCTCGACCGCTGGCACATAGGAAGCGACGGGCGCGGCGGCTTGCGGAAGTTCGATGCCGAGTTCGGCGAGGCGATTGTCGATATTCATGGCGCGGTCCCAAGCACTGGCAGGCCGGCGAATCAACCCTCGCGTGTAACGGCGAAGCCCGCGAAGCTCTGGCTGACCGGCATCAATTCAATGGTGTTGATGTTGAGGCGCGGCGGGAGGTTCGCAAGCCACCAGAATAGGTCGGCGAGGTCCTCCGAAGTCATTGGATTCATTCCTGCGTAGAGCTGGTCCGATGCTTCCTTGTCGCCGCCGGTGCGAACGATCGTAAACTCGGTCTCGGCCATTCCGGGCTCGACCGAGGTGACCCGGACGCCCGTCCCGGCAAGGTCGCATCGAAGGTCAAGCGAGAACTGGCGGACGAACGCCTTCGTGCCGGCGTAAACGGCGCCGCCCTTGTAGGGATAGGTTGCCGCGACCGACGATAGGTTGATGATCTGGCCCTTGCGCTCGACCAGCTTGGGCAGAAGAGCCCGGGTCAGGGCGACCAGCCCTGTCACGTTCGTTTCAATCACGGTTTCGATCCGTTCCCAGTCGGCCTGAGGAAGCGGGTCGGTCGGCGGCGCGAGCCCGGCATTGTTGAGCAGGAGGTCGATTTCGTTCCACGGCGATTCGAGCCGTGCGAGGCTTTCAACCGCGGCGCGATCTTGCATGTCGATCTCGAGCGGCAGGAATGCATCGCCGAGCTCTTCCTGAAGCTTGCGCAGGCGCTCGCCGCGGCGCCCGGTGCCAATTGCATTCCAGCCGCCTTGAACGAATTTTCGGGCGGCGGCTTCGCCAAAGCCCGCAGTCGCACCCGTGATCAAAATCGTCTTCATTGTTGCTCTTCGCCTTCGAGATCGCGACGCGCCTCTACGAGCACTTCGGGCGAAACGCCAAGCTCCCGCGAAACGGCCAACAGATCCGGCTCGAAGGCTTCGAGGAAGCGGATCGAGGCCGCGAGGAGACCGGGCTCGCCGGCACGGCGGCGGAGTTCATCTGTTCCGATTCCGGTCAGGTCGATGAACCGTTGGGCGCGTCGTGCGTCACCAAGCATTGCCGCAAGGGCGGCAAGGCCTAGTGCAACAGGATCGTTTGGACTTGCAGCCTTCAAGACCTAGATACTGCCCGAACGCGGAAGGAAAGCTAGATTGGCCAAGATCCTGATCGTCGAGGACAATGCGCTGAACATCAAGCTGTTCTGCGACCTTCTCGCTGCCCATGGGCACGAGCCGGAGGCAGTTACCGACAGCCGCAACGCGCTCGACGCCGCCCGAACCTTCGCACCCGATCTGGTAATCACCGATATCCAGCTGCCGCACGTCAGTGGTCTCGATCTCATCCGGATGATTCGCGGCGACGAAGGTCTTTCCGCAGTGCCGATCATGGCGGTTACGGCCTATTCGGCGCGGGGCGATGAGGAGCGGATCCGGGCAGCGGGCGCCCAAGCCTATGTTTCGAAGCCGATCTCGGTCGCAAAATTCGCGCAGACGGTCGACGAGCTGCTCCGCGGCAGCGCCGAGGAGGAGGCAGATGAACTTCAGGCGCTCGCAAACGAATCGGAAGACAGTCCCGCGCCAGGAGAGGCGGGAGGCGAAGAAACTTAGAACGCCAGGCGAACCTGGCGAAGCTTTACTTGATTTTGGCTTCCTTGAACTCGACGTGCTTGCGCGCGACCGGGTCGTACTTCTTGAAGCTCAGCTTCTCGGTCTGGGTGCGCGGGTTCTTCTTGGTCACGTAGAAGAAGCCCGTGTCCGCGCTGCTGACGAGCTTGATCTTGACGGTTGCCGGCTTGGCCATCGGACAATTCCAAATGCTTGAAAAAAGAAAAGCGGCTTCAATCGCCGCTCATATGGCGGGCTCAATGACGAAAGAGGCCGATTCTGTCAACCGATGCGGCACTGTAACGCAGCCTTAACCTTCTTGGGCGAGCTTCCGTTCAACGGAGGCTGAAGATGGCGACTGACCAACTCGCGAGCATAAGGACGCAGGTCGGGCTTCGCATCGCCGAAATCCGCGACGCTGGCCAGCGGCTCTCGCCGCTCGACCTTCACCACAAGATGGATTCGATTCGCCAGCTTGCAGCCGCCAATGGGCTCGCCGCGCTCGAGGGGCTCGCGCGCTGTTCGGCGCAGCTTGCGCTCTTGCCCGGCCACCGCGTTGCCATGCAGTCGTGCCTGGAACATGTCGAGGAAGCGCTCGACAGCAAGTCGGCCAACGACTGCAACACCATCCTCGCTGCGCTCGCACTAAGGCTGCATTGACCTTAAGCAACTTAGGCCAAAGAGGGTTCGTTACGGACCCATGCGCGCCTTTTCCCAGCTGCTCGACGACCTCGTCTACACGCGCTCGCGCAACACCAAGCTGAAGCTGATCGGGGATTATCTCAGGCAAGCGCCGCACCCCGACCGTGGCCTTGGCCTTGCAGCACTGACGGGGTCGCTAGACATCCCGGCGGTCAAGCACGCCGCCGTGCGAGCGATCGCAGAAGAGCGGGTCGACCCCGTGCTGCTCTACATGAGCCGCGACTACGTCGGAGACATGGCCGAGACGGTCGCGTTGCTGTGGCCGACCTCGGCTACAGGCACTCCCGAGGCGGACGATGCAACGATCAGCATCTCCGAGGCCGTCAGGCAGCTTCGCTCCGCCTTTCGGCTTGAAGCGCCGCGCGTGCTTGCGACGATGCTCGATCATCTCGATTCGTCGGGCCGGTTCGCGCTGCTGAAGCTCGCGACCGGGGAGCTTCGCGTAGGGATCAGCGCGCGACTTGCAAAGCAGGCCTTCGCCGACGCGTTCGGGCTCGATGTCGACGCCGTGGAGGAAGTCTGGCACGGGCTTGCTCCTCCTTTCACCGAGCTCTTCGACTGGGCTGAAGGGCGAGCTCCCCAGCCGAGCTCGCGCGACGCGCCGATCTTTCGACCTTTCATGCTCGCGCACGCGCTCGACGAGACGAAGGTGTCGCTCGATGATTATGCGGCCGAGTGGAAATGGGACGGCATTCGGGTCCAGCTCGTCCATGCCGGCGGAGAGACCCGGCTCTACAGCCGCACCGGCGATGACATCTCGGCGAGCTTCCCGGACGTCGCGGACGCCTTCCGCAGTCCCGGCGTCCTCGACGGAGAATTGCTGGTGAGGGGCGCAGATCAGGGCATCGCCGACGTTCACGGAGGCGCCGCGGCTAGCTTCAACGCGCTTCAGCAGCGCCTTGGACGCAAGAATGTCAGCACCAAGATGCTTGGAGCCTATCCTGCCTTCGTGCGCCTGTACGACATCCTGTTCGAAAACGAGATCGACCTGAGGGCATTGCCCTGGGAGGAGCGGCGTCAGAGGCTCGAGAAGTTTGCAGCGACGCTCGATCCCGAGCGGTTCGACCTTTCCCAGCTGATCGAGGCGAAGAGCTTCGAGGAACTCGAGGACCTGCGCCTCAACGCGCGCGATGTCGCGATCGAAGGCATCATGCTCAAGCGCCGCGACAGCGCCTATGTCGCGGGCCGGCGTTCCGGCCTTTGGTACAAGTGGAAGCGCGATCCGCTGACAGCAGACTGCGTGCTGATGTATGCGGCCCGGGGGTCGGGGAAGCGATCCAGCTATTATAGCGATTATACGTTCGGATGCTGGAGCGACACCGGTGAGCTGCTCCCGGTTGGCAAGGCCTATTTCGGCTTCACCGACGAAGAGCTCAAATGGCTTGACCGCTGGATCCGAAGCCACACCCTCGAACGCTTCGGTCCGGTGCGCGAGGTCGAAAAGAGCCTCGTCCTCGAGGTTGCTTTCGATTCGATCCACATGAGCAAGCGGCACAAGTCTGGTCTCGCCATGCGATTTCCGCGCATCAGCCGCATCCGGGTCGACAAACCGGCGGCTGAGGCCGACCGACTGGGGAACCTCCAGGCATTGGTGACTTGAAGCGCCGCGCGCGGGCGCGCTAAGCCGGTCCTTCTTCCGGGGGAAGAGGGGACCAAATGATCAAGCATCTGCTCGCGGGCGCCGCGGCGCTGGCATTGTCCGGCGCGGCTCACGCCCAAACCTACGCAGTCCAGGCCGGCCACCTGATTGTCGACGCAGCCCAGCCGGAACGCGGCGCTTCGACGGTCATCGTCGAGAACGGGCGCATTGCGCGCATCGAGAACGGATTTTCCGCACCGGCCGGGGCGATCGTCGTCGACGAACGCAGCCGGACGGTCCTTCCGGGCATGACTGACGTTCACGTTCACCTGACGATGAACAGCGGCGAACCCTGGTATGCGGGCTTCACCAAGAAATATTCCGATCCCTACGCTACGACAGTCGGGCTTACCCACGCCCTCGAAATGGCGCGGGCAGGGTTCACGACCGTCCGCGACCTCGGCGGCAACACCTCGGCGGTGATCGCGGTTCGCGACGCGGTTACTGAAGGCCGCTTCCCCGGTCCTCGAATCAAGGTCTCGGGCGCTCCGCTCTCCATTATCGGCGGCCACGCTGACGAAGCGACTGGCCTTCCTCCGGAGCTCGCCGAGGCGGTCAACGAAGCCCATCTCAATCCGTCTGTCTGCACGGGCGTCGAGGAATGCCAGAAGGTTGTGCGCGAGCTCGCCGCGGCAGGTGTTGACGTGATCAAGGTCATGGCAACGGGCGGCGTTCTTGACCCCGGCGCCATGGGCCTCGAGCAGCATTTCACCGATGCCGAGCTCAAGGGTATCGTCGACATGGCGCACGCGATGCATCTTAAGACCGCAGCCCACGCCCATGGCGCGCAGGGCATCCTCGCGGCGACAAATGCAGGGATCGATTCGATCGAGCATGGCACCTTTCTCGACGAGGCCGGCGCACGCGCGATGAAAGCGCACGGCACCTATTATGATGGAACGCTGATGGCGTTCAGCGGCGTCCAGCGGGCAATGGGCTCCGGCAAGCTGACCCCGGCAATGGAAGCCAAGGCAAACCAGACTTTCGCTGTCTGGGGCAGGGGCCTCAACCTCGCTTATCGCACCGGCGTCAAGATTGCGCTCGGCACCGACAGCGCCGTCGCTCCGCACAGTGAAGCGAACAAGGAGCTCGAGCTGATGGTCACCAAAGGGGGAATGACCCCCCGCGATGCACTGATTGCCGCGACCAAGGGCGGCCCGGATCTCATGGGTCTTTCCAATGAGACCGGCACCCTCGATCCCGGCAAGTCTGCGGACCTGATCGCAGTCGATGGAGACCCGTTGGTCGATCCGACCGCGGTCCAGCACGTCGGCTATGTCATGGTCGAAGGCACGCCAATCCCAATGAAAGGACAATGATGCGTTCGCTGCTTGCCCTCTCGCTGCTTTTGTCCAGCGCCGCTTACGCCGCCGACCAACAGCCGGCGGGCGACGTTCCGACGAAGGAAGCCAAGACCGAAGCCGCAAAGCCTGATGCCGACACCGTCAAGGCGAGCGTCGAGGAGGACGCACAGCCGGTCCGCCGTTCGATCCCGTTCCACGGGCATACGCTCGCCTACACCGTCACGCCCGGTCACCTCACCATTCGCAACGACAAGGGCGAGCCTACGGCGAGCATGTTCTACGTCGCCTATACGATGCCGCCGGCGAATGGCCGTCCGCGACCCGTGACCTTCCTCTTCAACGGCGGTCCCGGTTCATCGACCATGTGGCTCCACATGGGCTCGTTCGGTCCGGTCAAGGTCGATGCATCGACGCCCGAGACGATCCCTGGACCACCGTTCCGCTACGGTCCAAATCCCGACACTTTGCTGGACATTAGCGACCTCGTCTTCATCGATGCGCCGACGACGGGCATGTCGCGCGAGATCGGCAAGGCCGAACCGAAGGATTTCTTCGGCGTCGACAAGGATCTCAATGCCTTTGCCAAAACGATCGAGCGCTTTCTTACCAAGTATCAGCGCTGGAACAGTCCGAAGTTCATCATTGGAGAGAGCTATGGGACGACGCGCGCGGCCGGCCTTTCCAACACGCTTCTGAACGACGGGGTTCAGCTAAACGGGATCACCTTCGTCTCAACGGTATTCAACTTCGCCGATTTCCAGGGCGATCAGTCGCTCGTGAACTTCCTTCCGACCTATGCCGCGGACGCCTGGTACCACGGCAAGATCGCGGACAAGCCGCCGCTCGAGCCATTCCTTCAGCAGGCTCGCGAGTTCGCCAGCGGTCCCTATGCCGCTGCCCTCCAGAAGGGCAACGCGATCGGCGACGAAGAGAAACAGTCGATCGCTCGCCAGATGGCGCAACTGACCGGCCTTTCGCCTGACTATATCCTGCGTTCGAATTTGCGTGTGCAACCCGCCCGGTTCCAACGCGAGCTGCTTCGGGACCGCCACCAGGTGATCGGGCGCATCGATTCGCGCTACGTTGGAACTGAACCGGACAATGTCGGCGAAGGCGCCGACTACGATCCGCAGGGGAGCGCGATTACTGGCGGCTTTGTCGCTGCGCTGAACGACTATCTGTTCCGCGACCTCGGCTACAAGACCGCCCTCACCTATCGGCCCAATAATTACCGCGGCATCGGCGAGGACTGGGACCTTACCCATAAGGGCCCAAGCGGTGCCCAGCAGATCGCCGACACGAGCGATGACCTGGCGACCGCAATGCGGCAGAATCCACGGATGAAGGTGCTTTCGGTCAACGGCGTCTACGACCTTGCGACCCCGTTCCACGGCGCCGAATATGAGTTCAAGCATTTGCCGCTTGAGCCGCAGCTGCAATCGAACATCCGCTATACTTACTATCCGGCCGGCCACATGATGTACATCGATCCGGTATCGGCGCAGCAGCTGAAGGCGGACTTGGCGGCCTTTTATGCGAGCGCGATGTAGAAAAAGAAAAGGGCCGACGGAGAAACTCCGCCGGCCCTCTCGCCCCCTGGAACTCGCCGGATCTAGCTGATCGGCTGCAGGTTTACCGCTGCAGTCTTGCCGCGGCGGTCGACCTCGAGCTCGAATTCGAGTCGGTCACCTTCGTTGAGCGTCGGGATCCCCGCGCGCTCAACTGCAGAAATGTGCACGAAAGCATCGGGCTGACCATCGTCGCGCTGGATGAAGCCGAAGCCCTTCATTGCGTTGAAGAACTTGACCGTCCCTTGCGCTTTTTCACCCGTAAGCTGCCGCTGCGGGCCGCGCTCGGCGCGTTCGACCGCAATCGGCTCGCCTTCGATTCGAAGGTTTGTTGCCGAGATACGGCCCCCGCGGTCCACCAGCGTGAACTCGAGCGGCTGCCCGTCGGCAAGGTCCGTGAGACCCGCCTGTTCGACCGCGGAGATGTGGACGAACACGTCCTCGCCGCCATCGTCACGCACAATAAAGCCGAAGCCCTTCTGCGGATTGAAGAATTTTACGACGCCTTTGCCTTCGCCGACGACTTGAGGAGGCATTCCGCCACCAGCGCCGCCGCCGCCGCCGCCACGGAAGCCGCCGCCGCCACCGCCACCGCGGAAGCCGCCGCCACCGCCGCCGCCGAAGCCGCCACGGTCGCCGTAGCCACCGCCGCCGCCGCCGCCGCCGAAACCGCCACCGCCGCCATAGCCGCCGCGGCCACCGCCGCCGCCACCACCGCCGTAGCTGCTACGCTCCTGGTAACCGCTGAAATCGCTGAAATTTTCTTCGCCAAAAGTGTCGCGCTTGTCGCGACCGCGCCCACCGCGGTCTCCTTTGCGCCCTCTATCAAAACCCATAACCGTCCGAACTTAATCTGCCCGCCAATCCCCTGAAAACCAACGCGCTCGGGCACAAAGGCGCAACCGGTCGTGGCGCGTAACCACTCACGCACCGTTCACGGCCATTACAGCAAAATTGGCCCCGGCTCTAGTGAGTCGAATCCGACAGGGCTGGCAAGGCAGGTGAAAGGCGGACTAAAGCCCGTTAAACCCCGTCTCAAGGAGCGCGAATGGCCGTTTATCTACACGAGGAAGACCTGCCCGCGGATGTGAGATTCGCTGACGGCCCAATCGCGATCGATACCGAGGCAATGGGCCTCGTGCCCGGCCGTGACCGCTTGTGCCTGGTGCAATTGTCCGACGGAAAGGGGACCGAGCATCTCGTCCGCTTCAAGCGCGGAAGCGACTATTCGGCGCCGAATCTAAAGGCATTCCTGTCCGATCCGGATCGACTGAAGCTCTATCATTTCGCCCGGTTCGATATCGGGATCATGAATGCGTACCTCGGCATCATGGCAGCGCCTCTCTATTGCACGCGCACCGCCTCGAGGCTGGTCCGCACCTACACCGATCGCCACGGTCTTAAGGACCTTGTGAAAGAGCTGCTCAATGTCGATCTCTCCAAGCAGCAGCAGACGAGCGACTGGGGCGCGGATGAACTCACCGAAGCGCAGCGCGAATATGCGGCGAGCGACGTGCGCTATCTTCATGCGCTCAAGGAAAAGCTGGACGAGCGGCTGAAGCGCGAGGAGCGCACAGCCCTCGCGCAGGCATGCTTCGATTTTCTTCCTGCGCGCGCCCTCCTCGACCTCGCGGGCTGGCCCGAGCAGGATATTTTCGCACACGATGGCTGACGCATTTGCAGGACAGCGCACCGGCAAGCAGCGATGGGCTGAGCCCGGCAGCCTGCATGACTGGCTTGTCAAATGGACGAAGATCGTCCTGCCGATGGCAGTTGGCGTCCTCATCGCGGTTTTGGCGCTCGCGCCACTTGGCAAGAAGAGCGACGTGAGCTTCATCCTCGACAAGAAGAAGGTCGCCAATGCACCCGAACGAATGCGGGTCGAGCAGGCGCGCTATGTCGGCACCGACAACAAGGGCCAGCAATTCACGATGATCGCCAATCGCGCGATCCAGCCGAGCTCCGACGTCCCGATCGTCGATATCTCTGGAATGTCCGCGCGCCTTGACCTCGAAAAAGGACCGTTGTTCATCGCCGCTAACCTGGGGCGCTACGATCTCGACACTCAAAAGGTGATGATCGATGGGCCGGTGAAGGTCGCGGGCGCCGATGGATACAAGCTCGCGACGAGGGACGTGACCGTCGATCTGAAGCAACGCCAGGTCGCCAGCGGGGGTCCGGTCGCCGGCGCCATGCGACTCGGGCAATTCCAAGCGGGGCAGCTCCATGCCGATCTCGGCGACCGCACGATCGTCCTTGATCACGGTGCTCGCTTGAAAATCGTCCAAGGGGCGGTCAGATGATAGGCGTGCGCTTATCTGGCATCATCCTTGCACCTGCCGCGGTTGTTGCAATCGCCGCGCTTACGTCGGCTCCGTTGCTCCTTGCGACGTCGGCACTCGCGCAGGTGAGGCAGGAGCAGCCGCGCTCAGCCCTCGCTGGCCACAATACGAATGCGCCTGTCGACGTCACCTCGGACCGGATTGAAGTGCAGGACCGCGCCGATCGCGCGGTTTTTTCCGGAAACGTTCACGTGGTGCAGGCCGACATGACGCTCGATACGGACCGGCTAACGGTCGCCTATTCGGGCGGTCAAGGAGCCAATGGGCTGCAAATCAATCGTCTCGATGCCGCTGGCGGCGTGGTCGTGCACAGCCCTTCCGAAACGGCCAAGGGCGATTTTGGGGTCTATGATCTCAACCGCAAGCTCATCACGCTGATCGGCAATGTCCAGCTGACGCGCGAGAACAACCTCGTGAACGGCTCGCGCCTTGTCATCGATCTCGATTCGGGCCGTGCCGTAGTCGACGGCGGCCCTCCCGGCGTGAATTCGAGCGGCGGCCGCGTCACCGGCCACTTCACCGTGCCGCAGCAGCAACAGCCCCAGCAACGGCAGCAGCCGAAATAGCTGTGATGAACGAAGCCGTCACCTTCGCGCGGCCGTCGAACGAAGCCACGCACGTAAGCGGCGGCCTTGAGGTCCACTCGATCGCCAAGTCATATGATCGCCGCGCCGTGCTCCACGACGTTTCGCTCGATGTCCATCGCGGCGAGGTGGTCGGCCTCCTTGGTCCCAACGGAGCCGGCAAGACAACCTGTTTCTACTCGGTCATGGGCCTGGTGAAGCCCGACAGCGGGCGCATCTTCCTCGATGGTCGAGACATCACCGAGCTGCCGATGTACCGGCGCGCGATTCTCGGCCTCGGCTATCTGCCGCAGGAGACCTCGATCTTCCGCGGCATGTCGGTCGAAGAGAATATCATGGCGGTCCTCGAGGTGGCGGAGCCGAATCGCCAGAAGCGCCGCGAGCGCC
>DATIQO010000241.1:0-15846 GCA_035470745.1 Sphingomicrobium sp. | reverse complement strand
CCTGGATGATCGACCTGCCGGCGATGGCAGCCGGCCACCTGGAACGCGAAGGCCAGCTGACGCCCGCGCGCATGGCCGACGTCGAAAATTACACGCGCACGCAGTTCGTGACCGACTTCATTGCCGGAACCTCGGACCAGGGCGCGACGGATCGCCTCTCCGCCCGCGTCGCCGAACTCACCGGGCTCGACCCCGTCCTCGTCCGCCGGCTCAACGGCCGCGTCGACATCGGCACGTACCTGCGCGAGATCCGTCGCAGCACGGGCCAGGTCGGAAGCGTCTATGATTCGAACGTGACCGCCTTTGACCCGTTCCCGGGCTCGGCCGAGCCACGCTACAACGACCCCCTGCTCGATGGGATCATCGCCCCGACGACCAGCGCCGCGGTCGACTTCATCACCAACCAGGTCGGCTGGAAGAGCGACGCTCATTATGAGACCCTCTCCTACGACGTGAACCGCCAGTGGAAGCGCGACGACAGCGATTCGCCCGTCACCGACCTTCGCAAGGCGATCGGCAACGACCCCAAGATGGCGGTGATGATCGTCCACGGCTGGGACGATCTTTCCTGCCCCTATTTCGGCTCCAAGCTGATCGTCGACCAGATGCCCGGCGAAGGCCCGTTCCAGAATGTCCGGCTGCACGTCTATCCGGGCGGCCACATGTTCTATGCGCGGCCCGACAGCGGCCAGTCGTTCAAGCGCGACGCGATGGCGATCTACGGCGCACGCTGAGCTCGCGCAGGTTCAGGGATCAGCAGGGCTCCGACGAGCCCTGCTGCGACCGCGCAAACCATGTACCAGCCGGGCGCGACGGGGTTCGAGGTCCAGCGGATCAGCAATTTTTCGACAAGCTGCGTGCTTCCGCCAAAGATTGCGATGGCGAGCGCGTAGACGATGCTTAGCGAACCCGCCCGTACGCGCGCGGGAAGCGCCTGGATGAAGAGCAGGATCGCTGCCGACGAACCGAAGATGTGAAGGAGCGTCAGGAGCGTCGTTGCGCCGATGAGCGCGCCTGGGCTTCGCAGCGCGTTCAGGACGTAGAAGGTCGGGACTGCAAGCAGCATCAACCCCAGCCAGGGGCCGACAAGCACCCGCTTGGGCCCGAATCGATCGACCAGTCGGCCCGTCGCGAGGTCGCTTGCGGCACTGACGATACCAAGCACCACGGTGGCGCCGAAGGCGGTGCGCACCGCCATGTGGAGCGTATCCTGCGCGTAGGTCGTCAGATAATCGAGGGTGTAATTGCTGATGGTGCCCGCGCCGAGGATCAGCATACCGGCCGCGGCCGTCATCATGAGCGGCCGAAGGGTGCCAGGCGGCGGCGCCTCCTTTGCCTCGGCCGGAAGCGTTTCCTCGAGCGTACGGCGAAGGGCAAGGCCGAAGGGCACGATCGACGCGCCGATCAGGAATGCGAGCCGCCAGCCCCAGGCTTCCAGCTGCGACATGCTCAAGAGAGAAGAGAGCGAGAGCCCGACAATCCCCGCGACGAGAACCGCGCCGTCGGCGGTTGCAAGGTGGATCGAGAGGTAAAAGCCGCGCCTTTGAGGAGGAGCTGCCTCCATCAGGAAGGCGGCATTGGGCCCGACCTCGCCGCCCAGTGCAAAGCCCTGAAGCAGGCGAAACAGGACGGCGATGATCGATGCCGCAATGCCAAGGCTCTTGTAGGAGGGCGTCAGCGCCAGCCCGGCGATGCCGATGCCCATCAGCGCGAATGACAGGATCATCGCCGGCTTGCGCCCACGCTTGTCCGCCATCCGCCCGATGACGAGACCGCCAAGCGGACGGCTGACGAAGCCAACGCCAAAGGTCGCAAGCGAGAGGATGAGCGACTGCGACGCATCGCCTGGAAAGAGCGAGCGGCCGATCTGCACCGCGAAGAAGCTGTAGGTGACGAAATCGTAGAATTCGAGCGCATTGCCGGCGGCTACAGCGGCGATCTGCTTGCGCGTCAGCGCGGTCCTGCTCCCTTTTGCCTCGACCACATCGTCCCCCAATGACCGGTCATCGTACACAAAGGGCTCTCACCACCAAATCTTGCCCATTGCGGTCAGTTGAAGCAGGCTCCTTCGTCATCAGCCTTCGGGGGGAGAATGCTCGTGCATCCAAATCCGCTGCTCGGACCGGTCGTCGTCCTCGTCATCTGGTCGATCATCATGCTGTTCTGGCTCGCGGCCGCGCGAGCGCCCCAGGTGCGGGGGCGCCGGATCCCCGACGGCGCCCGCGGCGCCGATCTTGAGCGGGAGCGGCCCGGAAAGTCGAACTGGCCCGCGCACAATTACCAGCACCTGATGGAGCAGCCGACGATCTTCTATGCGATCGTCTTTGCACTGATCTTGATGGGCTTTGATGCGCGGATCAACGTCTACCTCGCATGGGGCTATGTCGGCTTGCGAATCGCCCACAGCATCATCCAGGCAACGGTGAATATCGTGTCGGTGCGTTTCTCGCTGTTCCTCGCAGCGACCCTATGCCTCGCCGGGCTTGCGCTTCACGCTGCGATTTTCCTCATCAACCACGGCTGAAGGAAGCAGCAAGCTCGACGTGCGTCGACCAGCGGAACTGGCCGACGGGCCGGACCCAGTCGAGCCGGTAGCCGGCATCGACGAGCATCTTCGCGTCCCTTGCAAAGGTTGCAGGATTGCAGCTCACATAGGCGATCCGGCCGACGGCTGAGCCGGCAAGCGCCCTCACCTGCTCCTCGGCGCCGGCGCGCGGCGGATCGAGGATCACTGCCTCGAAGCGCTGGAGCTCGCGCGCATCCAGCGGGCGCCGGTAGAGGTCGCGGTGTTCAACGCTCATGGCCGGCGCCGCCCGCTGGAGGCTGGCGGCGGCATCGCGCGCGGCTTCGGCGGCGTAGGCGGCGCGGAGCGAAAGGGCAAAGGTGCCAAGGCCGGCGAAGAGGTCGGCAATGGCGGTGCTGCCGGCAAGCGCCTCGCGAACGCTTGCGACAAGCGCCGCTTCACCCTCACTGCTCGCCTGGAGAAACCCGCCGACCGGAAATGAAACGGGATTGCCCGACAAGGTGATCGTCGCCGGTTGCGGCTCGTAAACCGTCTCGGGCCCGAGGCCTTCGTCGACGCTGAGGCGCGCGAGACGGTTGGAGGCGGCGAATGACGTCAGCTTCTCGGCGGCTGCGAGCCCCTCGGCCTTCACCTTGGCAAGAAGGACGTCCGCGCCCTGGTCGAGCAAGGTCAGCTGGACTTCGGCAATTCGCTTGGGCTGCAGGAAGCCGCCGAGAAGCCGTCGCAGCGGCTCGACCAGTTCGAACAGTTCCGGCCTCAGGATATGGCATTCGCGCATGTCGACAATGCGATGCGACTTGCCCTCGTTGAACCCGATAATGGCGCCCTTCCCTACCTTGAGCGCGCGAAGTCGCGCGCGGCGACGGGAACAGGGCGGCGAGAGGTGGGGTTCGTGCAGCTTCGTTTGCAGGCCGTGCTGGGCAAGCGCTGTTTCGACGCGCGATACGAGATAGGAGCGATAGGCTTCGTCATCGACATGCTGGAGCTGGCATCCGCCGCACTCCGGGAAATGACGGCAAGGCGGCTCCTGGTGGTGCGGCCCGGGCGCGAGCGCGCCATCGTCAAGGAGCGCATCGCCCGGGACGCCGAACTGCACGTGCCGGCCGCTTTGGGTTACGCCGTCGCCGCGAGCGGCGATGCGAACGATCAGTTCATGCGCGTTCGCCACCGCTCGCGGCTCCTAGCCGTCAGCTCCCGGCAAGCTCGTTGGCGAGCGCATCGGCATGATAGACCTTGCGCAGCGCCTCGCTGACCGCGGCCGTGGAGACTGCGACCGCGCGGTTGAGGGCAGGATCATAGCCATAGTCGCCGCCGAGGCTGTGGATGTTGCCATCGAAGATCGCCCCGATCACTTCGCCATTGGCATTGATGAGCGGCGATCCCGAATTGCCCCCGATAATATCGTTGGTGGTCGAGATATCGAACACAGTATCAGGGTTAAGCGTGTTCTGGGCAGCGACCCACCGCTCGTCGAGGTCGAAAGGCGGCTTGCCCGTGGCGCGCTCGTAGAGGCCCTTGAAATAGGTGAACGGCGGCACCGCCGTGCCCTGGTAGGTCCAGCCATCGATCTTGCCGTAGGACAGGCGAAGGGTGAAGGTCGCGTCCGGGTAGACCTTGTCGCCATAAGCCGCAAAGCGCGCCTTCGCGATCTTTTCCGAAGCCGCTGCGATCGGGCCGGTGACGCGATTGTCCCACTGGGTCCTCAGCTTGCGCGCCTCGGGATCGATCCTCAGGACATAGCGGATCATCGGATCGCTCGACGCCTGCACCGCCGCCCAGCCGCCGTCCCACAGTGCCTTTCGCACCGCCGGGTCGCCGAGCTTGGACTGGGCGAGCGCCGCCGACAGGTCTTCCGGGCTGTCGCGGCCAAGGAGAAGATGGGTGTAGGGGTTGTCGGCGGTCAGATATTCGCGCGACTTCGCCAACCAGAATTCCAGCAATTGCTGTTCGAGCGAGGCTTCGACCGGCTTCGCGTCGAGCACCTGTTTCTCAAGCAGCGGCAGCTGGCTGTCGGCATAGCCGGGCAAGCGGTCGGCCGACGGCTTTTGCCGCTCCGCCGCGGCGCGAACGAGGCTGCGCGCATAGCCGAAGAGGTCCGATCCCAAGGGTCCGCCCTCGACGAAGCGATAGGGAAGGTAGAGCGACTTCAGGTCATTCTGCGCGCCCGCGATCTGCGCCCACGGATTTCCAAAGTCGGCGCCAAGCTTGAGCGACTTGACCCGAGCCTGAAGTGCGGCCTGCTCCTTTTGCTTGTTGGCCATGAGGTCGCCGCTGTTGAGGGCAAACAGCCGACCGAAATAAACCTTGTACGAATTCTCCAACCCGAACAGCAGGTCTTGAGCGATCCGCTTGTTTTCCGGCGATTCCTCGCCGAACCGGGTGAGGCGGCCGCGAAGCTCGGAAAACTGGACCAGCGTCATCGGGATCTGGAGGTCGCGCTGCGTCTCGAGCTGCGGCAGGGTAAGCTGGCGGTCGGTGCCTCCGGGATTTCCGGCAACGAACACCGGTTCTCCGGCATGCGGAGGCGCCGCGTTCCACTTGAGGTGATCGGCGGTCGCGACGGGAGCGCCGTTCTCGTAGAGACGGACAAAAGCGCTATCGAGGTCGTAGCGCGGGAAATTGAAATTGTCGGGATCGCCGCCGAAGAAGGCGGTTTGGACGCCAGGCGAAAAGACCAGCCGCACGTCCGAATATTTGCGATATTTGTAAAGCTTGAACTGTCCGCCGTGATAGAGGTCGACGACCTGGCAGCGGAAGCGCGGATCGTTGCCGCAGGCATCTTTCTCGATCGTCGAGGTGACCGCCGTGCGCGCCTTCACCAGAGCGTCGCCGGCAAGGCCCTTGCCGGCTGCCTGCACCCGTCCCGTGACATCGCTGATCGACGTCAGGATTTCGGCCTGCATGCCGGCGCACTTGCGCTCTTCCTCGCGGCCCTTGGCGATATAGCCGTGCGTATAATAATCGCTGGCCTTGCTCGAGAGGTCCTGCGCGCACTCGGCCACACAGTGATTGTTGGTGAGGACAAGTGCCTCGCCGCTTACGACCGAGGCCGAGCAGCCGGTCGAGAGCCGGACGGCCGCTCCCCGGACGCGGTCGAGCCACGCCTGGTCGAGATGCGTTCCATATTGCCTGTTCACGGCGGCTATCGGGAAATTGTCGAAGGTCCACATGCCTTCATCGGCGCTCGCGGGCGAAACCGGCATGATCATGGCCGTTCCGGCCAGCAACGCACTCAACGCACTCAAACTGAACTTCATATGCACCCTCCCTTGCCGCTCTCCATGGCGAGCGGGCTCAGCGAGGGCAAGCCTCCTCGAGGGCGGCTCCGACATGGTCCGCAAGATCGTCCGCGATCATCTGCGGTCCCGAGAGTTCCGCGGCCTTGCCCTGCAGCCACACGCCGGCCGAGGCCGCTTCGAACGCGTCCAGCCCCCTCGCCCTCATCGCCGCGATGATGCCAGCAAGGACATCGCCCGTCCCCGCCGTCGCGAGCCACGCGGGTGCCGGCGGGCGCAAGCCGACGCGCCCGTCCGGCGAAGCGACAACCGTGTCAGCGCCCTTGTAGACCACCACTGCTCCGGATCGCCGCGCCGCCTCCAGTGCGCGCTCGGGCTTCGTGCCGGGAAGCTCGCCGAATAGCCTCTTAAACTCCGCCTCATGCGGGGTCACGATCGCGTCCTGCCGCTTGAGGCGCTCGGGATCGCCAAGGTGGGAGATGGCGTCGGCATCGATGACCTTGGGCGCGCGCGATGTGAGGGCGAGCGTCAGCACCTGCGGGATGTCTCCCATGCCCGGTCCAACGACAAGGCAGCCGATCCGCTCGTCAGTGACCTCGGCCGTATCGACCTGGACGATTGACGCGGGGAGATTATCGATGGGGCGCGACGTGCTGACACGGACATAGCCTGCGCCTGCCCTTGCCGCGGCCCTGGCGACGAGGGCGATCGCGCCCGGCATCTTGCCCGCCAATGCATGGACAAGGCCGCGATCATATTTGTGACCGCCAGGATCGAGAACGGGCAGGCGCGGCGGCGCGATCTCGTGCCAGGCAGGCGAACAATCGATGCCGATATCAGCAAGCACGACGCGCCCGCACTTGTACATCGCCGGGTAAAGGAGATGGGCGGGCTTGAGCGCGCCGAAGGTCACCGTCATGTCGAACGCGAGAACCGCGCTCATCTCCTTGCCGCTATCGCTCTCGACACCGCTCGGCACGTCGCAGGCGATCGCGGCGACCGAGCCTTGCGAAAGCCTCGCGAGATCCTTGATCAGGGCATCGTCGAGCGGCCGCTTGAGACCTGTCCCGAACAGGGCGACGATAAGGAGCGGGGCAGTAGCGGTCGTTTCGGAGAGCGTTTCAACGTCTCCCTTCCATTGTGAACGCGCCCACTTGCCGGCCTCGGTCACGGGTTGGGTGGTCGCCGCGACCCTGACGGTCACCCCGCGCTCCGCCAAGTGCCGCGCGGCGACATAGCCGTCACCGCCGTTGTTTCCGGGGCCGCACAGCACCAGCGTCGGCAGCGGTCCGGCAAAACGGTAAGCAGCTTCCGCAAGCGCAGCTCCGGCCCGCTCCATCAGCTGCTCGACGCTCGACCCGGCATCGATCGCCGCCTGCTCGGCAGCACGCATGGCTTCTGCAGCGAGGATCGGACGACCGGTCATTCCCGGCCCCTAGCGCAGGAAGGTCGCCAGATGCCACCATTCGCGCGGCACGGCCTGCCCCGCGGCGGATCGCTCCTCCTCGCTCTCGAACAGCGCAAAGCAGGTTGCGCCCGAGCCCGACATGCGCACGAACGAGGCGCCGGGCTGCGCCTCGAGCCATGCAAGGACAGAGGCGATTTGCGGGACGATCGCGATTGCGGGCTCTTGAAGATCGTTGCGCCCCTCCCGCCAATCGCCGAGCGGGCCGCGGTCAAATCCGTCCCACCTTGCGAACACCTGCGCGGTCGAGAGCGGCACGCGCGGGTTCACGAGGAGCACGGGCGTCCCTGACAATTCGGGAAGCACGATCGGCGTCAGCCGGTCGCCGGCGCCCTCGCCGCGGGCCGGAAGGGAAAGGAGGCAGGCAGGAACATCGCTGCCAAGCGCCGGTGCGATCTTCGCGGCAAGATCGGGCTCGATGCGCCAAAGGCTCGTCAGCAAGCGAAGCGCGGCCGCCGCGTCGGCCGATCCGCCGCCAAGGCCCGCGGCGACAGGCAGTTCCTTCTTGAGCACAAGCCGCGCGCCGCTACTCGTGTCCGCCGCTTGTCGAAGCATGCGCGCCGCCTCGAGGACAAGGTTTGATGGCGGTGAAACGCCGTCCGCATCGGCGCCGAGCTCTTTTGCGAATGGGCCTTCGATGGTCAGCGATATGTCTTCCGACGGCAAGGCGCTGACGCGATCGCCATCGGTGCAGAAGGCAAAGACCGTCTCGATTGAATGGCGCCCATCGGGCATTTTGCCCCTGACGTGAAGCGCGAGATTGAGCTTCGCGGGCGCGATCTCGACGCTTGGGGTCAAGGGGCCGCGTTGGCCGTCGTCAGCCCGGAAGCGAGCTTCGCCTTCACCCTCGCGGCGATCTTGTCCTCGGCGGTGACCAGCGCTGCGCGCCATGCAAATCTTGCTTCATAGCGGCGGCCGGACTTGTAGAGAGCATCGCCGAGATGTTCCTGGATCTCCGCCTGGTCGGGGTCCTTTTCGGCCGCCAGCTGCAAAGTGGTGATCGCCTCGCCGGTCTTTCCGCGCTTGAACTGGGCCCAGCCGAGCGAGTCGGTGATCGAGGCATCGTCCGGCGCAAGCTCGCTCGCCTTGCGGATCATCGCTTCGGCAGCATCCATGTCTTCGCCGCGCTCGAGCTTGGCATAGCCAAGGAAATTGAGAAGGAGCGGCTGGTCGGGAGCAAGGGTCAGCGCCTGCTGCAGCGCTGCCTTCGCCTCCGGCCAGCGGTTCGATTCCTCGAGCGCATTGGCCTCGAGCAGGAGCAGCGGCCAGATCTCCGTCTTGAGCCCCTGCGCGCTCGCCATGGCGACCGCGCGTCCGAACGCGTCGGCTGCCTCGGCGTGCCGATCCATCGCTTCCAGCACGTCGCCAAGGCGCGAATAGTCCGCCATTCCCGCGGCGGGGTCTTTCGCTGCCGAGGCGGCAATCGCGTAAGCCTCGCTGAACCGCTTGCCGTTGGTCAGGATCCGGACCTGCGCGTCGCGCACCTGCGAGATGAGCGCATCGTTCTGGGGGACGCTCGCCAGCAGGGCGAGCGCTTCGCTCGAGCGGTTCTGCGCATCGAGGAGCAAGGCGAGCAAGGCCGTTGCGGCGCTGTTTCCAGGATCCGCGAAACGCGCGACCTGAACCAGTCCGACCGGTGCCGCCGCGCGCTGCATGCGCGTAAGCTCGGCGCCGAACGCGGCAAGGACGCTGCTCAGCGCCTTGGCGCTGGTGTCGATCGCCTCCCCGCTCGGCCTTCCGGCGAGGATCCGCTGCCGGGCAGCCGAAGAATCGCTCCCCATGCCGTCGACCATCGCCGCTGCACGGGCGCGGTCGCCGGCAGCAAGAAAGCCGTCGGCAAGCGCGAGCCTGACGCGTGCCTCGCGCCCGCCCGCAGCGCCGATCGCGCGCCGCGCATAAGGTTCCGCCTCGGCCGTGCGCCTGAATTTGAGAAGGAGCAGCGCCTGTTCCTCGTCGACCAGGGGCCCGAGCAGGCTTTTCGCCTGTATCTGGCCGATCGCGGAAAGCGCGCGGGTCTCATCGCCGCGCTCGGCGGCGTCCCAGGCAGTAAGGAGCGGCGCGAGGAAGCGAAGGTCGGCATTGTCATCGCCGGTCGAAAGCCATTGCATGGCGCGATCGAGCCGGCGCTGCTTCACCGCCTGAGCCACGAGGAGGAGCCTCGCGTCGGTCGACAGCTTGGCGGCAGGGATTTTGCCCGCAAGGTCGAGCGCAAGGTCCATCTGACCTGCGCCGATCGCCTCGGTCAGCGCCTGCTGGGCGAACTGCACCTGCCCGGGTTCGGCGCTGGCGAGGGTTGCCAAGAGGTCGGCGGCACGGGCGTGCTCGCCGTTGATCGCGGCGGCGCGGGCCTGGACATAGGTCGACGCCGGATCGCCGGTCGAGATCCTCGCACTCGCTGGCGCGGCGACAAGCAGCAGCGCCGAGATGGCGACGCCGCCGAGCAGCTTACATGTTCGGGTAATTGGGGCCTCCGCCGCCTTCTGGAGTGACCCAGTTGATGTTCTGGGTCGGGTCCTTGATGTCGCAGGTCTTGCAGTGGACGCAGTTCTGAGCGTTGATCTGGAGCCTCGGTTCACCGTTCTCGCCGTCGACAAATTCATAAACTCCTGCCGGGCAATAACGCTGCTCGGGACCGGCATAGACCGGCAGGTTGATCGCAGTGGGTATGTCGGCGTCCTTGAGCGTCAGATGAACCGGCTGGTCTTCTTCGTGGTTCGTGTTCGAGACGAAAACCGACGACAGGCGATCGAACGTGAGTGCGCCATCGGGCTTGGGATAGTCGATCGGCCGCGCCAGTTCCTTCTGCCGGAGCCGCGTGTGGTCGGGGCGAAGCGAAAGCGTCCAAGGCACGCCGATGCCGAGCTGGTTGAGCCAGAGGTCGAGCCCGGCATAGATTGTTCCCGCCACCCCGCCCCAATGGGCAACCGCCGGCTGCGCGTTGCGCACCTTGTGCAATTCCTGTGCGACCCAGCTCTTGTGGAGCGCCGGTGGATAGGTCTCGAGGATGTCGGCCGACCGGTCGTTGGCGATTGCCTCGAATGCCGCCTCGGCGGCGATCATCGCCGATTTCATGGCGGTATGCGTGCCCTTGATCCGTGGCACGTTCACGAAGCCCGCCGAGCAGCCGATCAGCGCTCCGCCCGGGAACACCAGCCGCGGGATGGCCTGATAGCCCCCTTCGTTGATCGCGCGCGCGCCGTAGGACAGCCGGCGGCCGCCCTCGATCTCCGCGCGGATCGCCGGATGCGTCTTCCAGCGCTGCATCTCCTCGAAGGGAGAAAGATAAGGGTTCTGGTAGTCGAGCGAGACGACAAAGCCGAGCGCGACCTGGTTGTTGTCCTGGTGGTAGAGGAACCCACCGCCCCACGCCTCGTCGAGCGGCCAGCCTTGCGTGTGGATCACTCTGCCTGGTTTATGACGCTCGGCAGGTATCTCCCACAATTCCTTGATTCCAAGACCATAAACCTGCGGTCCACAATTCTCGCGAAGGCCGTAGATCTCGGTCAGCCGCTTGGTCAGGTGGCCGCGCGCGCCCTCGGCAAAGAAGGTGTAGCGGGCGTGGAGTTCCATGCCGGGCTGGTAATCGGGGCGGCGGCTGCCGTCGCGGGCGATGCCCATGTCGCCGGTCGCTACTCCCTTCACCGACCCGTCCATGTTGAAGAGGATCTCGGCCGCGGCGAAGCCCGGGAAAATCTCGACTCCGAGCTCTTCCGCCTGGGCGGCGAGCCAGCGCGTGAAATTCCCGAGGCTGAGCGTGTAGGTGCCGCGGTTGTGCATGAACGGCGGAAGGAGAAAGTGCGGCATCGCCCATTTGCGCTTCTTGCCAAGGAGCCAATGATGGTTCTCGGTCACTGGAACCGTCAGCGGCGAGCCCTTCTCCTTCCAGTCGGGAATGAGTTCATCGAGCGCCCTTGGGTCGAGCACGGCGCCGGAGAGGATGTGGGCGCCAACCTCGCTCCCTTTTTCGAGGATACAGACCGAAAGGTCGCGCCCGGCCTCGCTTGCAAGCTGCTTGAGGCGGATCGCGGCGCTTAACCCAGCCGGGCCCGCGCCGACGATCACGACATCATATTGCATGGATTCGCGTTCGCTCATGCGCTCCCCTCAATTCACCGCTGTTGCGCCGAGCTCATCGCGTCTCGTCGCGTCCTCCACACATTTCGACTCATCTGCCCTGCCAATTCCTTGACCATGGCGTCAATGGCGCGCGAGGAAAGAGATGTGGGCGGGGAAGTGGAATCGATCGGCGCTGCCGAAGCTCGCAGCGCATTGGCCTGGTGGATCGAAGCCGGGGTCGATGCGGCTATGCAGGAAGAGCCGCGCAACTGGCTAAGGCCCGCGCCAATACCGGCGCCGGCGGCTGTTGAAGCTGCCCCGGAGCCAAATGTCACTCGTCCCAGCCATGACACGCTGGTCGAGCTCCAGGCTTGGCTTGCAAGCAGCGCCCATCTCCCGCTCGCTTCGGCAAACGCAAGGCGCATCCTGCCGCACGGTCCGGAAAATGCTCCCGTCATGCTCCTTGGCGATGCGCCGTCGCTAGAGGATTATGCCGCCGGGCGCCCGATCGGCGGCGACGCCTGGGTGCTGACGACGCGCATGCTTGCAGCCATCGGGCTCAAGCCCGACGAGGCCTATTGTGCGTCGCTCTCCCCGATCCATGCGCCGGGCACGCGGCTCAGCGAGCGCGACCGCGAGGATTATGCCGAGATCGCCCGACGCCACATTGCACTTGCAAGGCCAAGGCGCCTGCTGTTGTTCGGCGACGGGCCATGCCAGGCGCTCCTTGGCAAGCCGGTCGTCAGGGCACGGGGTCACGTCCACAAGATCGAGGGCGTGCGCACGATCGCAACCTTCCATCCGCGCCACCTCATTAAGCGGCCATTAGACAAGTCATTGGCATGGCAGGATCTTCTGTTGTTGATGGAGGACGAAAGTTGAAGGCTGGCCTGCTCGCGTTCGGAACCCTCTTCTGCGCCGCGCCGCTGGTCGCGCAGCCGTTGCCGGATCCGCTCGCGCCCATTCCGGCGACGCCCTCCCAAACCCAGCCGGCGATGACGGTTGCGCCCGCCCCGGTGCCGGCGGCGCCGAGGGTCGTAGCCCCAACCGTTGCTGCTCCGAGGGACTGGCGCGGCGTCTTCGATGCGATCGATGCCGGCAACTGGGCTACGGCGCAGGCGGGGATCGCAGCGCTTCCACCCAGCGTCCTCACGCCGGTCGCCAAGGCCGAGCTCTACACCGCGAAGGGCTCGCCGATCGTCGACCTGCCGTCGCTGCAAGCTTTGATCTCGCAGGCGCCCGAGCTTCCCGAAGCCAATCAGCTCGGGCTGATCGCGCTGAAGCGCGGAGCAACCACGCCCGTTCTTGTGATCCCCGAAAAGGACACGGTCGTCCTCGGCTCGGCGCCCGTTCGCTACCGCGCTCATCCGGTCCAGGGCGAGCCCGCTGCCGACCAGCTCCGCTCGCAGCTCGATCCCTTGATCAAGGCCGACGATGCGAGCGGCGCAGAGGCGCTCCTCGTTACCCAGGGACCGGCCCTTTCCGCCGAAGCGCGCGCCGAAGCGGCAACGCGCGTTGCCTTCATCTATTATGTGCTCGGGCTCGACATGGACGCGCGCCGTGTCTCCGACACCTGGCGGCAAGGCGCTGTCGGCGAGTGGGCGAGCCAGGCTGCCTGGGTGTCCGCCCTCGCCTCGTGGCGGCTTGGCGATTACAACTCGGCGTCGGCCGACTTCCAGCAGGTTGCGAGGCTCGCCGACCAGCGCGAACTGCGCGCCGGCGGTCTCTACTGGGCAGCAAGATCGGAACAGGCGGCCGGGCGCCCCGCAGCCGTCGAGCCCCTCCTCAAGGCGGCGGCAAGCAGCAGCGAAGCGCCCGAGAGCTTTTACGGGCTCATTGCGCGAGAGACGCTGGGCATGCCGACGAAGCTCGATTCCGATCCCTTCTCCGGGTCCGACCCGCGGATTGACCAATATCCCAACGTCCAGCGTGCCATCGAGCTCGTCAAAATCGGCGAGCCCGCGCTTGCCGAGCAAATGATCATCCACCAGGCAAGGATCGGCGCCCCTTCCGAGCATCACGCGCTGATCGAGCTCGCGCGGCGGCTCGATTTACCAGGCGCGCAGCTCTGGCTCGCCAAATATGGGCAATATGGCGCAAGGGCCGATGCCACGGACCGCTATCCGAACCCGAGCTGGGCCCCCGTCCACGGCTGGCGCGTCGATCCCGCCCTCGCCTTCGGCCACATCGTCCAGGAATCGGCTTTCCGGCGGAGCGCCGTCAGTACCGCGGGCGCGGTCGGACTGATGCAGGTGCTGCCAATTACCGCGCAGCAAATGTCGCAGCGCTCAGGCGTTCCCTATACGCGCGGCAGCCTGACCGACCCCCGTTACAATCTCGAGTTCGGCCAGAGCTTCATCGAGCGCATGAGAAGCGATTCATCGACCGCTGGACAGCTGCCGCGAGTGATTGCTTCCTACAATGCCGGGCCTCTCCCGGTCGCGCGCTGGGCAGGCATCAACGACAAGGGCGATCCCCTGCTCTGGATCGAGTCCATCCCTTATTGGGAAACCCGCTATTACGTCCCCTCGGTGATGCGCAACATGTGGGTCTATCAAGGGCTCGATCGTGCCGAGACGCCGACCTTGAAGGCGATGGCCGAACATCGCTGGCCGGCCTTCCCGACGACCATGACGCGCATCGGGCAGCGCAGCGCTTCCGCGGACCCGGCGCCCACGGGCGAATGAGGAGTTAAGCGGCAGGAGCCTGGGGGCAGCCTTCCCGTCGCGCATGTTCTTGTTATGTTCTCTTTTTCGGCATAGGCTGGAGCCATGCCGGTCGAGTCGAGCCATGGGCGCGGAGCAACGCGCAATCCCACGTCGACGCGTTTCAACTTGCAGGAGCGCGTCGCGGACGGCGAGTGGCTCGACCAGGTCGAAGCGCTCGACGGGGTGCCAAAGCGCCGCACGACCGTCACGATCGAGCATCCCAGGTCGATCCTCACCCGCAACAGCTCGCCCGACATCGGCTTTGACCGTTCGGTGAACGCCTTCCGGGGCTGCGAACACGGTTGCATCTATTGCTTTGCCCGGCCGACACACGCTTACCATGACCTCTCGCCCGGCGTCGATTTTGAGTCCCGCCTGTTCGTCAAGCCGACTGCGGCCCAGCTTCTCCATGCCGCGCTGTCGCGGCCGGGCTATGAATGCCGGCCGATCGCGATGGGCACCAACACCGATCCCTATCAGCCGATCGAGGAGCGCTGGCGGATCACCCGCTCGCTCGTCGAACTCCTCCTCGAAACCCGCCACCCCTTCACGATCACGACCAAGTCGGACCGGGTGCTTCGCGACCTCGACCTCCTCAAGCAGGCGGCGGACCTTCGCATTGCCTCGGTCGCAATCTCGGTCACTTCGCTTGATCCCAAGGTCGCGCGCACGCTCGAGCCGAGGGCGCCGCATCCGCGCAAGCGCCTTGCAGCGATACGCCAGCTCAACGATGCGGGCGTTCCCTGCTATGTCGCGATCGCGCCCGTCATTCCGCAGGTCACCGACCACGAACTCGAGCATATCGTCGAAGCTGCCGTCGAGGCCGGCGTTCCCGGCGGCTTCTACCTTCCCGTCCGTCTCCCGCACGAAGTCGCACCGCTCTTTCGCGCATGGCTCGACCAACATTATCCGGAACGCGCGGCAAAGGTCATGGCGACGATCCGCTCGATCCGCGGCGGGCGTGACAACGATCCCGGCTTCTTCAGCCGGATGCGCGGCCAGGGCCCCTGGGCCGAGCTCCTGCGAACGCGGTTCGAAATCGCCGCCAGGAAATATGGGTTGAGGCAGGCCAAGTTCCCGCTTCGAACCGACCTCTTCCGTCCCCCCGAGGGAGACCAGATGCGGCTCTTGTAGCGGCAATTTAATGCGGAGCCGAAACGGCTGCGCCGCGTTGGTCCTCGCAAAAAGGGAGATACAGATGCGCAGCATCATCGCAATAGTTCCGCTGATCCTGCTTGGGGCCTGCCAAGTCAGCAAGGACAATGGAAACGGCACGGTCAGCGTGACCTACAATAGTGACGAGGCCTCGAACGTCGCCGCCGATGTCGGCAATACCGCGCAGAACATCGCCGGCGATATCGGCAACGACGTCAAGAAGAGCGGTGACAAGATCGAGAACAGGGTCGGCAACGCCAACGTCAACGTCAGCATCAGGAACGACAGCGAGACCGAGAACAAGTCGGCGAAGAAGTAGGGCGGCGACCGCCCAAAGCTCGCAGCGAGGAAGAAGGCCCGGAAGCCATGGCGGTGCCCCGGCATGGCCCGTGATACCTCCTTTGGACCGTAACCTGCGCTGATCGTTGGACCGATTGAAGCGGCGGCACTAATGTCGCTCGCATGAGCACCATGACGCTCATCGATCTTGGAACCGTCTTGATCACCGTTGGAGCAATGGAAGTCGTCGCTGCGACCGTCCACCGCCGGATCATGCATGGTTTCGGGTGGCGCTGGCACCGCTCGCACCATGACGAGCGACCCGGTCTATTCGAGGCGAACGATCTTTATGCGCTGGTCTTTGCGGCGCTCAGCATCGCATTGTTCGTCGCCGGCGGCCGCTTCCCGCTGCTTTGGTGGGTC
>DATIQO010000240.1:0-10415 GCA_035470745.1 Sphingomicrobium sp. | reverse complement strand
GCGGCGCTCGAACGCGTAAGCGGCAAGGGTGTGCCGGTTGTCACGCTGCTCTTCTCCGGCCGGCCCGTCGCCGCGAACGATCTGATCAATCGATCCGACGCCTTCATTGCCGCCTGGCTGCCGGGAACCGAGGGAATGGGGCTCGCCGACATGTTGATCGCTCGCCCCAGTGGCCGGCCAGCGTTCAACTTCACTGGCAGGCTGCCGTTCGACTGGCCAGCCGGCGACTGCCTGCCAAAGTCCGGAGGCATCCAGTTTCACCGTGGTTATGGCCTGTCGCTATCCACGCGCTCGGCGGCCCGACGGCTACCTGAATCTCCGCCGGTCATGGCCTGCCCAGCCGAAAGTCGGTAATCGGAAGGGCGATGCGCAAGATCCTCATCGTTGGTGGAGGAACGGCCGGGTGGATGACCGCCGCCCTTTTCGGGAAGCTGTTCCAGGGCCTCTACGATATCGAGCTGGTCGAAAGCGAGGCGATCGGCACGGTGGGGGTCGGCGAAGCGACCATTCCGGCCATCAAGAAATATAATGAACTGATCCAGCTCGACGAAGCCGAATTCATGCGTCGCACCCAGGCGACCTTCAAACTTGGCATTCAGTTCGTCGACTGGCTGGGACCCGGCCATCGCTACATCCACGGTTTTGGTGTCATCGGGCAGGACTGGGAGTGGCTTCGCTGCCATCATTACTGGCTGCGCGCGAACCAGCGCGGCCGCGCGCACGATTTTGCGCAATATTCGATCAACACGGCCGCCGCGCTTGCCAACAAATTCATGCACGCAAGGCCGGACATGGCCGATTCGCCAATCGGTCACATCGCGTTCGCATTCCAGTTCGATGCCTCGCTTTATGCCAAATATCTGCGCTCTCTTGCCGAGCAGCACGGGGTCAGTCGCAAAGAAGGGCGGATCGTCGATGTAACGATGGCGCAGAACGGCGATATCGCGTCGGTGACTCTCGAAGGCGGTCGCACGATCGAGGCCGACTTCTTCATCGATTGCTCGGGATTTCGCGGGCTCCTGATCGAACAGACACTGCAGACGGGCTACGAGGACTGGAGCCGATGGCTTCCGTGCGACCGGGCAATGGCGGTCCCTTGCGCGCGTACGGATCCTCTTGTTCCTTACACGCGTGCAACTGCACGCGAGCCCGGGTGGCAGTGGCGGATTCCGCTCCAGCACCGGACCGGCAACGGCCTCGTCTACTCAAGCAAGCACATCGACGATGACGATGCGGAAAAGCTGTTGCTTGCGAACCTCGACGCAGAGCAACTCGCCAATCCCAATCGGCTGCGATTCACGAGCGGCAAGCGGCGCAAGATGTGGAATCGCAATTGTGTCGCCCTCGGTCTTGCGGCCGGCTTCCTTGAGCCGCTCGAATCAACCAGCATTCACCTCGTCCAGTCCGCCGCGATCCGGCTCGTGCGGCTCTTCCCCGACGCCGCAACCGACCAGGCCACGATCGACGAGTTCAACCGCCAATCGGATTTCGAATGGGAGCGCGTGCGCGATTTCATTGTGCTTCATTACTGGGCGAACCAGCGCGAGGGCAGCTTCTGGGAATATTGCCGGACGATGGAACTTCCAGCGACGCTGCAGCGCAAGATCGACCTGTGGCGCTCCAACGGACGCATCTTCCGCGAGGACGAAGAACTTTTCAGCGAGGAGAGCTGGATCCAGGTTTTCCTTGGCCAGGGCATCATGCCCCGCAGCTATGATCCGCTCGTTTCGATCAAGAGCGACGCGCAGATCGAGCAGTTCCTCGGCAACATTGCCGCAACCATCGGGCGCTGCGTCGAGGTCATGCCGTCGCACGCTGAATATATAAGCAAATATTGCCCGGCGGACCCGATCGCGTGAGGCGGATCGGCGCCGCCGGCCTTTGCGTGTTGATTGCCTGCGCGGGGGTTGCCGCCAAGGCGGCGCCGCCCGCCGCCGAAATGTGGCTGACGACCCCGGACGAGAAAGCAAAGCTTTCAACTCAGCCATTGCAGCGTGTCGTTGGGGCCGCGACGGGCAGCGAGGCAATCGCGATCGACAGCTCGAAGCATTTTCAGAAGATGCGCGGCTTCGGCGCTGCAATGACGGACGCATCGGCCAAAGTCCTCAGCAGTCTGCCGGCAGCGAAGCGCCGCGCGATCATGGCCGAGCTCTTCGGACGGGCAAATGGCGGGCTTGGCCTGTCATTCACTCGCCTGACTATCGGCGCCTCGGACTTCTCGACGCGCGACTACACCTACGACGACACGCCCGGGAATAGGCCGGATCCCGGCCTTCGCTATTTTTCGATCGCTCCGGCAAAGAAATATGTCCTGCCGCGCGTTCGCGAGGCTCTCGCCATCAACCCTCGTCTCCTCGTCATGGTAAGTCCGTGGAGCGCTCCTGCGTGGATGAAGACCACCGGGAGCCTCATCAAGGGCGAGCTCATCCCCCGATACTATCCGGCGTTCGCGAATTATCTCGCAAGAACCGTGGAGGCTTTCGACCGGCAGGGCGTTCACGTATCGATGCTGACGATCCAGAACGAACCCAATTTCGAGCCCGAGAATTATCCAGGAGAGCTCGTCAGCCCGCCGCAACGGGCAGCAATCATCGGGCGCTACGTCGGTCCGACTTTCAAATCCCGGGGCCTCGCTACCCAGATTCTCGACTGGGACCATAATTGGGATCATCCCGAGATGCCGCTCGCCGTCCTTCGCGACCCCGCGGCACGTCGATATATCGCGGGCGTCGCCTGGCACTGCTACAATGGCGATGTTGCCGCGCAAGCGCCGGTGCACGACGCTTACCCTCGCAAGGACGCCTGGGTCACCGAATGCTCGGGCGGGGACTGGAGTCCGAAGTTCGCCGAGGTGCTTGGCTGGATGATCGACAAGCTCATCATCGGCGCATCCAACAATTGGTCGCGCGGAACCTTGCTTTGGAATCTCGCGCTGGATCCAGCTCACGGACCACACACGGGCGGGTGCGAAGACTGCCGCGGCGTCGTGACGATCGATCCCAAGACTGGCGCAGTGGAGCGCAACGTCGAATATTACGTCCTGGGACACGCAAGCCGGTTCGTGCTGCCCGGGGCGCTTCGTGTGGCAACGACAACTCGAGGCGAGGGGCTTGAGGTTGCCGCATTCCTCAATCCGGACGGCAGCCGCGTTGCCATTCTTCACCGCAACTCGGGCGACGGCACGATCACGATCGCGCTCGACGGTGCGCGTTACGCAGTCACGCTCGCAAATGGCGCCGTCGCGACGCTGCGCTGGAAAGCGCCAAGTAGCGGCAAGTGACCGCGGCGGCTCGACGAGATCACCGAACGGCCCTCGCCTTCCTGGCTGTCACCACGCTTTTCTTCGCCTGGGGATTCATCACGTCGAACAATGATCCATTGATCGTTGCCCTGCGCGCTGCCTTTCACCTCGACTATACCGAGGCGCTTCTCACGCAGATCGTTTTCTTTTTGGCCTACGGCTTATTGTCCTTGCCGGCCGCCTGGGTGAGCAGCCGGATGGGCCCGGTCGACACGATTCTCGGCTCGCTGGGGCTGATGGCATGTGGCTGCGTCCTCGTTGTCGCCAGTACCAGGACGGACGACTTCCGGCCGATCCTTGCCGCCCTATTCGTGCTTGCAGCGGGGTTCACCGCGCTGCAGGTCGCGGCAAACCCGCTTGCAGCCGAGCTCGGTGCGCCGCAGCGCACCCACTTCCGGTTGAACTTTGCACAAACGTTCAACTCCCTTGGCGTCGTTATTGGCGTTCATTTCGGATCGGTGCTGATGCTTGGCCATCCGGCCCTTACGAGAATTGCGCCGAGGGCGCTGGACGCCGCACACCGGGCAGACCTGCTGCGCGCGGTCGATCGTGCCTTCCTGATCATGGCGGCGCTGCTGGGACTGCTGCTTGTCCTTTTTGCCGCCCTGAGACGCTTTCTCCTTCGCGTGACACCGAACCACCGGGCGGTTGCTCCCGTCGGTATGTTCGAGGCTTTGCGGTCGTCCTGGGCGCTCTTCGGGGCGGCCGCTATTGGCCTGTACGTGGGCGCCGAAGTCTCGATCGGCAGCATCATGATCAATTTCCTCAATCAGTCGAATGTCCTTGGCCTGCCATTCGACGACGCTGGCGCTTATCTTGCGAACTTCTACTGGGGCGGCGCACTTTGCGGGCGGCTGATCGGAACGGCGCTTCTCACGCGCGTCCGCGCTTCGCGCCTCCTTGCCGGATGCGGCATCGCAGCTGGCCTGCTTTGCATGACCGTTCTTGCAACGCACGGTCCGGTCGCAGCCTATGCCGCTCTTTCGATCGGGTTGTTCAACTCGATCATGTTTCCAACGATCTTTGCGATCACGCTTGAACGATCCGGAGTATCTCAGCCCTCGACGTCGGGGCTTTTGTGCCTTGCGATCTTCGGCGGCGCCTTGTTGCCGCTCGCGGTAGGGGCGATCGCCGACAAGTTTGGTCTCGGCATTTCGTTCATCGTTCCTCTTGCTGCTTATCTCTTCATCACCTTCTTTGCGCTTGCAGCACGGGGCAAAGACACTGCGGCTGGGCTGCCGATCGAACAACCGGCAAGTGCCTCGCCAATTCCCTGACCGGAGATACGAATGTCCCTTGCGCATCTGTTGCTCGTTGCGTCCGCCTTCACCGTCACGAATTCGACCTATCGCGGGCCGGTAAATCGTCCGGCGCATGCGCGGCTGGTCTGGCATGACGAATTCAGCGGCTCGGCGCTCGATCTTACCAAGTGGCAATATGACACCAGCCGGAACAAGCAGGGCTGGCATAACGGGGAACGGCAATATTATTCAGCCGGCCGGACGCAGAATATAAGAGTAAGGAACGGCCTCCTCACCATCACCGCCCGCCACGAGAAGCTGAACCCGAAGCGCTACCCAGACTGGGGCGGCCAAGAATACACCTCCGCCAAGATCCTCTCGAAAGGGGCCGGATGGACATATGGCTTTTACGAAGTGCGCGCTAAGCTTCCCTGCGCCCGCGGCATGTGGCCTGCCATCTGGATGCTTCCGGTAAGGATGGCGAAATGGCCCGATGACGGCGAAATCGACATCATGGAGCAGGTCGGTGCCGAACCGAATCTCGTCTACGCCTCCCTGCACACGAAGCTCTTCAACCATATCCTCAAGACACAGCGCAGCGCGCAAAAGCTCGTCCCGACCAGTTGCAGTGCATTTCACGTCTATCAGCTCGACTGGCGGCCGGATTCGATCGTAATCGGCGTCGACGGCCGCGGCATCCTGCGCGTCCAGGACGACTGGCCGGGCAACAAGGGAGCTTGGCCGTTCTTCACGCCGTTCGAGATGATCCTGAACCTGGCGGTCGGCGGTGATTGGGCGGGAGCAAAAGGCATTGACGATGCGGCGATGCCTCAGCGGATGCAGGTCGACTATGTGCGGGTCTGGCAGGTTCCCTCGGGGAGCGGCCGATGATCGCCCTTGTTCTTGCCGCCGCACTGACGAGCGTTCATCCCTCGCGGACAATCCTCTTCGTCGGCAACAGCTTCACTTTTGGCGCGATGTCCGATGCAATGACCTACCGCAAGGACAGCGTCCACGACCTAAACGGCGATGGAATGGGGGGCGTGCCGGCCCTCTTTAAGCGTTTCGCTGACGAGATGGGCCTTCGCTACGACGTGTCTCTTGAAACCGCGGCTGGGCAGACGCTCAAATGGCACCTCGCCAACAAGCGCGCGGTGATCGATCGTCGCTGGGATGCGGTCGTTCTCCAGCAATATAGTACGCTGAGCCCGGACCAGCCCGGCGACGTCACCGACACGATCCCTGCTGCGCGAGGCCTGAGCCAGCTGCTGCGCCGCCAAAACCCGCATGTCGACATCAGCCTGGTGGCGACCTGGAGCCGCCCGGACCTCACCTATCCATCGGGCAAAGCCTGGTCAGGGGAGCCTATCCAGCGAATGGCCCTCGATCTGCGCAAGGCTGACGACCATGTGCGCGCCTCAGTTCCGTCGATTAAGCGCGTCATCCCGGTGGGTCAGGCGTTCAACTGCGCGATCGAGCGGGGGATCGCCGACCCAGATCCCTACGACGGCGTGACGACCGGCGAGGTCGACCTGTGGGCGAGCGATCACTACCACGCGTCGAACGAAGGCTATTATCTTGAAGCGCTGACGATTTTCGCCGCCGTCACGAAAGCGGATCCAAGGCGGCTCGGGCCTTCCGAGAATGCCGCTCGGGAGCTTCATATTCAGCCGGCGCTTGCTTCCAGGCTGCAGGGCCTTGCGTTCGAAGTGGCCAGCAAAGATCGCTGCAAAAGTCCTCGCTGATCGCAGCGATCGGATTTTTCTCGATCCGATCGATGCGGGTCGTGGCGCAACAGGCTCCTCGCGAATTGTCGAGAAGACGTGCAAATCTGGCGATTGGCCCCCGCTTGGCTTCGCTAACCCCCGCAGGTTCGTCCAAAACGGATCAAAATCTTTCGAGCCGTTAACACTGGCCAAACTACGATCAGCCGGAAGTGGTGGGGACAATCGACGATGGTGCCGGCAGGCAAAAATGTGGAAACGGACGCGCGCGGAGCAAGCCGGGCGAGCATCTTTCTGGCTGCCGTACTGTATCACGACGGCACTCCCTATCCCGTTAAGATCCGCAATATCTCGCCGAGTGGAGCCCTCGTCGAAGGGCCGGTCATTCCCACTGCGACGACACCGGTCGAATTAGTCCGGGGCGGCCTGATTGCGCACGGGCTCGTGGCTTGGTCCCTCGAAGGTCGGTGCGGTCTGAAATTCTCAAGCTGCGTCGATGTCCAGCAGTGGCGAGCGACACCGACCAATAGCGAACAAAAAAGAGTCGATGAGGTCGTGAGGCTTGTGAAGGCTGGCGCGGTGCCGTTGCCCGTTGCACCGATCGTCCGGACGGGTTCGCCAGGCGAAGCGATGGACAGGGCCGGAGAGCTTGCTGGAGATCTTTCGCGTGCCTTGGAGCTGCTCAACAATCTGGGCGTGGCACTTGCGGGCGATCGCGAGGTTGTAACCCGGCACTGCGCTGCGCTGCAAAAACTCGACATTGCCATGCAGGTGATCGCCGCCGTCGAGGCGACCGTCGCGGGCCGCGGCGATGCCGCCAGCGACGCCGCGAAGCTCTCGGGATTGCGAAAGAGCATGGACCAGGCGCTGCAGCAACGCTTGTAGGCGAGCCCTTATCGCGGATTTTCGCCCGAACGGACGGGCCTCGCCACGCGCTTCCTCATCGGCTGAAGGCGGCTCCCTAGGCCGCTTCGGCGAGGTGCCTCTTCAAGTTTTCGACAGTGACGGTTCGGCCGTAGTGGTTCGCCTGCTCGGGATCGAACATCTCCAGCATGAACGCTCCCTCTACCCACAGCTCGACGAGTTCGAAAAAGCCTTCGCCCCGGGAGCAGATCCGCGCTGGCCAGCCGGCCCGATCGGCAATTGCGATAATGTCGCTGGCCCGACGGTTGACTGCGATCGCAAGGTGCACTTCGGACAGACGCTGAGAGCAGTCCACCGCGCGCCATTCCCCTTCCTCAACACCATGGTGGATGAGGTGTCCACGCGGCACGATCTCGAGCGAAACTTCGCCGTCTGCCGACCATGCCATCCGTGCCTGGGGTCCAGCAGGCGGAAAAGGCAGCGCTTCGCCTTCCATCATCTCCGCCAAGACTTCGGCAACCTTGCAGGGGTCATCGGCGGGTATCGAAGCGTGGATCAATCGCATTTTCCAAAATCCCTTCGTTCTCTTCTCATCACTCGTCTGCCGCGCGCTTGCCCAACAATACGGCCAGAGCTTCGGCTGCAGCCTTGCCGGCTTCCTCGCCTTCGATGTCCCAATATTGGCGCAGGACTTCCCAGGCATAGGCAGAGTTGATCAGCTGGGCGATTGCCGCGCGGCGGCGCAGCCATTGTTCATCGGCGTTCGGAAACGCGTCGCGAACCGATGACAGCATTGCCTCGCGTCGCTCGACGTTGGAGCTCATTCGTGTGTCGCGACCGGCGGTGCTGTAAAGCGAGGCGCGCACCAGTTCGCGGGCGGCATCGAAGCGCGGGAACAGCCGCAACGGCGATTCGATCATCGCTTCTGCAGTCCGGGGAAAGCCCTGCGAAGCGACAAGCTGCTGCATCCTGCTCCAGGTCGCGCGAACCAGTGCCTCACGCGTTTCAAAATGACGGTAGACCGTGCGATCGGTGACGCCGGCACGTTCGGCGACGGCCAGCATCGTCAGCGGCGACTCGCCGGCTTCCTCGATCAAGGCGACGGCGGCATCGAGGATGCGCGCACGCGTCTGCTCCTTATATTCCTCGCGGACCGATGTCGGTTGTACTGCACTCATGTCAGTCTAACTGACATGAGATCGGATTGAAGTCAATCCCGCTTTGCTCAATGCGATGCGAACGCGCCGATCGGCAGCGGTTAGTGTCGGATTCCATGTTCATCCATCCGAAGACGCGTCGCGAGCACGCCGCGCGCTCTTAAGTGGATTTCCTGATTCCCTCGGCTTGCTTCCTCGTAAACTCTTGAAGGCCTGCCTCTCTCAAGGAATCTTGAATGGCCCAGTCAATCCTGATCCGTCAGCAGCCAGCGGCGGCGCGGGATCGACAGCGGGCGCCGAGCAACATCAAGAGCATCATCCTGCACGTCCAGGACGACGGCGAAGTCGACGAGCGACTTCATGCGGCGCTGCTGCTGGCCCGCGCGGCGCAGGCTCACTTGCGCTGTGTTCACGTCACGCCGGCTGAGGCCTATGTCTCGATGAAGAGCTTCGGCGGCGTATTCACGCTTGAGAAGGCTATTCACGAAGTTGACGCGCGGGAGGCACAGCTTCGAGCCCATATTGAGGGCCTCTTACAGTGCGAGGACGTGAGTTGGGATTATGAGCAGGTCACCGGGAACCCCGTGCGCCTGATGATCCAACGCTCGGCACTTTGCGACATCATGATCACGGGTCGTCCCGTCCATCGCGCGCTCGGCGACAGGCCAAACTCCGCCGGTCTTGGCGAAATCCTCCTGAATATCGGCATCCCGCTTCTCGTATGCGGCGGCGCCGACTGGCATTTCGATCCACTCGGCCCAGCTGTGATCGCCTGGAACGGATCTTTTGAGGCCGCCAATGCAGTGCGGGCGGCGATCGGCCTCCTGAAGCTTGCTTCCGAGGTGCGGGTGATTCGCTATTCGGAAGACAAGCGCAACATGTTCGCGGACTCTCAGATAATGGATTTTTTGTCGCGGCACGGCATCGATGGCGAGCTCGACGTTCGAGAGGCAAGACGCGACTTCTCCGACGATCTCGTTGAATATGCGTCTATGTATGGCGCCGGCTACATCGTGATGGGTGCGTACAGCCATAGCCGCGCAAGCGAGATCTTGTTTGGCGGGGTTACCCGCGACCTGTTGCACGGCTGCCCAGTATCTCTCGTGCTGTCCCGCTGAGGGCCTGTGCCTTAAAGAAGGAGAAAGTCACGTGCGGCAAATCAATCCAGCCAAAGCCGGGTTAGCGCTCGGTGCGGTCGTTGCTCTCTGGCATTTTCTCTGGGTCAGCCTCGTTGCATTAGGCTGGGCGAAGCCGCTCATGGATTTCGTGCTCAGGCTCCATTTCATCCAGCTTCAGTATGAGCTTGCCCCATTCGCTCTTGCTACCGCCGCAGCGCTGGTCGCGCTTACTTTTTGCGTGGGAGCGTTATTCGGGATTGTCTTCGCGTTCGTTTGGAACTGGCTCGGCAATCGGTCAACGAACGCAGCTGAGCTCGGTCCTGTCGAAGCGGGCACCCTGAGCCAATGAGCAGGCTGCACACGCATCCGGAGCGCCATTCCAGCTCTCGCATTGGCTGGCTCAGAGCGGCGGTGCTCGGCGCCAACGACGGCATCGTATCGACGGCCAGCCTGATCGTCGGGGTTGCCGCGGCCGAGGCCTCGAGAGCAAACGTTCTCCTTGCGGGCATTGCCGCCCTGGTCGCGGGAGCAATGTCGATGGCGGCAGGGGAATATGTTTCCGTCAGCTCGCAGGCAGACACCGAAAAGGCAGACCTCGCGCGTGAGCAGGACGAGCTCCACCGCCAGCCGGAGTTCGAACATGAGGAACTCACGCGCATCTACGAAGCGCGCGGCGTGGAGCGCGCGACGGCGGAGGCCGTGGTGCGACAGATGATGGCCAAGGACGCGCTCACGGCTCATGCGCGCGATGAGCTTGGTCTTTCCGAAGTGCATACGGCACGACCGCTCCAGGCGGCGGTTGCATCGGCGCTAACCTTCACTGCCGGAGCCCTCGCCCCGCTGCTGATCGTCCTGATCGTCCCGCTTCGGCTGCTGGTTCCGTCCGTTGCGGGAGTGTCCTTGCTGTGCCTGGCGCTGCTCGGTGGTTTCGGCGCGCGCGTTGGCGGTGCTCCGCTCGCACCATCGGTGATGCGCGTCACTTTCTGGGGAATGCTTGCGATGGCGGTGAC
>DATIQO010000239.1:0-5180 GCA_035470745.1 Sphingomicrobium sp. | reverse complement strand
GCAGCGGCGATCTCGAGGGGGCCGCGCCTCAGGAGCCTCGCTTCGCCGCCGGTGCATGCAATGATCGTCGATTCGATCCCGCGCCTGGTCGGGCCGCCATCGATGATCAGTGCGATGCGTCCATCGAGGCTTTTCAGCACGTGCTCGGCCCGGGTCGGGCTGATCGAGCCGCTGCTATTGGCGGAAGGGGCGGCAAGCGGCCGCCCGGTCGCACGCAGGAGCGCCTGCATTGCCGGATGATCGGGAACCCTCACGCCAACGCTTGAAAGGCCGGCGGTGACGAGCGAAGCGATCGGAGCCTCGGGACGGAGCGGAACGACCAGCGTCAGCGGCCCCGGCCAATGATCGTGGGCAAGGGCGAGCGCCTGGTCGTCAAGCACCCCGATCTCTTGTGCCGAGGCGAGGTCGGGAACGTGCACGATCAGCGGATTGAAGCTTGGCCGGCCCTTGGCCTCGTAGATCCGCGCGACGGCCTTGGCGTTCGTCGCGTCGGCCGCGAGGCCGTAGACTGTCTCGGTCGGCACTGCGACCGGCTCGCCGGCAAGGACGAGGCGGGCGGCCTCGGCGATACTCTCGTCGGTGAAGGGGAGGACACGCGTTTTCACGCGTGGTCCGCTACTTTATTCCTGCCCGCGCAGGAATACTAGGCGCGCTCGCGCTCGAGGAGTTCCGCCGGATCGATCCCGAGCCGTCCCATGCGTGCGCGGATCTGCGGCCATTCTTCCTTGAGGAAGCGGTCGCGTTCACCCTCGCTCAGCCGGGCCCTTGCGCCGGGCGCGACGAACATTCCAACGCCGCGCTTCACGACGATCAGGCCCTCGTCCTGGAAGCCCTGGTAAGCCTTTGCGACCGTCAATGGATTGGCCTGCTCCTCCGCCGCCAATGCGCGAACCGAGGGGAGCGGATCGCCGTCGCTATATTTGCCAGCGAGGATCGCATCGGCGATGATCTCGCGCAGCCGGACGTAGACAGGCTTTTCATGTTGGGTCCGCAGCGTCATGCTGTCATAATACAGCGCCGCGCAGGAAGTTCAACAAAAAACTCAGGGCCTTGGCGGTTGCCACTCGCGCATGACATCCGACAGTGCCGGACGGGGGCGATCTTCGATCTCGCGGCCCGGATGGCCGATGAAAATGAAGCCGGCAATGCGTTCGCCCTCGCTGCAAAAAGCGGCGCGAACGCGCTTCGAATAGGCGCGCCACCCGGTCACCCATCCGGCGACATAGCCGAGCGCATGCGCTGCAAGGAGCAGGTTCATCGCTGCCGCGCCGCACGACAGCTCCTGCTCCCAAACGGGGATCTTGTGATCTCGGACGGGCGATGAAACGAGAACGACAAGCTGCCCTGCATAATGGGCGAACTCATCCTCCTTCTGGTGGTGGGCGATGGTCGCGCACCGGTCATGTTCGACGAGGGCCTCGCGCAGCAGCGCCCCCAGGGCGTCGCGCTGATCCTCGCCGACGGTGACGAAGCGCCACGGCGTCAGCTTGCCATGGTCGGGCGTCCGGGCGGCGATCGTCAGCATGCGATCGAGCTCGGCCTTGGTCGGCGCCGGCCCGACGAGCTCGCGCGGCTTTGCCGAGCGCCGGGTCTCGAGCAGGGACAGGATCGATGAACGGTCGTTGAGCATGGATGAGGGCAGATAGGGACGTGGCTTCGCGCCAACAATCCGCTTCACAAGAGGAATTTGCTCGTTACGGTCGCTGGCGCTGCGCTTGGCTGCGCGGAGGGGAGTTAGTTCATGGTAGATACGCCCGGCGCCGAAGCGCCGTCCTCGCCTGACATCACGCATGTGGATCCGTCGGCGGAAAAGACGTGGATGGGGCATCCGCGCCAGCTTGCACGACTGTTCTCGATCGAAATGTGGGAGCGGTTCGGCTTCTACGGGATGCGCGCGCTGCTCGTGCTCTATCTCGTCAAGCACTTCCTGCTCGAGCAATATCAGGCGAACGGCATCGTCGGGGGCTATCTCAGCCTCGTCTACCTGACCCCGCTCATCGGCGGCTGGCTTGCCGATTATTACTTGGGCTCCAAGCGATCGGTGAAATGGGGCGCCTTGGTGATGGCGCTCGGCTATTTCCTGCTTTGCTTCGGCGGCCAGGAGGCAAAGCCCTATGCCCTCGTCGAGGGGCATCGCTACGAGGTCCAGGTCGAGCGCGGCGGCGCGCTCCTCGATTCCACCAACACCAAGCAGTGGCTGATCGCGGACGGGCAGAAGCTCAGCATTCACGGGATGCCCGATGGTTCGGTCGAGCTCGTGAGCGGCAACGGCCAGGTGGCAAAGACGGTCGCCAAGGATGCGTTCAAGCCCGGCGCCGACCAGTCTCCCTTCTACCTGACCTTGATGCTGATCGCGCTCAGCCTGATCGTCATCGGTAACGGCTTCTTCAAGCCGAACATCTCGACCATCGTCGGCTCGCTCTACAAACAGGGCGACCGCCGCCGGGACGCCGGTTTCACCATCTTCTACATGGGCATCAACGTCGGCTCGATCGGCTCGCAGGTCCTGTGCCCGATCTTCGTCAACTGGTTCGGCTGGTGGGCGGGCTTCGGCATCGTCGTCGTGGGCATGCTGATCGGCTATTCGCTGATCCAGTTCGACGGCGGACGGCTGGCCGGATATGGCGAGCCGCCCGAGCGGAGCGGCCCCGACCGCTCGCTCCTCATCTACATACTGTCGATCGCGTCGGTGCCGCTGTTCTGGCTGATCTTCCGCAACGTCATGAACACGCCGGAAGCCGCGGCCGGAAGCGGCCTGTGGGGCTATATCGCCGCAACGCCCTTCCTCGGGAAGGTGCTCTTCGCAACCTTCCTCGCGGCAGTGATCGGCATTCCGATCTGGTCCTGGCGGGCCGGCAACAAGGCCGAGTTCCAGATGATGCTCGCCGCGATCATCCTCGTCATTTTCAACGTGACCTTCTGGACCCTGTTCGAGCAGGCGGCGTCCTCGCTGACCTTGTTCGCCGACAGCAACACGACGCTCCATCTGTTCGGAATCCCGATCTCGGCGCCGCAGACCCAGAATTTCAACCCGATCACGATCGTCATCTTCGCGCCGATCCTGAGCTGGCTGTGGCTATGGCTTGCAAAGAAGGGCTGGGAGCCGTCCATCCAGGTGAAGTTCGGCCTTGCCCTCCTTCTTGTCGGGCTCGGCTTCGTCGTGCTGGCCTGGAGCAAGGTGACCGCGAACGGCGACTTCAGGGTAGCGCTTTGGTGGCTTGTCCTTACCTACTTCCTCCACTCGATCGCCGAGCTCTGCATCTCGCCCGTCGGCCTCAGCATGATCACCAAGCTCTCGATCGCGCGCGTGGTCGGGATGATGATGGGTGTCTGGTTCCTCTCGATCTCGATCGGCGAATATCTTGCGGGAGCAGCGGCGCAGTCGGCCTCGGTGCAGACGGTTGGCGGCCAGGTGACGAACCCGCAGCTCGCGCTCGAAACCTATGCTCATACCTTCCTCGTCGGAGGCGAGATGACGATGGCCGCGGGAGTCGTGCTCCTTGTCATCTCGCCCTGGCTCAAGAAGCTGATGCACGGGGTCAACTAGGGATGCGCACTGCTGCGGTTGCCGCGCTTGCCGGCATTGCCCTGTCCGGCTGCGCGGTGCTGGAGCCAAAGCCCGCACCGGCTCCGGCGGTCCACATCAACGAGGATCCCTATCCCTCGACCTATGTCCGCTATCCGGGCGTTCTGACGGTCGTTCGCCATGCGACCGTGCTGACGGGCGATGGGCAGCAGATCAACGATGGCACCCTCGTGTTCGGCGATGGACTGATCCAGGCCGTCGGCGGACCCGAACTCGCGTCCCCGCCCGGCGCGCTGGAGGTCGATGGACGCGGCAAATATGTGACGCCGGGCATCATCGACGTGCACAGCCACCTTGGCGATTATCCCTCGCCCGGCGTCAGCGCGCTTTCCGACGGGAACGAGGCGACCTCGCCGGTGCGGCCGGAAGTGTGGGCCGAGCATAGCGTCTGGCCGCAGGATCCGGGCTTCAGCCGGGCGCTCATCAACGGCGGCGTGACGACGCTCGAGATCCTGCCGGGGTCGGCCAACCTGTTCGGCGGCCGCTCGGTCGTCGTGAAGAACGTGCCGGGACGGACCGCGCAGGACATGAAGTTCCCGGGCGCGCCCTACGGTCTCAAGATGGCCTGCGGCGAAAATCCCAAGCGGGTCTACGGCAGCCATGACCAGATGCCGCAGACGCGCATGGGCAATATCGCGCTTGCGCGCGAGACCTGGATCAAGGCGCAAGAGTATAAGCGCAAGTGGGACAAATATTACGCCAAGGGCGGCGACATGCCCGAGCGCGATCTCGCGATGGACACGCTAAAGGGTGTCCTTGAAGGAAAGATCCTCGTCCAGAACCATTGCTATCGCGCCGACGAGATGGCGAACATGATCGATATGTCGAAGGAGTTCGGCTACCACATCGCCGCCTTCCACCACGCCGTCGAAGCCTACAAGATCGCCGACCTGCTGCGCGACAACGACATTTGCGCCGTGATGTGGGCCGACTGGTACGGCTTCAAGATGGAAGCCTATGACGCGATCAAGGAGAATATCCCGCTCGTCCATGCCGCCGGAGCCTGCGCGATCGTCCACTCGGATGATGCCAATTACATCCAGCGGCTGAACCAGGAGGCGGCCAAGGCACTGGCGGACGGCGTGCGCGCGGGCATCCCCAATCTTTCCGAAGCGGTCGCCTGGGAGTGGCTGAGCCGCAATCCCGCCAAGGCCCTTGGCATTCTCGACAAGACCGGAACGCTCGCTGCGGGCAAGATGGCGGACATCGTCCTTTGGAACGGCGATCCGTTCAGCGACTATACGCGCCCCGAACGGGTGTGGATCGACGGCGCCGAGATGTACGATGCGAACAATCCCAAGCAGCGGCCGGTAAGCGACTTCGAACTCGGCCAGCCCGGCGATGGAGACGTCAAATGATCCGCCGCGCCGTTGCTCTCCTCCTCGTCGCCGCCGCGGCGCCGGCGGGCGCGCAGACGATTGCGATCACCGGCGGCACGGTTGCGCTTGGCGATGGCAGCGAGCCGATCCCCAACGGGATGGTGGTGATCCGCGATGGCCGCGTCGTCGCGGCGGGCAATGTTCGAATGAAGCTTCCGGCCGACACCAAGGTGATCGACGCCACCGGCAAATGGGTGACGCCTGGCATCATCGCG
>DATIQO010000238.1:0-10731 GCA_035470745.1 Sphingomicrobium sp. | reverse complement strand
TGTCGGATTGAAGTATCGCTACTTCCACCCGGGCCACTTCAACCTCAACGGCGCCGAGCTCGGCTACGCTGGCGCAGGCTCGCAGTTCACGACCGACGTCAGCGGCCACTTCGTCTCGCACAGCCTGCTTCTCAGCCTCGTCTATAATTTCGCGGCACCGCCGCCGCCTCCACCTCCGCCTCCCCCGCCGCCGCCTCCTCCGCCGCCTCCACCACCGGCGACGCAGACCTGCCCCGACGGTTCGGTCATCCTTGCAACGGCGACCTGTCCGGCCCCTCCGCCGCCACCGCCACCACCCCCGCCGGCACCCGAGCGGGGCTTCTGATCACAGACATTTCCAAGAACGAAGGGTCCGGGCGAGCCATGCTCGCCCGGCCCTCTTTTCGTCGAGGCCTGGCGGCTTTCCATCGAAGTCGGCCGCGACCATCCGAGCACTGCAGCTAGCGCTTCACAGCACTCAAGAGGAGTATCCATGAAGCTTGCTGCGGCTCTTCTCGCGTCGGCGGCGCTTGCCATTGCAGCGCCCGTCCAGGCCGGCCGGGAAGCCGATACGGTCGACAGCACGCTGCCGACACAGCTGCCGCGGACCGCGATCCCCCACCATTATGCGATCACCGTCACTCCTCATGCCGAGCGCCTTTCATTCGACGGCACGGTCGGCATCGATCTCGACGTGATCAAGCCAACCCGCGAGCTGGTGCTGAACGCGGCCGACTTGAAGCTTGCCTCCGCCTCGCTCCGCGGCGCCAGGGGAGGAGCGGCAATGCCGGCAAGGATCAGCCTCGATCCCGATGCTGAAACGGCGACGCTCGCTTTTCAAAAGACGTTGGCCCCCGGCGCCTATCATTTGGCGATTGCTTATTCTGGCGTGATCCACACCCAGGCGAACGGGCTTTTCGCGCTCGACTATAAGGATGCCGAAGGCAGGGACGCGCGCTCGCTCTTCACCCAGTTCGAGGCCGCCGATGCGCGACGCTTCTTTCCCGGCTGGGACGAACCTGACTACAAGGCGACGTTCGACCTTTCGGCGCGCGTTCCCGCCGGGCTGATGGCGGTCAGCAATATGCCGGCGCTGTCGTCGAAGCCGCTTCCCGGCGGCCTCAAGGAAGTGCGCTTCCAGACCACCCCGACGATGTCGACCTACCTTCTCTTCTTCGCCGATGGCGATTTCGACCGCGTCAGCAAGCCGTCCGGCGGGCGCGAGGTGGGCATCGTCATGAGCCGCGGCAACGCCGGCAAGGCACATCGTGCACTCGACGACGAGGCGCAGATCCTCCCCTATTACAACGAATATTTCGGGACGCCCTACCCGCTTCCCAAGCTCGACAATGTCGCTGGGCCCGGACAGTCGCAATTCTTCAGCGCGATGGAGAATTGGGGCGCCATTTTCACCTTCGAATATGCGATCCTCGACGATCCCGCGATCACGAGCGAGGCTCAGCGCCACGACATCTTCGACACCGAGGCGCACGAGATGGCGCACCAATGGTTCGGCGATCTCGTCACCATGGGCTGGTGGAGCGACCTGTGGCTCAACGAGGGGTTCGCAAGCTGGATGCAGAACAAGGCGACCCAGCACTTCCATCCCGACTGGGGCGCCGATGTCGAGCATGTCGAGGCCCGCGAAGGAGCGATGCGGCTCGACGCGCTCAACTCCACGCACCCGGTGGTGCAGGACGTGCGCACCGTCGAGCAGGCGAACCAGGCCTTCGACGCGATCGCTTATTCGAAGGGGGAATCCGTTATTGCGATGCTCGAGACGTTCGCGACCCCGGATGTCTGGCGCGAGGGTATCCGCCGCTACGTCGCGGCGCATGCTTATCAAAATTCGCGGACCAGCGATCTCTGGGCAGCCGAAGAAGCGGCCGGCGCCAAGGGCCTCACCAGGATCGCGACGGACTTCACGATGCAGCCGGGGATCCCGCTGATCGAGGTCGGGTCGGCACAATGTGTGGACGGCGAGACCGTCGCGACGCTGACGCAGTCGCAATATTCCGCCGACAGGCGCGAGCAAGCCGCTGCCAGTCCGCTCAGCTGGCACGTGCCGGTGCGCGCCAGCGCCGGCGGCGAAGTCAGGCAGGTCGTGACGAACGGGAGGACGACGCAGCTCAGCGTGCCGGGGTGCGGCCCGCTTCTCGTCAATGCCGGCCAGTCTGGCTATTTCAGGACGCTCTACACGCCGGAGGAGGCGGCGGCGCTGACGCAGCAACTGCCGCGCCTTTCCCCTCCTGACCAGTTCGGCGAGATCGCCGATGCCATGCGTCTCTCGAGGGTCGGCTACCAGCCGATGGCGATTGGCCTCGACTTCCTCGGCGCCATGCCGGCGGACGGCAACGCGCAGGTGGTGCAGTCGGTCGTTGGCGAGTGGAACGGTCTTTACGAGCTTCTCGACAGCGACCCCGCTGCCCAGGCGGCGATCGCCCAGCGCGTCGTGCGAAGCTTCGGGCCGCGGCTGCGGACGCTCGGTTTTGCTCCGAGGGAAGGCGAACCGGTCGCCGACGCGGTGCTGCGCCCGACGCTCATTGGCGCGCTCGGCAAATTTCGTGATCCCGGGGTCCTCGCCGAAGCGGCCCGGCTTTTCGGGGCCTGGAACGAGAACCCGAATGCAATTCCCGGCTCGCTGAAGATGAGCTGGCTGCGGGTGATGGCGCTCAATGCCGACGAACGAACCTGGAATGCGATCCACGAGCGGGCCCGGCAGACGAACGGAACGGTCGAGCGAGCCGCGCTCTACGAGTTGCTCGGCCTCGCCAAGGACGAGACGCTTGCCCGCCGTGCGCTCGACCTTGCGCTGACCAACGAACCCGGAAAGACCGTGGGCGCGGGCATCATCACCTCCGTTGCATCGCAGCATCCGCGTCTTGCGATCGACTTCGCCCTTGCGCACCTCGACCAGGTCAACGAGCTGATCGACATCTCGGGCCGGAGCGGGTTCATGCAGCGGCTTGCCTTTGCGAGCCACCACGCCTCGCTCATTCCCGTGCTCGAGACCTATGCGAGCGCCCACCTTGCCTCGTCCGATCGCAAGCCGATCGAGCAGACGGTCGATCGCATCCGTTCCGAGGCGGCGCAGCTGCCAAGGATCCACAGCGAGACCGCGGCGTGGCTTCAGGCGCACCCACAGGGTTGATCGAAGAGCGAATTTCGCTATAGGCCGCCTTTGCAGCGGCGCGTCCGCTGCGACCGTCCGAGACAGCTGCCGAGGCTAGCCTCTTAATCTGCAGCCTAGACGGGGACAGGAATCATTCGAAGCGCCATTCTTGCGCTTCGTCGTGCGTTGCACTGCAGCGCCGTCGATCCAAGCCCCCCGGACACTTAACTGCTTGGGCAATTCGCCCAGGCTTTTGTTGAAACTCGGCCGAAGCCTCGCTTCGACCGAAAATGGAGTTGGCATGGATCGTTCGCAAAAAGCCGATCTGGTCGCCGAGCTGAAGGAAGTCCTCTCCGAGACCAGCGTGGTGGTCGTCACCCGCAATCTCGGGCTCTCCGTGGCCCAGTCCACGGAGCTGCGCCTGAGGATGCGCGATGCCGGTGCACAGTTCAAAGTTGCGAAGAACCGACTTGCCCTGATTGCGCTCGAGGACACGCGCTACAAGCCGATCGGCGACCTTCTCAAGGGCCCGACCGCGCTTGCGACGTCCGGAGACCCCATCGCGGCCGCCAAGGTGGCGGTCGATTTCGCGAAGACGACCGACAAGTTCGAGATCGTCGGCGGAGCGATGGGCGATACCTTCCTCGACGCAAACGGGATCAAGGCGCTTGCCGAGCTTCCCTCGCTCGACGAACTGCGCGCAACGCTCGTGGGCCTCATCCAGGCGCCCGCAAGCAAGATTGCCCGCACGATTAACGAGCCGGGAGCCCAGCTGGCACGGATCTTCCAGGCCTATTCGGCAAAAGAAGCCGCGTAAGGCCGCATCCTTTTCATCAACGCACGACAACAAGGGCCTTGTGGCCCACCAAGGAGTAGAAAAATGGCTGACATCAATTCGCTGGTTGACCAGCTTTCCGAACTGACCGTTCTTGAGGCCGCCGAGCTCGCGAAGGCGCTCGAGGAGAAGTGGGGCGTCTCGGCCGCGGCTGCGGTTGCGGTTGCAGGCCCGGCTGCCGGCGCAGCTGCCGCTGCCCCAGTCGAAGAGAAGACCGAGTTCGACGTCATCCTCACCGGCGACGGCGGCAAGAAGATCAACGTGATCAAGGAAGTCCGCGCGATCACCGGCCTTGGCCTCGGCGAGGCGAAGGCGCTGGTCGAGGGCGCCCCGAAGCCGATCAAGGAAGGCATCAACAAGGACGAAGCCGAGAAGATCAAGAAGCAGATCGAGGATGCCGGCGGCACCGTCGAGCTGAAGTAAGCTTCGTCTCGATATCGAGAGAAACGGGAAAGGGCGGACCCTTCCATGGGGCCGCCCTTTTCTTATGCGTTCAGCCGCAAAGCTCGGACAGGAACTCGTCGATTGCAGCGACCGCCTCGGGCTCGTTGAGTTCGGGCGCGTGACCCACGCCGGCGACGGTTGCGAGCTTCATGCCTGGCGCCGCCTGCTGCATCTTGAGAGCCGTCGCAGCGGTCAGGAGATCGCTTTTCTCGCCCCGCACCACCAGCAGCGGCTTTCGCGCGAGCGCTGCGAAGAGCGGCCACAGGTCGACGTTGGGCGTCGGCCCGCTTGTCTTGAACGGTTCTGCGATCGCCATGTCATAGTCGAAGCGGATCTCGCCGTTCTCCTCGCGGCAATTGCGCTTGGCCATCGTGACCCAATCGTCATGATCGTAGCGCTCGAACGACGCGCCATAATTGGCGGCGATCGCTGCCGCGGCCTCGTCCCAATCCTTGAACCTTACGTCCTTGCCGACATAGGTCAGGATCCTCCCGACGCCGTCGGCATGGACGTCCGGCCCGACGTCGTTGAGAATTGTCGCTGCAATCCGCTCGGGCGCCATTGCAGCGATCGTCATCGTGACGAGGCCGCCAAGCGAAGTCCCGACAAAGACCGCCTCCTTGACCATGAGTTGGTCCAGCAGCTGGAGGACGTCGGCCGCATAGCTTAGCGGAGTGTAGCGCTGGGGCAGCGGGTCATAGTCGCTAAGACCGCGTCCGCGAAAATCGAGCGCGAGCACGCGCCAGGTAGGCGAATATCGCTCGGCAAGGTCCGCAAAGTCGCGCGAATTGCGCGTCAGTCCGTGAAGGCAGACGAGCGGCAGCCTGTCCTTGGACCCTTCATAGTCGCGGTAATGAAGCTCAAGGCCGTCGCTCACCATGAAATAGCGGTCGGCGTACCCCTTGGTGGCGGCGATCTGCCCACCGTCATTCATTTGAAATCCCTTTTCTGAACAGGCGGTTGGCAACTGCCGCGACATGCTCGGCGTCGCCCTTTGACCAGACTGAGTAGCGCAGGCCGAGAAAAACGTTCGCACCCATCGAAGCCCAGGCAATAATCTCGAGGTCCTCATCGTTGAGATCGCTCGCGATCTCACCCTTCCCGCGCGCTGCAATCAAACGCGCCGCGATGCGCGCGGCGGTCGTTTCGTAATGCTCGCGATAGGCGGTCGGTTCGACGAACTCGGATTCATCGACGATGCGATAGACGTCGCGGTGCTCGCGGGCGAATTCGAGAAAGAGCTGGAGCCCCTCGCGGGCCGCGTCAAGTGCGTTCGGCCAGCGCTGGAATGCCGGTGCGACCGTGTCGCGCACCTGCGCCGACATGTCGCGGACGACGGCGCCGAACACTGCCTCCTTGGAATCGAAATAGGTGTAGAAGGTGCCGAGCGCGACGCCCGCGCGCTGCGTGATTCCGACGATTGAGCTTTCGGCAAAGCCGCGTTCGCCGAACTCGACGCGCGCGGCATCGAGTATCTTGCGCAGCGTTCGCTCGCCCCGCGCGGTGCGCGGTGCCTTGCCGTCGCTTGCAGGGCTGATCTGCGCCTTCGAGTTCACACCTGCCCCCGTCCCGCTCCCGATACTCATCTAACCCCAAAGTTCGCAAGTTGAAAGCTGTTTCAACTTTCATTATGACCCGCAGTCAAGCGCGAGCATGAGAGGGTCTCGCGCGGGGGAGAAATAGGGAAAATGCGCACTTTCGCACGCGCCGCCTTGCTCGGCTCAGTCGCCGCCACGGCGCTCTTCACGACTCCGGCCATCGCGCAGGAGAATTCGAACACCAGCCCGGCAACGACCAGCAACCAGCAGACGCAGGCCAGCCCCGCCGAGGGGACGAGCGAGACGATCGTCGTCACCGCCCGGCGCCGCAACGAGCTGCTGCTCAATGTTCCGGTCGCGGTCACCGCTTTCTCCGGCGAGCAGCTCGATCGCCAGGGCGCGATCGACATCACCGACATCGGCGACACGACGCCCAACGTCACGCTCGAAACATCGCGCGGGTCGAACTCGACGCTGACCGCCTTCATCCGCGGCGTCGGCCAGCAGGACCCCGTTTCAGGGTTCGAGCAGGGTGTCGGCATCTACCTCGACGATATCTACCTCAACCGGCCCCAGGCGGCCGTCCTCGACATCTACGACGTCGAGCGCATCGAGGTGCTGCGCGGTCCGCAAGGGACGCTCTACGGGCGCAACACCATCGGCGGCGCGATCAAATATGTGACGCGCAGGCTGCCAAGCGACGGTCCGCATCTCAGCATCCGCACCAACCTTGGCACCTACCATCAGGCCGACATCATCACGACGGTGTCGACGCCGCTAAGTTCGACCTTCCGCATCGGTGGCAGCTTTGCGCGCCTCTATCATGGCGGGTTCGGCAAGAACCTCACCACCGGCCAGGACAATTACAACAAGGACGTGGTTGCAGGCCGGGCAAGCGCGGAATTCGAGCCGAGCCCCGATATCTTCTTCCGGCTGAACGGCGATTACAGCTGGGACGACAGCAATACGCGCGGCGGTCATCGCCTGATCCCGAGCCTCGTCAGCCATGTCCCGGTGCTCAGCAACGTCTATGACAGCCAGGGCGGGCTGCTCGACCCGCGCCAGCATGTCCAGGGCGGCGGTGCCGCCTTTACCGGCGACATCGGGCTTGGCGGCGGCTTCAAGTTCAGCACCATCACCGGCTATCGCAAGGACAGGACCGAGACCCCCATCGACTTCGACGCGCTGCCGCAGGCGGACCTCGATGTCCCTGGCATCTACAAGAACCGCCAGTTCAGCCAGGAGCTGCAGCTCGTCTACGAGAGCCCGCGTCTCAACGGCATTGTCGGCGCTTATTACCTCGACGCTCATTCGCAGACGATCTTCGACGTGCGCCTGTTCGAATCCTATCCCGCGCCCTTCCTCCTGACGACCTTCACCAACGCCGAGGTCGACACCAAGACGAAGGCGATCTTCGGTGACCTGAGCTGGGACATCACGCCGCAGATCAGCCTGTCGGGCGGCGCCCGCTACACGTGGGACGAGCGCCTCGCCAACATCTTCCGCACTTTCTATCTCGGCGGCGGATCGCCGATCTTCGGAGGCCTCGGGATTCCCTTTGGAAAACCGCAGACGAATTTCCAGGGTTCGCGCCAGTTCAACAAGTTCACGCCGCGCGCGTCGATCAGCTACAAGCCCAACCGCGACAACATGCTGTACATCAGCTACTCGCAGGGCTTCAAAGGCGGCAGCTTCGACCCGCGCGGGACCGGCGTCAACGCCCCCGACCTCAATGGCGACGGAGTCGTCAGCCAGGACGAGGTCGGGAAATTCATCAGCTTCCTTCCCGAGACCGTCGACAGCTACGAGGCGGGCTACAAGAGCTCGCTTCTTGACCATCGCCTCGACCTCGCGCTCGCGGTGTTCCACGCCAACTACAAGGATGTGCAGATCCCTGGATCCGCCCCTTGCACCGTTGGCGGCATCAACACCTTTTGCGGCGTTACCGGCAATGCCGGCAAGGCGCGGTTCAATGGCGTTGAAGTGGAGACCAACGCGCGCCTTGGCGAGAACCTCGCGGGTGTCGGCGACCGCCTGAGCTTTGCCGGGACGCTTGGCTATCTCGACGCCAAATATCTCCAGTACGACACGTTCATCCCGGGCCAGGGCACGGTCGATGTCGCCAAGTACCGCCACATCCAGAACACGCCCAAGTGGACCTTGAGCGGATCGCTCGACTATTCGGCGCCGGTTGGAAGCGGGCATCTCTTTGCCAACACGACCCTCTCATACCGAAGCGCGAGCACCCAGTTCGAAATCGCCAATCCCTATATCGACCAGAAGGGCTTCGCGCTGTGGGACGCCAACCTCATCTGGCGCTCGTCAGGCGGCAAATATGAGATCGGGCTGCACGGGAAGAACCTCACCAACTACCACTACAAGTCATCGGGCTATACGTTCGTCGCCATCGACCCCGTCACCGGCGCGCTCAGGCACGATGCCAACGGCAACCTGATCTCGGGCACCGGCAAGGAAGGGACGCTCACGGCCTTCTACGGAGCCCCGCGGCAGGTCTTCCTCTCCGCAGCGATCAACTTCTGATCATTGTTCTTTTGGCGGGCGGCTCCTTGCTGAAGGGGCCGCCCGTTTTTCGTCCGCTTCCCGTTTCCCGCAGCCGCCATTAGGGTGGCGCTCATGCGGCAATATCTCGATCTCATGCAGCTGATCCTCGACCGCGGAGCCGAGCAGCAGGACCGGACCGGGACCGGGACCCTGTCCTGGTTCGGAGCACAGATGCGCTTCGACCTTGCCGAAGGCTTCCCGCTCCTCACCACCAAGAAGCTCCACCTCAGGTCGATCATCGTCGAGCTCTTATGGTTCCTTCGCGGCGACACCAACATCGCCTGGCTGAACGAGCGCAAGGTCAGCATCTGGAACGAATGGGCGGACGAGAAGGGCGATCTCGGCCCCGTCTACGGCAAGCAGTGGCGCGACTGGGAGACCTCGGACGGGCGCCACGTCGACCAGATCGCCAATCTCGTCGAACTCATCCGCAGCGATCCTTATTCCCGTCGGCAGATCGTCACCGCCTGGAACCCCGGCGAGATCGCGAAGATGGCGCTCGCCCCCTGCCACTGCCTGTTCCAGACCCAGGTCGCAGCAGGCCGGCTCAACCTTCAGCTTTACCAGCGGAGCGCCGATATCTTCCTCGGCGTCCCGTTCAACATCGCTTCCTATGCGCTGCTGACGCACATGCTGGCGCGCGAGTGCGGGCTCGAGCCCGGCGTGTTCGTGTGGACCGGCGGCGACTGCCACCTTTATTCAAATCACCTCGAACAGGCGCGGATCCAGCTTGAGCGCGAGCCGCGGCACCTCCCCCGGCTCGTCATCAAGGATCGCGGGCAATCATTGTTCGACTATGAGCCGGACGATTTTGTCTTCGAGAATTACGATCCCCACCCGCACATCGCGGCTCCGGTTGCGGTCTAGTTCGCGGGCCTAACTGCAGTCACGAAGAAGGGCGCATAGGCGCCGCACTGATGATGGAAGGCTTCGTAGGCGGGGCTTGCGAGCGCCTGCCAGGAGAGCGGCCGTCCGTCGAGCAAGGCTTCCTGCGCCATCACGACCCATTGGTCGGACTTGCCCGGCAGGTGAAAGAGCAGGCCGGTGCCGTTGAAGCTGCTTCCGGCCGGCCAGACAGGCAGCAGCAGCGCCCCTGTCTCCTCGTCACGAAAGAGAAGGCAGCCGCCCTCGTACATCAGGGTCCCTCGCAAGGCCGTGACCGCAATCGGCCGATAGGGTTCGGTCGGGATCTCGAGCGGGTGCAGCGGGCGAACCGCCGGATGATTGTTCATGCATCCGCCAAGCAGCATCAGTGCCAGCAGCCACGCCTTGCGCATCCCTTACTCCCCTGCGGGTCATTTCGAGAAAATAACACTAGCGCAATGGAGCCGTTCCGCCGACCCCGCGTTACGAAGAGCCGTCAGAAAGGGAGAATAGAAAATGCTCCAGAAAGTGACGACGATCGTAATCCTTGGCGTCGCCCTCTCCGTCGCTGCGTGCAACACGGTGCGCGGCGCTGCGAAGGATGTGAACTCGGTCGCAAATTGCACGGAGAACACGATCAACGGCCAAGGCTGCCACTAAGGTTCAGTAGACAGACAGCTGTTTCGGTGATTCATTGTCATTCCGGACGTCAAACGGAGGAATGACAATGATTCAGAAGCTGGTGGCGGTTGCGTTGGTAGGAGCGTGCCTTGCCATCGCAGCGTGCAACACGGTTCGCGGCGTCGGTGCCGACGTCGGCTCGGCTGCCAATTGCACCGAAAACGCCATGCACGGCAGCCACTGCTAAGAAGCTGCGGCGCTAAAAAAGAAGAAACCCCGCCGGATCGCTCCGGCGGGGTTTTTCATTTGGCTGTCCCCTCCCCACAAGGGGGAGGAAACAAAAGCCTAGTCCTGCAGGTAATCGCCGGCGTCGGCGTCGAGGCCGTGCCCGCTCGGCGTGACTTCCGCGAGCGGGTCCTCGCCGATGCCCGCGGTATCGTCGCGAGGCGTGCGCGCAAGCTCGGCCGCGCGAAGCTCCTCGGCCGAATCCGGCGCCACCAGTGCTTCCTGCATCCGGCGGTGAGCGGCGCGAAGCGCCGTGTCGCGGGACGAGGCGGCAACGCGCAGGCGGTTCATGCCCGCGCCCGTGCCCGCCGGGATCAGGCGGCCGACGATCACGTTCTCCTTGAGGCCGTCGAGCGTATCGACCTTGCCCAGCACCGCGGCCTCGGTCAGCACGCGCGTCGTTTCCTGGAACGACGCCGCCGCGATGAAGCTGCGGGTCTGGAGCGACGCCTTGGTGATGCCGAGCAGGACCGGCTTGCCTTCCGCGGGCT
>DATIQO010000237.1:0-19552 GCA_035470745.1 Sphingomicrobium sp. | reverse complement strand
AGGCTCGTCCTTTCCCATATCTGGGTTGCGATCACCGTCTTCGGGCTCGCCTGCCTTCTCGGCGTCTGGCAGATGTGGGCGCGCAGCCCGCTCAACGCCCCCTACCATAGCGCCGCCAACTATTTCCGGTCGGTGACGATGCACGGCGTCTCGATGGCCTATGTCCTCACGACATTCTTCATCATGGGCTTTGGCTATTATGTCGCCGAAACCGCGCTGAAGCGTCCGCTTCCGAGCCTTCGTTTCGCCTGGGCTTCGTTCTGGATGGGGATCATTGGAACGCTTCTAGCGGTCGTCTCGATCGTCAGTGGCAACGCCTCGGTCCTATTCACTTTCTACCCGCCGCTGACGGCGACGCCCTGGTTCTACATCGGCCTCGTGCTGGTGGTGGTCGCATCCTGGATCTGGTGCATCCAGATGATCGTCGCGATGCGGCAGTGGAAGGCGGCGAACCCAGGAAAACCGGTGCCGCTGGCGATGTTCGCGACCGTCGCCAATGCCGTCATGTGGCTTTGGACCACCGTCGGCGTGGCCGCCGAGCTCCTCTTTGCGGTCATTCCCGCGGCGCTTGGCTGGAGCCAGACGATCGATGTCGGGCTGTCGCGAACGCTCTTTTCCTGGACGCTCCACGCGATCGTCTATTTCTGGCTATTTCCGGCCTATATCGCCTTCTACACCATGTTCCCGCGAGCAGCGGGCGGCCGTCTCTTCTCGGACACGATGGGGCGCTTGGCGTTCGTCCTTTTCCTCCTCTACTCGCTCCCCGTCGGCCTGCATCACCTGTTCATGGACCCCGAACATTCGAACGGGTTCAAGTTCCTGCAGATGTTCCTGACCTCGCTGGTCACCGTTCCGACGCTCTTGACCGTCTTCACCATTCCGGCCTCGGCCGAGATTGCCGGTCGCATGCGGGGAGGGAAGGGGCTCTTCGGCTGGATCGGTGCGCTGCCGTGGGAACGGCCGATGGTCCTTGCCACGGTTCTTTCCTTCGTCATGCTGTTTTGGGGCGGCGGCGGCGGGCTCATCAACATGAGCTATGGAATGAACGCGATGATCCACAATACGAGCTGGGTCACGGCGCATTTTCACCTGATCTTCGGCGGCACCGTCGTTATCATGTACCAGGCGATCTGCTACTCGATCTGGCCCAGCCTGACGGGGCGCGAATTTCGCAGCCTCGCCCCGCTGCGGCTGCAACTTTGGCTATGGTTCGTCGGAATGATGGTCATGACGCTACCCTGGCACTGGCTGGGGCTGCAGGGGCAATGGCGGCGCGCGGCCGCGTTCGATTATTCAAATCCGATCATTCACGCCTGGGGGCCCTGGGTGATCGTCAGCCTCATCGGCGGGATCGTCCTTGCGGTGAGCGCCATCCTGTTCCTCTACAACCTTGCCATGCTGCACCGCCTTGGCATTCCCGGCGCACCGCGCACGATCGACTATGCGCGCTCGGTGCAGGAACCTGACCACGTTCCGCCGTCGCTCAACGGTTTTGGTCTTTGGAACCTCCTCGTGGCGTTGCTGATGCTCCTTGCCTACGGCTGGCCGATCGCTCAATTCTTCGTCTATCCGCCGCCCCAGGCGATGGTTCACAGGCTCGGCTGATGGCGGATTCCCCAGACAAGAAACCCGGCGAGCGGAAGTGGCAGGCACGTGCCGCGGGCATCGTCGTGGTTGCGGTTGCAATCGGCGGCCTCCTCGGCTTCGTCCTGATCCCGGCGGGACAGAAGAGCGGTGCAAATCTTAGCATGCAGCATGCGATGGAGCGGGCAGCCGGGCTCGAGCCTGGCTCTCCCGCGGTCCGGCAACCGGTCAGTACCGCGAGCGCCTTTCCCGTAAGCACGGTAAGCTGGGATCCGAAGGTGCTGAAGATCCTCGCTGCGGGAAAGACCCAGCGCGGGGCGCAGATCGCGTCAGAGACCTGCGCAGCCTGCCACGGCGACAAGGGATTGTCGCAAAGCATCGGCGCCGGCCCGGTCTTTCCAAGCCTTGCCGGCCAGAGCGCCTATGCGATCTACAAGCAATTGCACGACTTCCAGAGCGGCGCGCGAGTCAATCCGCAGATGTCGCCGATCGCCCAGATGCTTGCCGTTGCCGACCTCGCCAATGTCGCCGCATATTATGCGGACGCCTCGAAGGAATATGCAGCGATCGGCAAGCGGGAGCTGATTGGCGATGCCGAGATCGACAAGCTCGCGAACGAGGGCGACAGCCACCGCCGGCTGCCGGCTTGCCTGGCCTGCCACGTGAACAATTCCGGCGGGCCACTCGAAACGCCGGTGATCACCGGTCAGAACCAGGACTATCTCTTGGCCCAGCTCAATGCGTTCGCCACCGGGCAGCGCAAGAATGACGTCTATGGGCGCATGCGCGACGTTGCCGGAAAGCTGAGCCCGCAGGAGCGAGCCGCGCTCGCGCGTTACTTCCAGGGCACGCTTTGATTTGATTCACCGCAAGATCTGGAACCTAATTAACGACGGTTATTTCAAGCGTCATGAACGAGGACGTCATCGCGAATATCCGGTCGCGCATTGAGCGGTGCAAGCGCCTTGCGTCCATGATCACCGACAAGCAGGCGATCGAGGTCCTCCTTCAGATGGCGCAGGAAGGCGAACGGGATATCGAGCGCCTCGAAGCGCGAGAGGGCGGCAACTCCCAGCCCCAGGGGTAGAGCTGAATAATCGGCCTCTCGTCAGGCCGCGGCATGGAGGTAGGCGGGATCGAAATCGCCGATACCGCAAAGACGCGTCCAGTCGTTGATCCGGAAATGATTGCCGCTGCGGCTGATCGCGCGGTCGCGATCGAGCGCTCGCAACGTCCGGTTCGCATGGACGACGGTCATGCCGGTTGCATCGGCGATCTGCTGCTGGGTCATCGGAAGCTCGAAACCTTCGGCCATCCCAAGGCCGGCGGCTTCGCAGCGCGCGACGAATTCGCAGATCATGTGCGCGATGCGGGTCTTGGCGTTGCGACGCCCGACGTTGAGGACCCATTCGCGAAAGACCGAGGCATCGATGAGGCTGCTGCGCCAAAGAGCCTTGCCGATGGCTGGACGTTCCCACGCGAGCCGGACCAGTTCTGGCTTGGGGATCCAGGCGATCGTCGCCTCGCTCATCACCTGTATGCTGTGGTCGGCCTGCGCCAGCAGCAAATGCTGGAGGTCGAGAAGGTCGCCGCGGATATGGAATGAAACGATCTGCCGGCCTCCCGTCGCAGCCTCCTTGTAGCGGCAGGCGAAGCCGTCGATGAGCAGGCAGCATTGGTCGACCGCATCACCCTCGCGCACGACATCGTACCATCGCGGCAGGCGATCGAGCCTAAGCGACAATTTCGCGAGCCCGCGCCGGTCATCGGCATCGAGGGTGCCGATACGCTCGAGGTTGCGGACCAGGAAATTGCGCGCGCTGTCAACGTCGACAGTCATTTTCACCCCCACCAGGGATATCCCCAGCTGCCGCTTATCATTCGGGCGCTTCGTGCGCACCTAACCCAAGTGAACGGCATGAGACGAATTCATGCAACGCCGAACATCTTCCTTTGCCGGCCTCACAGTCAAGCTCATCTGGCAGTCCCGTGGGGTATTTTCGACCTCGACCGGCGCTAGGACGTCGAGCTCCTGGATCTTCCCGGGCGGACGCCGCGCGAACATCGAGGGGAAGGGCAAGCAAGTCCGCGCCGAGGCAAGGGGAAGGGGACGCGACGCCCAATATTGAGGTGAATGGCGCGCTTGTCGCGCGGCAACGGCATCGCTAAGTCCGCTTTTCCACGCACCCGTAGCTCAGCTGGATAGAGCGTTGCCCTCCGAAGGCAAAGGCCACAGGTTCGAATCCTGTCGGGTGCGCCACTTACTTAGATCCGCGGAATGCCGCCATTCTTCGTCTCACCCGGAAGGATGAAGATGGGCATGTAAGTCCGTTAGTGGCCGTGAGCGGGCTGTCCGCTTTCTGGTAATTCGCGGTGAAAATTGCCGCTCGCTCAGGTGCGGGTCCGGCGGCCGAAAGCGACCCAAGGCGGACATTGGCGCAATAGATTTGGTTCTAAACTGGGGCTGCGAAGGTTGCGTTGCGCTGAAGCTGCTGAAAGACGCTAAGGCGGTCGGTGACCTGCCAGTGTCCGGTAAGCCGATCCTCGCGATCAAAGCCGTAAACCGTCGCTCCCGACATTTGGATTGTCTTCCCCGTCGCGGCGAATCCGGGCAGATCTCCCGAATGGGTCGCAGCCCAAAGCCATGACATGACGACGCTATCTCCGTCGGCAAACAGACCCTGAATCTCGAATTTCTGGTCGGGGAACGCAGCTCTTGAAGTTCGCACGCGTTCCTTAAAAGCAGCCCGATCGAGTGTCATGCCGTTCCAAGGATCGCCCGGATCATGGCGAATTGTGTAGGTCTCAGCGAGGTAAGCGTCAGCCGCGTCCGCGTTCCCCTCGTCCCAAATCTGTCGAATGAAATCAGCGAGGCGTTGCTTGCGAGGATGGTCGATCGTCATGGATAACCCGTCAGTTGAGTGTTGGTGGAAATTAGAAGCGCCGTATCTGAGTTTCGATGTCCTCTTTCCACCCGTCCCTGCCGTTCGGGCCACCGAGCTCGCGCGAACTGGCGAACTGCTGAGCTTGGCCGTTAGCCGACGGTTCGCTTTCCGGCGTTCCCCTGGCCAAAGCTGCCGACAATTCCGGCTGCTGCGGGCCCGATGACTTGCGGTCGCTCCCTCACGGCAGCCTTACGCCAGTTCCAAGCGCTCGACGTCGATCTCGTCAGCGTGCGCGCGCGTTCGCTAGGTCAAACGCGGTCTGCATGCGCAGCATCGTTTCAGCGGGAATGCCGAACCCCTTCTCGAATCGAATCGCCATTTCTGGAGAAAGGTCTGCCTTGCCATTGAGGAGATGGCTCATAGCCGGCCTGGTCACGTGGAGCTTGTCCGCAACGGAGGTCACCGTAAGACCATAATGATCTACAAGGTTTCTCTTAAGCCAAGGACCAGGGTGAACAGCCATCGACGGGTGAAGTTGGATGGCCATCAGTGGTAATCCTCCAAGTCGAGGTCGGCGACGGTCTGATCGTCGACCTTGGTGAATGTTAACCGCCAGTTCTTCGTCACGACCATGGCATAGCTAGCCGGATCGTTTTGTTACCCATCTGCCCAGAACGTACAGCTTGGACGTTGGCCCGCTCCGAGGGACTTGAACCCCCAACCTCCGGGTTCGAAGCCCGGCGCTCTATCCGGTTGAGCTAGGAGCGGTTGCCGCCACACCATCTCTATATGCGAGCGCGACGACTTTCCACTCCGCGCCGACCCTCGCGGCGCATCCGGCAGTCCTCCCGCGCAATCCGCGACCTCGCGATGTTCCTGTCCCCGATTTCAACAGGGGGCTATGTTCTTTATTTGTTCTTCTCGGCTTATTGCGGACGCATGTCCACCAAACATGTGCGCACGACCGGTGATCTAGTTCGCTTCGGCTGCGCACTGCGCGTGGAATGTACGCATTGCCATTCGGCTCGGACGTTCAGTGGGGCGGCGGCAGTAGCGAGCTTGCGTCTGGTGGAGCTCAGGAATGTCGCCAAGCGATTCCGTTGCGTCCGCTGCGGAATGAAAGCCGCAAAAGTCATGGTCCTGCCGCCAGTTTGAGGTGAAGGGCTTCATCAGGGAAAGGGGCGGCCCCAAGGCCGCCCGAACGCAAAGATTCCCGGCTTTGCCTGCTTAATCGGCGGCCGGCGTCACCGTTACAGGTTTACCTTTGTCGGGTGTCGCGGTGAATGAACCGTCTTTGGCGGGAGGCGATTCTTTGAAGCACATGGCTTGCGCGCCTTTCGTGGACGGCGCGAAACATGTCTTCTTGTCGCGAACACTCCATTTCCCTTCGGCCTCGACTTTGCCGTTTGCGGCGATGTCGCGGTAGGTGCTGTTAGCGTTGAGTATCGTGCGAGTGACGGTTCCGTCAGCATGCTTGACCTTGTACGCGCCAGGTTTCGAGCCGTTCGCCGTGACCATGGCTTTGGGGGCCGCCTTTGCAGTCGCGGGACTTGCCGAACAAACGGCGAAGGCCAAAGGCAATGCCAGATAAGCAAATGCGCGCATTGGATTTTCCCCTCCAAGTAAATGAGAAACGCCGTACCTGCGGCAAGGATCGCGCATCGCTCGATCGATAGCCGAGCATTTTGGACGCCCAATTTGCAGGCGCGTCAACTGGGGGGCGTGGAGGACCTCACTTCCCGTCGACGGCGTAGCCATCGCCGTAGAATTTGCTCGTGCTACGCGTGTGGAAGGCGATCGCCTTGACGGGCGCGTACTTGGGCTCACCGAGGCCCGGAAGCACCTCCAGGACCTCGTCCTCCCAGACATAGACGGCCATCGGGAAGGAGACGCGCGCCGCGGAGAGGTGCGAGCGGTCGGTTGGTTTACCCACTCGGTGCGTGGTTGACGGCAGCAGGTCGTTGGTGATGCGCTGCATGTAATCGCCGGTATTGATGATGATTGAGCCATAAGGCGCCCGCATCCGTACCCATTTTGCGCTGCGGTGGTTCCATACCTGCAGGCCATCGACCCGGCTCGCCGGCAGGATCGTGAAGAGATCGACGTCCTCGTGGCCGAACAAGCGGCCCGCGCCCGATTGGTCCTGTTCCTTTGTCATCGGCGGATAGTAATTCAGCCTTAGGCCGAAGTTCGTCTGCGTGAGCTTCTCGTCATAAATATGCGGGTCGATCCCGAGCCCCTGGAACATCGCCTGGGCGATCGGCTTGATCAAAGGCTCATGGGCAAGGACCAGGCGGCGCCAGCGCTGCTCATGCTCGGCGCGCGGCCAAAACTGCTCGGCATTGAATGGCCGGTCGCGCTCCTGCGGGATATCGAACGCCCGGCGGCACCATACCCAGCCTTCGACCAGGTCGGGGTGGATCTCGCTCGTTTCCTCGAGCGGGAAATAGCCTTGCGCAACCGATCCGAACCGTTCGGCGCGGAAACGCATTTTTTCCTCGATTGGGGTTGCGGTGAAGAGGTCTACCACGCCCTCGTGCATGTCGTCGTAGAGCGCCGGATCGACGCCATGACCGGTGAGTACCGCAAAGCCGATTTCGCGCAGCGCGCTTGCAAAATCCTCGGCAAAGCGAGCCTTGTCACCCGCATCGCCGTGCAGGAACGGCTCAAAATCGAGCGTCGCGATTTCATAATCCTCGTCGAATTCGTCGGCTTCGTTCTCGGCCAGGCGATAGGTGTGCGCCTTGCGCACCTGGTCGTATCTGTCGAAGTCGCGGTTGATTGCGTCGAGTTTGGTCATGAAAGCACCGCTCCCGTGTTGGCCCCTAAAGTCCGTTCGCCCCGCCGACCCGCTAACGCTGCCCGCGCCATCACTCCAGCCGTGTACAGGACGACGACGAACACCAGCCAGCGAAGAATGTCGACCGGCATTGATTTGACGAGGAACGCTGCAATCAGCACCGCTGGGATTCCACCGATCGCCAGGCCGAGCACGATCTTGAGGTCGACCTGGCCGATCGCGAAGTGACGAACGCTGGCGCCCGCGCCCATCAGCGATCCGCCCGCGGCCATGATCGGAAAGCACAGGCGTGGGTCCATCCCCATCAGGCCGAACATGACGAGGCTCGGAGCGTAATTGCCGACACCGAAATTGGCGAGGATGCCGAAGCCGAAGCTGGCGGCGATCGACGCCATCGTCAGCCCCGGCGGTAATGCGCTAGCGCTACCTCCGCCCGGAAAAAGGTGCAGGTTGGTCATGGCGTAGGCGGCCGCCGCAAGAAGCAGTCCGATCGCGACAGTCAGCTGGACAATCCAGATCCGTGCATTGGCCACGAGCGGCGCTCCGACAATGCCGCCGACCATCGTCGCAAGCGCGCAGCCAATCAACAGCAGCGGATCGACCCGGACTCCGAGCAGGATCAGGAAGACGATGCTCTCGGCCATCGCCGGCGGAGTGAGACCAACGACCATGGTCGGCGGGATCAGCCGGTCCGGAACGAGCTTGCGGAACTTCATCCAAGCCGTGGTCGGCGCGAATGACCCTATTCCCAGCGTGTCGAAGAAATTGACGACCGCGCCCAATAAGATCGCCTCGATGCCTGGCCCGACCTTGCGTGCGATCGCCGCCCGGGCGAGCGCGATCATATAGACGAGCACCGCGAGGCTGAGGGAAATCAGAAGCAAGGTCAGCATGGCAGCTGCTCAATCGTCATGGAAATCACCTGGAATAAAAAAGCCCGCCAGTGGCGGGCAGGCACTCGATGATCAGAAGCAAATCGATCAATCGCGCCAGCGCCCCGCAAGGATCGGGCCGCGCCAAAGGCAACGGTCTGTCGAGCTTGCAGCAACGGCGATCAGGTGTCGCATCCAATACGAGTAGGGCGATGAGGCCGAGGCGGTCAAGAAACTATCGTGTCCTGTCTGCAATGCGTGGGCTTTTGCTTTCACGGCTTTTCGAGGAATCCCAAGCGCTATGCAGTAGACGCGAGCGGCAAACATCGCGAGACATGTAAGCTCACATTCTCGCTGAGAAGCAGGATCTGACGCCGGCGATGGCGCTTCGCATAGGGAAGTTGACGGGCACGTCGGCAGAGATGTGGCTGAATGTGCAGCAGGCCTATGATTTGCGGCGCGCTGCCGAAAAGGACGCCGACGTGTTGGCGCGAATACCTACGCTCAAGGCGGCTTAGGTCGCCGGCCGTCAGGTCGCCGTGGTCACGGCGGCTGGAGTTGCGGGACCTATCGTCGTTACTGGCGGCGCCGTGGTTTTCGAAATCCGCTGTTCGGCAGCTGACACCGAATTCAACGTACGAACGAAACTGTCGGGACTGAGCGACATCGAATCGATCTTCTGCCCGACGAGGAAAGCCGCGAACTCCGGATCGTTGCTCGGTGCTTCTCCGCAAATGCCGATCCTGATGCCGCAAGCGTGGGCGTCGGCGATCACTGAAGCGATCGAACGGGTCACTGCTTCGTTCCGTTCGTCGAAGAGCTTGGCAAGAATATCCGAATCCCGGTCCACGCCGAGCAGGAGCTGCGTGAGGTCGTTCGAGCCGATGGAGAAACCGTCGAACCGGCTCGCGAATTCGCGCGCAAGGATCACGTTCGAGGGAATTTCGCACATCATGTAGATTTGGAGGCCGTTCTCGCCGCGGCGAAGACCTTCTGCAGCCATGACGCCGAGCACTTTGTCTGCCTCCTCCGGGGTACGGCAGAAGGGGATCATCGGCGCGATGTTCGTGAACCCGAGCTTCTCGCGGGCTCGCTTGAGCGCTCTGCATTCCAGCGCGAAACCGTCGCGATACCGCTCATCATAGTAGCGGGACGCACCTCGAAATCCGAGCATCGGATTCTCTTCGGACGGTTCGAACGCCGCGCCGCCGAGCAAATGCGCATATTCATTGGTCTTGAAGTCACTCAGGCGGACAATCGCGATGCCTGGATGATAGGTGGACGCGAGCTTGGCGATCCCGCGCGCAAGGTTGTCGATGAAATATTCAGCACCGCTGTCATAGCCGGCCGAGAGCTCGGCGACTTGCGCCTGCTCGTCCAGGCTGAGCCGCTCGGGATGAACGAGGGCCATCGGGTGGACCCGAAGCAGGCTGCTGATGATGAACTCCATGCGCGCAAGTCCCACGCCCTTCGCCGGCAGCTGCCAGGAACTGAACGCCTTGTCGGGATCGGCAAGGTTGACCATCAGCGACGTCCTCGTCGCGGGAAGCTGCGCCGGATCGATCTCCTCGCGAGAGAATTGCAGGCGCCCCTCGTAGACGAGGCCCCTGACGCCCTCGGCGCAGGAAACGGTGAGGTACTGTCCATCTTTCAGCACCAAGGTCGCATCCTTTGCGCCGACGACCGCGGGAATGCCCAGTTCCCGGCTGATGATCGCAGCATGGCTTGTGGTGCCGCCATGCTCGGTCACGATTGCCGCGGCCCGTTTCATGAGCGGCGTCCAGTCGGGATCGGTCCGGTGCGTGACGAGGACGTCCCCGTCCTCGAAACGGCCGCTATCGGCCGGCTCTTCGATCACGCATGCCTTGCCGGCAGCAACCAAGGTTCCGACCGCTTGTCCCTCCACCAGCGGCGATTCGTGCGCGGCGATCTTGTAGCGGACGAGCCGGCCTTTGCTGCTCGAATGAACCGTCTCCGGTCGCGCCTGGATGAGGAAGAGGTCATTGGAAATGCCATCCTTGGCCCATTCCATGTCCATCGGCCGGCCGTAATGCTGTTCGATGCGAATGGCCCAGCGCGCAAGCTGCAGCAGATCGGAATCGCAAAGGACGCGGGCGCTGCGTTCGGCCGTCGTCGTCTCGATCGTCCGGGTGCCTCCTTCGTCCTCGCCGAGAACGACCTTGATGCGCTTTGCCGGAATGCTGCATTCGATGAGCGGAAGCGTCGCGGGATTTTCGAGAAGCGGTTTGTAGAGCACATATTTGTCAGGTTCGACCGCGCCCTGGACAATGGCTTCGCCAAGTCCCCAGGCAGCGTTGATGACGACGACGCGCGGAAAGCCCGACTCAGGATCAAGCGAGAACATGACTCCCGAGCAGCCGACATCCGAGCGTACCATGTACTGGACGCCGATCGACAAGGCGACGGCGAGATCGTCGATGCCCTTCGCCTGGCGATAGGCAATGGCACGGTCGGTGAAGAGCGACGCGTAACAGCGCCTGCACGCTGCAAGCAGCGCCTCCTCGCCGACAATATTGAGGAAACTCTCCTGCTGCCCGGCAAAGCTTGCCTCGGGAAGGTCTTCGGCAGTCGCACTGCTCCTTACCGCAACAGGCGGAGAGGGATATCCGATCGCGGCGCCGAGATCCCGATATGCGGCGAGGATCGCAGCTGAAAGCTCGTCTGGAAGCGCTGCATTGGCGATCAGCCTGCGAAGCGTTTCGCCGGTACGCGACAAGCCGATCTCGCCCTTCTTGAACGCTGCGAGCGCGCTCCTGATCGGCTTACCCAGCTCGTTCGCGCTCAGAAGGTCGCGATATCCGTCCGCCGACACGGCAAATCCATCGGGAACGCGGATCCCGAACTGGCCGAGGCTGCGGATCATCTCGCCCGAGGATGCATTCTTGCCGCCGACGAGGCCGACTTGGTTCATGCCGACGTCGGCAAGCCTCAACACATATTGAGCCACGATCTTCCTCCAGTTTCGGGGGCATTGCCGATCGCGCGAATGCTGTCGCTTCGGAAACCTACGTAGGTCGAGGGGCGACGGGCGCCGCTTGTCCTTCCGTAACATCCCCTAATGCGCTTGCCGGCCTGACGCTTCATCCCGCTTGAGACGGGAGAAGATCAGCATGGCGAGTTCACTTGCACGCGTCGCACTCGTGACCGGCGCGAGCTCGGGGATCGGAAGGGCTACAGCGCGGGCCTTTGCTCGCGACGGCTATGTTACCATCCTTGCCGATGTTCACGAGCAGCAGGGCCGCGACGCGGCAGGCGAGTGCGCGGCCGAGGGGGCTTCCTGCCATTTCATCCAATGCGACGTTTCAGACGAAGCGAGCGTGCAACAGCTGATTGCGCAGATCGTGTCGCGTTTCGGTCGCCTCGACGCGGCGTTCAATAATGCCGGGATCGAAGGCCAGCAGGCGCCTACGGCCGAATGCGCGACCGGCAATTTCGACCAGGTGATTGCCGTCAACCTTCGCGGGGTCTTCTACTGCTTGCGCGAGGAACTGCGGCAGATGCTGAAGCAGGACGGCGGCGCAATCGTCAATTGCGCCTCGGTTGCAGGTCTCGTCGGTTTTGCCGGCATCCCTGCCTATGTCGCATCAAAGCATGGCGTCGTCGGCCTCACGCGCAACGCTGCGCTCGAATATGCCGAGCAGAACATCCGCGTGAACGCGGTTTGTCCAGGAGCGATCGAGACGCCGATGCTCGACCGACTGATGTCGGGCGGCGTCCCTCGCGATACGATCGTTGCGACCGAGCCCGTGGGGCGGCTTGGCAGGCCCGACGAAATCGCGTCAGCAGTGGTCTGGTTGTGCAGCCCTTCGGCAAGCTTCGTGACCGGCCAGGCAATCGCGGTCGACGGGGGCTGGACCGCACGCTGAACGCGGGCTCCAGCTGCACTGGTCAATCGCAAAGGAAGCGAACGAGAGCATCGTGCAGGCGGTGACGCGCCGATCCGACAATCATGCCGACGTGACCGGATGAAATCGCGATCCGTTCGCCGTCAGGCGCGGTTTCCGCGGGCGCTATGCGGTCGTGGTCAGCGATGAGGTGGAGCGAAGGAGCTGACAGTTTGTCGCTGACCCTTGTTGTTCCAACGACCCATTCGCCCGACCCCGGCAAATCCTTTCCGAACATGTCCTCGATGAGCTCGCGCGCCGCAGCAAAGGGCAGGGGCTCGCCTTCGTTTGCCCATTCTTCGAGCTCGACGAACCGACGCGCCTCGGGACCAGCGAGATCGAGCCGTCCGAATTCGGCGAACTTGCGCACGGTGCGCTCCGGGTCGAGCGACCAGAAGGCAGCCTGGAGGACTTCCATCGGAAGCGCGCCGAGCTGCTCGGCCGCGGCCTGCGAATGCGACCACATGTCGGCGAGCGCGCGGCGGGAGTTCGCGGGGTATCGGGCAAAGTGCCAGGGCGCGGCGATCGTTGCCACGCGGTCGACCTCGAGGAGATTTGCAACCGCGATCGCCATGGTGCCGCCGAGGCAATAGCCGACAAGCGCCACCGGCTCGCCGATGTCGCGCAGCAACGGAACGAGCCGCTCCTCAACATGCGCCGCGACCGAGAGGTTGGAGCGTTCTTGCGCGCGGCCCCAGTCGAGCAGCAACGTGCGTCGGCCCGCGCCCGCAATCTTGGCGGCAAGCGAGACCTGCTCGTCGAGATCGAGGATGCGCGGCGGGTTGATCAGCGATGGGACGAGGACAAGCGGCGGGCCATGGCCTCCGTGGTCGCGAAGAGCGACGCCGGCAACGCGCGCCAGTTCCGGCTTTTGCTGCGGTCGCTGACGCCGCGGCGCCTGCTCATAAGCGCGCAGGCCGACAAGCGCCGCGCGCGCAAGTTCGGCATCGTCCTTCGATACCTCGCGTACCAATTCGAGAAACAGGGGTAATGGCCGCGGAGCGCGATCATGTTGCGGTGCAGGATACTCCGGTAGTAGGGACATGGCCGCGAGTGTGGGAGTCAATGATGGTCAAGTCCACCGGCAAGGTGACGATCAAGAAGTACGCCAACCGGCGGCTCTACGACACGGAGAGTTCGACCTACATCACGCTCGACCGGCTTGCGCACATGGTGCGCGAGGGACGCGAGTTCGAAGTGGTCGATGCCAAGACCGGTGAGGACATTACGAGACAAGTCCTCACTCAGATCATCGTGGATGAGGAAGCACGCGGCGCAACCATGCTCCCGTTGAACTTCCTCAAGCAGCTCATCGGCCTCTATGGCAATTCGATGCAGAATCTAGTTCCATCATATCTCGAAGCGGCAATGGACGCGTTCCAGCGCAACCAAAGCGCGGTGCGCGATGCCTTCGGGGGCAACATGTTCGCCGACATCGCCAAGCGCAACATGGCGATGTTCGAGGATGCCGCGCAAGCGCTCGCCGGCAAGGCAAAGCCCGAAGCAAAGGCAAGCAGCACCGACGTCGAGCAATTGAAAGCGGAGCTTGCCGCGCTGCAGGCCAAGGTCGATCGACTGAGTCGCTGAGCATCATGAGTTTCGTAATCGTTGCAGCGCTCGCGTTCGCTGCCCAATCGCCGGTTGCGCCGGCCGGGTCTCCGGTCCAGTCGAACCTTGAATATTCAACGCCCGTTGCCGGCAGCTGGAATTATGCGGCGACCGCCGATGGAAGCGAGGCGAACTTTTCCAATGACAGCGGGCAGCAGCAGCTGACGATCCGATGCACTCGTTCGACTCGCCGGATCACGCTTCTCAAGGCGGCATCCGTCGCAGCGCCGTCGCTCTGGGTCTGGACAAGTTCGCAATCGAGAAGCCTGCCCGCAAATTTTGACGCTTCGGCATCGCGCGTGAGCACCGACCTCGCCGCGTTCGATCCGTTCCTCGATGCGATTGCCTCGAGTCGAGGCCGTATCGGGTTCAGCTCCTCCGGGCTTGCAGCACTTGTCGTTCCGCCCTGGTCGGAGGTCGCGCGAGTGATCGAGGATTGCCGCGTCTGAAGCGCGCGAAGCGAAGAAGATTGCCGATTCTTCACATCATTACAAGTCTTGCGCTGAACCTCGCGAAGACTCATTCTCACCTCGGCTTCAACGCAGCGAAAGGAGGTGATCCGATGTCTCATGGTTCAGCAGGGAGGTCGGAAAGAGGTGTTCGGAGGCCCTAAGTGCTGACGGACGGCCACATCTCCGGCCGCTGACCATGTCGAAGGGCATCGCTGCGAACGCAGCGGTGCCCTTTAACATATCTGCCAAATGTGATTTGCCGCCCCAAGGCGTTTCCACCTGCAATATAGGTATTGTCCGCACTTCATTCGGGAACCGGAACGGCTGTAAAGTGTCTTGCCCCGACGAGAGGGAGATAAAAAAATGGCGAAATCCGCACGTAGAAGTTCTTCCCGTTCCAATTCTGCATCGACGCGTTCGACGTCATCGTCGTCGCGTTCCGGATCCGGCGACAGCACGGTCGATAAGCTTGCGAAAGCTGCAATGAGCAAGGAAATGCTCGCTGCGGGTCTCGCCGCCGCGGCCGCCGCGATCAGTGCCAGTCCGGCTGCGCGCAAGAAGATCCGCGACGCGGGTCTTGATGCCGCCGATACCGCATCGCAGGCAGCAAGCAGCGTTGTTTCGAGCGCCACCAAGCTCGGTTCGATCATCGCCGAAGCCGTCGCCGACGCCGCGCAGCGTGTCATGTCGGGCAAGTGGAGTTTCGAAGGTAGCAGCAGCGCAGGCTCCTCCTCCTCCTCGTCGTCCGCTCCGGCATCCAGCCGCGCGACCGGTACGCGCAAGGCGGCTGGTTCGCGAGCGACCGGTGCGCGCAAGGCGGCGAGCCCGCGCGCGAAAGCGAAGCGGGCCTCAAGCGGCGCTTCGAAGGCTTCGCGTTCGACATCTGCGCGTTCCAGCACGGGCGCGAAGAAGTCATCTCCAGGCCGCGCCAAGTCATCGACGTCGAGCGCAGGCCGAGCAACCGGGGCGCGCAAGTCTGCGGGTGCTCGAAAGACTGCGGCGCCGCGCGCGAGCGCTGCTGCAAAGTCGCCGCGCCCCGCGGCTTCGCGCACTCGCAGCTCGGGCGCACGCTCGCGCGGAACGAGCACGCGCGGACGCGGCCGCGGCAAGGGCGGCAAAACGACCGGAGGCGGAGAGGGCGGCGGCGCGAACGCCTAGGCCGCGCGATCCTCGAACTGCAGGCGAGCAAGACGCGCGTATAGTCCGCCGCGCGCGTTGAGGCTCGTGTGCGTTCCTTCTTCGACGATGGCGCCCTTGTCCATCACGACGATGCGGTCGGCTGCGCGCACGGTTGCGAGGCGGTGCGCGATGACGATGGTCGTACGGTCCGCCATCAGCCTGTCGAGCGCGTCCTGGACCAGGCGCTCGCTTTCCGCATCGAGCGCTGAAGTGGCTTCGTCGAGAAGGAGCAATGGCGCGTCGCGCAGCAGGGCGCGGGCAATTGCAATGCGCTGGCGCTGCCCGCCCGACAGGCGGGCGCCGCCTTCGCCCATGTAGGTATCGAGCCCCTCGGGAAGCGCGCGCAAGAACTCTTCGGCGTTCGCATCGCGCGCGGCCTGCCACAGCTCGTCTTCGCTCGCGTTCCAGTTTCCGTAGCGAAGATTGTCGCGGGCGGACGCAGCGAAGATCACGGTTTCCTGCGGGACCATCGCGATTCGCTCGCGAATGCTGGCAGGATCCGCGTCGCGAAGGTCAACTCCATCCAGCAGCACGCGCCCATGCTGCGGGTCGTAGAAGCGTTCGGCGAGCTGGAAGATGGTGGTCTTGCCGGCGCCGGACGGGCCAACAAGCGCGAGCCGCTCGCGCGGCCGAACGCTGAGGCTGAAGTCGTTGAGCGCCGATGTGTCGCGGCGGGTTGGATAGTGGAAGGTCACATGCTCGAACGCGAGCGCGCCATCAGCGGTCGCCGGCAGCGCGACCGGGTTCGCTGGAACGCGGATTTCCGACTCGGCGGTGAGCAGTTCCGAGAGGCGCTCGGATGCACCGGCGGCGCGCAGCAGGTCGCCATAGACTTCGGTAAGATTGCCGAACGCTCCGGCAAGGAGGCCGCCGTAGAGGACGAACGCGGCAATCGTCCCGCCGGTCATGCGTCCGGCGGAGACTTCGATCGCGCCTTCCCAGATGACCAAAGTGATCGCGCCGAAGATCAGGAAAATGACGATCGCGGTCATCAGCGCGCGAACGAGGATACGGCGCTTGGCAGTCGAGAATACGCGCTCGACGGCCGCCGAGAAACGCGCCGCTTCGCGGCCCTGCTGGTTGAACGCCTGGACGATCTTCATCGCGCCAAGGACTTCGCTGGTAACGGTGCCGACATCGGCGATCCGGTCCTGGCTGCGCGTCGAGATCGAGCGCACGCGGCGGCCGAGCACGGTGATCGGGAGGACGACGAGGACCGCGCCCCCGAGGATCGACAGCGCGAGCTTTGGTGCGAGCGTGAACAGGATGACGACGCAGGCGACACCGAGGATCGCGTTGCGCAGCGCCACCGAGACGGTGGTGCCGACGACCTGCTCGATGATCGTCGTGTCGACGGTGATGCGCGAGGTGATCTCGGCCGGCCGGTTTTCCTCGAAGAAGCCGGGCGAAAGGCGCAGCAGGTTGCGGTGCACTGCAAGGCGAATGTCAGCAACGGTTCGCTCGCCCAGCCACGATACGAAATAGAATCTGACCGAGGTCGCGAGCGCCATGACGCCGACGAGGAGCAGCAGATACTCGAACCAGCGCGCTATATCCCGGCTCGAGCCTGCGCCGTGCGCGAAGCCCTTATCGATGATGAGCTTGAATGCGTAAGGGACGCCGGATGTCGCGCCGGCAGCAAACAGCAGCGCGAGCGCCGCGATCGCAATGTGAAGGGGGTAGCGAAGCGCGAAGCTCCACACCATGCGAAGATTGCGGATCGAGCGCCCTTTTGGACGATTGGTGGACGGGGTCGCCATTGCTGCTCCCTAACAGTGCGCCCGCAGCGCCTCAAATGGTCCTCGCGCGGAAAGTCGCGCGACGGGTGGGAAGAGGGTGCCTCAATCAGCCCATTCTTTTCTTTCGGGCGTCATTTGGCCAAGGTCACATGAATCGACCGGGGTCCCGGGTTTTTCCACACATCCTTGCTGCGCCGCAACAATACGCCTTGCAAGCGGTTACATCACTTGCCACATCCGCAGGGCGCGCGCTTTGACGAGGTATATTTGCTGTACGATGCATATGAGGTCCAGCGCTCGCTACTTGCAGGCGCAAGCAGGCTTGCAGGTCTAGGAGCCGGCTGGCTCAACAATCCCGCCAATCCCGTAGGCTATAGTGCAATGGGTCCGCTCGTTGCAGCGAGCCTCGAGGTGTTCGCCCATGCCGCGGCGCCGCGCGGCAAGCCCGAGTTCGGGATCGAGAGCGTGAAGGTCGGGCGCAGGGACGTTCGCGTCGAGGAAGAGATCGCGCTGCGAAAGCCGTTCGGACAGCTCAAGCATTTCGCCCGCGAGGGAATCGACAAGGGGCCGCGCCTTTTGATCGTCGCACCCATGTCCGGCCATTATGCGACGCTGCTGCGAGGCACGGTCGAGAGGCTCCTGCCCAAATTCGATGTCTACATCACCGACTGGCGCGACGCGAAGCTGGTGCCCTTGTCGGATGGCAGTTTCGACCTCGACGATTATGTCGATTACCTCGTCGAGTTCCTCGAGCATATCGGCGATGCGAGCGGCGAGCGGCCGCACATGCTGGCTGTCTGTCAGCCGTCGGTGCCCGCCTTTGTGGCAACCGCGCTCATGAATGCCGATGGGAATCGATGGCGGCCAAGGACGCTGACAATGATGGGCGGGCCGATCGACACGCGCAAAGCGCCGACCGCGGTCAACACGCTCGCGACGCAGCGGCCGTTCGGCTGGTTCGAGAACAATGTCATCGCCACCGTGCCGATGATCTACCCGGGCGCTGGAAGGAAGGTTTATCCCGGGTTTCTTCAGCTCGCCGGCTTCATGACGATGAATCTCGGCTCGCACCTCATCAGCCACTGGGAGATGTTCAAGCATCTCGTTGTCGGCGACGAGGAGAGCGCGACGTCGACGCAGAAGTTCTACGATGAATATCGCTCGGTCTGCGACATGACCTCGGAATTCTACCTGCAGACGGTGGACGTCGTTTTTCAGCGGCACCTGCTTCCGCAGGGGCAGCTGGAGCATCGCGGGCGGATCGTCGATCCAGCAGCGATAAAGGACACCGCGCTCCTCGCCATCGAAGGCGAGCGCGACGATATTTCAGGGATCGGGCAAACCAAGGCCGCGCTCGATATTGCAACGCGGCTGCCGAAGTCGAAGAAGCAATATTTCCTCGCCCGGGACGTTGGTCATTACGGCATCTTCAATGGCCGCAAGTGGCGCGAACAGATTGCGCCCGTGGTCGAGAAATTCATCGCCGGGTAAATCCCGCGACGAACCCTCAAGTGCCTCGGCCCGAATGATCCTCGAGAAATCGACGGCGCGTCGCTAAATGCGGTCCAAGTCACTGATAGCGCTTGAAAATAACTTTGCAGACACCATCTCGCCGCCTCTTGTCCAACGATCGAAAGGAGGTGGTCTGATGTCTCATTGTCAAATGCCGAACGCGGCACTGGTGAGCGCAGCCTCCGCGGAGGCTCGCGCTTAACGTCAGGCCGTTTCTGGCTCGACAATGGAAAGGCCGCCCGGGCAACTGGGCGGCCTTTTTGTCTCTTCAGTCGATGCGCTGGGCGATCGCGGCTTCGACCATGCTGCGCCAGGTCTCCACGTCGCCCGCGGCAGCCATTGCCTCGTCGGGCTCGCGCGCCGTGTGAAGAACGGCAAGCGCCTGATTGAGATGCTCTCTCCAGACCTGGTCCACTTTTTCGCCAGCCGACGGGTCGCTTCCCTCGGCGTTGCTGCTGTGGGCAGCGCCGGCAAGGACCCGCGCGATGCGCTCGAGCAGCGGACGGTTCGATTCGGGCATTTTTTCATTCCTCCCTTTGTCCGCTCAACCCCCATCGCGGCCCTGGGGTTCATCAGCATTTTGAGCAGGCGAGCGATCTGGCGCTTCGCCGCTGCGATCGCTCGCATTTATGAGATTGTCTTTCCATGGCCTGGCGGGAGAATTCCGCCGGCTTCGCGACCGCCCGAACGAATTCGGCAACGCGCCGCTCTAGAGCACCTCGAACAGGCCTGCTGCACCCATTCCGCCGCCGACGCACATGGTGACGACGACATGCTTGACGCCGCGGCGCTTGCCCTCGATCAGCGCGTGGCCAACCAGACGAGCGCCGCTCATGCCGTAAGGGTGGCCGATTGAGATTGCGCCGCCGTCGACGTTGAGCCTGTCGTCGGGGATCTGCAGCTTGTCCTGGCAGTAGAGGACCTGGACCGCGAAGGCCTCGTTGAGCTCCCAAAGGCCGATATCGTCGATCTTGAGGCCGAAGCGGTCGAGCAGCTTTGGAACCGCGAAGACCGGC
>DATIQO010000236.1:0-19404 GCA_035470745.1 Sphingomicrobium sp. | reverse complement strand
GCGCCCAGCGAAAAGACGATGGTCGAGGACCTGGTCGCCGCGGCAATCAACGATGCCCGCAACAAGGCGGACGCGGCAGCTGCCGAGGAAATGCAGAAGATGCAGGGAACATTGCCCCTCCCGCCGGGCTTCAAACTCCCCTTCTAGCTCGTTCTTTTCCCGCGCAAATCGGCCGCCACCCGGAGGCAAGCGCGACGGCTTGTCAGCATTGCTCTCAAGCGGCACAGTATCACTACTGCCGTGGGGAGAAGCGCTGATGGAGAAGCTCGGCGCAATGCAGGACTGGCCGCTCCGCATCATGCGGCTGATGGACCATGCCGAGCGAGAGCACGGCACCCGCGAGATCGTCGCAGCGCGCGCTGACGGATCCACCGTCCGGACCAACTGGACGGAGCTTGCCGCAAGCGCCCGGCGGATGGGGCAGGCGCTCGAGCGTTTCGGGCTCGTGCCCGGCGACCGCGTCGCAACGCTCGGCATGAACCATGACCGCCATCTTGCCTCATGGTTCGGAGTGGTTGGAATGGGGGGTGTCCTCCATACGCTCAACCCGCGCCTGTTCGACGACCAGCTCGCCTATATCATCGACCATGCCGAGGACCGCGTCATTCTCTACGACGCGGCGTTCGAGCCGATCATCGAGCGGCTGAAGCCGCGGCTTCGCTCGGTCGCCCATTATGTCCGCTTCGACAACGAGTTCGATCCCTGGCTCGAGGCGCAGGATGGTGACTATCGCTGGCACGAGGGGGACGAGCGCGAGCCCTGCGGGCTTTGCTACACGAGCGGCACCACCGGTAACCCCAAGGGGGTGCTCTACGAGCATCGCTCGACCGTTCTTCATGCAATGTCGGTGATCTCGCCCGATATCTTCAACGTATCGGCTCGTTCGGTCATGCTCCCGGTCGTGCCGATGTTCCATGCCAACAGCTGGTGCATTCCCTACGCCGCGGCGATCGCCGGGTTCAAGCTGGTGGTCTGCGCCGACAACCGGCCCGAACGCCTCTGCGGCCTTTTCCAGGACGAGGGCGTCACCCATACCGCCGGCGTTCCCACGGTCTGGCTGGCGATGATCGATCATGTCGAGGCCACGGGCGCAACGTTCGACAAGCTCGAGATCGTCGTCATCGGCGGTTCCTCGGCGCCCCCAGCGACCATCCGCTGGTTCCAGGAGCGCGGCATCCGGGTCAATCATCTTTGGGGGATGACCGAGATGTCACCGGTCGGAACGGTCGGCGCGCCGCCCGGAAACTGGGAGTCGATGAGCAAGGACGAACAGTTCGCCTACCTGACCAGGCCTGGCCGTTCGATGTTCACCGTCGAGCTCCGTACGGTCGACGATGCCGGGAACGTCCTTCCGCGCGACGGCAAGAGCTCGGGCAGGCTGCAGACGCGGGGCGCTGCGGTCGTCAGGCGATACTTCAAGCAGGACGAGGATTGCTGCGATGCCGAGCAGTGGTTCGACACCGGCGACGTCGCTGCCATCCATCCCGACGGGTCGATCCAGATCACCGACCGCGCCAAGGACGTCATCAAGTCGGGCGGGGAGTGGATCAGCTCGATCGAGCTCGAGAATGCGGCGGTTGGATGCCCAGGGGTCGCGGAAGCCGCAGCAATCGGGATTCCCCATCCCAAGTGGGACGAGCGACCGCTGCTCCTCGTTGTCCGCGATGCCGGCAGCAGCCTGTGCGAGGCCGATGTCCGCAATTACCTCTCGGGCCAGGTCGCCAAGTGGTGGATTCCCGATGCCGTAATCTTCGTCGACCAGCTTCCGCACACGGCGACGGGCAAGCTCAGCAAGAAGACGCTAAGGGACCTTTATCACGACTATCGTTTCCCGGATGCGGTGGCGATGGTCGGCCGCGACTAGAAAAAATGCGCGCGGCGCACTAACTGGCCGGCAATCCTCCAGTACTTTCGATAAGGACGCTTGCGACCCCATGGCCGCCCAATATGCTTATGTGATGAAGGACATGACCAAGTCCTTCCCTGGCGCTCAAAAGCCAGTGCTCAACCATATCAACCTGCAATTCTACCACGGCGCCAAGATCGGCATCGTCGGCCCGAACGGTGCCGGCAAGTCGACTTTGATGAAGATCATGGCCGGAATCGACAGGGATTTCTCGGGCGAGGCCTGGGCAGGAGAAAATGTCACCGTCGGCTATTTGCCGCAGGAGCCCCAGCTCGATCCCAGCAAGAACGTGCTCGAGAACGTCAAGGACGGCGCGCGTGAAGTCGCGGACATGGTCGACAGGTTCAACGCGATCTCGGCGGAAATGGGCGATCCCAAGGATGATACCGACTTCGACGCACTGATGGAGGAGATGGGCGAACTCCAGGCCAAGATCGACGCCGTCGACGGCTGGACGCTCGACAACCAGCTCGAAGTCGCGATGGAGGCACTGCGCTGTCCGCCGTCCGATTGGCCGGTGGAGAGCCTGTCGGGAGGCGAGAAGCGCCGGATCGCGCTGACGCGCCTTTTGATCCAGAAGCCCTCGATCCTGCTCCTGGACGAGCCGACCAACCATCTCGACGCCGAGAGCGTGCAGTGGCTCGAGAACCACCTCAAGGAATATCCGGGCGCGGTGCTGATGATCACCCACGACCGCTACTTCCTCGACAATGTCGTAAGCTGGATCCTCGAGCTCGATCGCGGGAAATATTTTCCCTACGAGGGCAATTACTCGACCTATCTCGAAAAGAAGGCAAAGCGGCTCGATCAGGAGGAGCGCGAGGAATCCGGGCGCCAGAAGGCGATTCGCGACGAGCTCGAATGGATCAGGCAGGGCGCCAAGGCGCGCCAGACCAAGTCCAAGGCGCGTATCGCCAAGTTCGAGCAATTGGTCGCCGCGCAGGAAAGCCGGGTTCCGGGCAAGGCCGAGATCCTCATCCAGGTGCCGGAACGGCTCGGCGGAAAGGTGATCGAGGCCAAGGGGCTGACCAAGGCCTATGGCGACAAGCTCCTGTTTGAAAATCTGTCGTTCACGCTGCCGCCGGGCGGGATCGTCGGCGTCATCGGCCCGAATGGCGCCGGCAAGTCCACCTTGTTCAAGATCATCACCGGCAAGGAGAAGCCCGACGCCGGAACGATCGACATCGGGCCGACCGTCCATCTTGGCTATGTCGACCAGAGCCGCGATCACCTCGATAATTCGAAGAATGTCTGGGAGGAGATCTCAGACGGTCTCGATTATATGAAGGTCAACGGCCACGACCAGTCGACGCGCGCCTACGTCGGCGCGTTCAACTTCAAGGGCCAGGACCAGCAGAAGAACGTCGGCAAGCTGTCGGGCGGCGAGCGCAACCGCGTCAACATCGCCAAGATGCTGAAGCGGGGCGGCAATGTGCTGCTGCTCGACGAGCCCACCAACGATCTCGACGTCGAGACCCTGGGCGCGCTCGAGGAGGCAATCGAGAATTTCGCAGGCTGCGCCGTGGTCATCAGCCACGACCGCTTCTTCCTTGACCGGCTCGCGACGCACATCCTGGCGTTCGAAGGAGACAGCCAGGTCGTTTGGTTCGAGGGGAACTTCCAGTCCTACGAGGAGGACAAGGTCCGCCGCCTGGGCGAGGAGGCGACGCGCCCCCACCGGACGAGCTATCGGAAGCTGACGCGCTAGATGATCAGCCTCGCCGGTCCCCTCAAGATCTGGACCAGCGAGGAGGGCAGCTCGCACTTCATGAGCGTTCCGGACGAGCTTTCCGGCGAGATTCGCGCCCATGCGATGCTGCTCAGGCGGGGATTTGGGTCGGTGCGGGTCGAGGCGACGATCGGGGAGGTCACGTGGCGCACGTCGGTCTTTCCCTCGAAAGGAAGCGGCGGTTATTTCCTTCCGGTCAAGATCGACGTTTGCCGCCGCCTCGGCATCGCTGCTGGCGACGAAGTCGAGGTCGAGCTCGAGCTGCTCTGACCTGCAGCGCGGCGGCTTGTCGGGGCAGATCCCTGGCGCTGCGCCGATCAGGATCGAGCACGGAAAGCCGGCCTAGCGCCTGGAATTCCTCGAAAGCTGCTCGGCCGTCTGTTCATAGGCGACCGCCATGTCGTCGAGCATGGCGCAGACTTCCCGGTTGAAGGTCGCGCCGGAAAGACGCCGGCACCGCTCGGCCTGGGTGGCGAGCGACAGGGCCTGCTCGTCACTGACGTCGACCAGCATGTTGATCGCGCCGGTCAGCACGCCGTCGCCGTCGAACAGCGGCGTGGGATAGGCGCGGAACGCAATCCTCTTGCCGTCGGGCCGGAGCGCGATCGCGACCTGGTCGCGGACTTGCCGGCGTTCCTTGATCGCTTCAGCCATCGGGCATTCGTCATGGGGCATGGGTTCGCCGCTGGTCGTGTAGAGCTGCCATGTCACGCACCAATGGTCCCGCCCAAGCTCGGGGACGCGCCCGGCAAGATCGACGCAGGCCTGGTTCCAGTAGGTGACGGCGCCCTCGGCGTCGGTCGCATAGATGGGTGCAGAAAGGGAATCGATGACCGATCGCCAGTCGTCGGCTGTCGAGAGCGCACCCAATGCCTCGTTGAGCATTTGCTCAGGATCGTACGCGGACAAAGCTGGCCCCACTAAGGATGTAACCTAGGTTAACGCACGAACCTGCGAACCGCTCATCGGTTCCGCTGGGCGCAGAAATTAATGCGCGCGGCGGCGATGACGTGAGTGAACGAATCATGCCCGGCGCAATGCGCTGTGGATCAACGATCCACAGGCGAGCGACTTTGTCAGCGAAGCCGCTTCACCAGCAAGCGCCCGTCATCGCCCGATTTGACTTCGAAATTGGGAACCGCCTTGATGAGGTCGGAAAGCCGCGTGAAGCCGTAGTTTCGCGCAGCAAAGCTCGACACGGCCTTCGCCCGCTGCCCTAGCTCCGAAAGCGGCGTGTAGCCTTCCTCGTCGCGCTTGGAGGCCTTGTACGCCGAGCCGAGGACCTGCAGCAGCTCGGGGTCGACGGGGCGCTGTCCCTTGGCGATCGCGGGCTGCTCGAGCTGTTCCTCGTCGTTCAGCACGAGCGCGCCGACATCGAAGAACCTGGTGCATGCCTGCTGGAAGGAGAGGGGCGTCTTGGCCGTTCCGAAGCCGTAGACGGGAAGTCCGTCCTCGCGGATCCGCTGGGCGAGGGGAAGGAAGTCACTGTCCGAGGACATGATCCCGAACCCGTCGACGCTGCCGCGATAGAGCAGGTCCATGGCATCGATGGTCATGCGCATGTCGGTGGCGCTCTTGCCCTTGACGACATCGAACTGCTGCATCGGGACGATCGAGTGAAGTCCCGTCAGCTGGCCCCAGTTCTTGAGACTCGCCTTTGCCCAATTGCCGTAGGCGCGGCGAATGTTGATCGTGCCAAGCTCGCCGAGCACCAGCAGCACATCGTCGAGGTGATCGGGGCTCGCATTGTCAGCGTCGATCAGCAGTGCGATATTGGCTTCCTGTTCGGGCAGGCTTTCGCGCATGGACGTCCTCTTTTTCCTCCCTGTAGCGCGGCGTCGCGGAATGGCCACCGCTGAACGCGCAGGTTCGTCGCAGGCTGAACGCCCGATGATCGATGCGGGAACGAAACGCCGCTTTATGCACTAATAGCGGCAACGGGGGCATGATGTTGAAGGGACGAGACAAAATGAGGAAGCTTGGTCTAGCAGCAGCCCTTGCCGCCGCCAGTATATCGGTGGCCGGCTGCGCCACGTATCCGCAGGGCTACGGCCCTTATGGATATGATGGCTATAACAATGGCTATAACAACGGCTATTACAATAACGGCTATTACAATAACGGCTACGGCTACAACAACGGCTATTACGGCGGCGGATCGCAGGCCGGAAATGTCGTTGGCGGCGCGGCAATCGGTGCTGCGACCGGCGCAATTGCAGGCGCCGTTCTTCCTGGCATCAAGCCGGGAACCGGCGCGATCGCCGGCGCGATACTTGGCGGCGTCATTGGCGCCAGCATCAACGGCCATCAATATTACCGCGATACGCGCGGCTATTGCTATTACGTCGACCAATATGGGCAGCCGCACTATAGCTACGACGTTCGCTGCTAGAGGCAGCGTCCTGTTGAGTTTGAGCTAGCCGAACAGGCGGGGCGGGAGGCACGTGCTTTCCGCCCCGTTCGCGTTCACTCAACCGCTTCATACCGTTTTCGCCACAGTTCACGGCCCGTTCGGGAACGAACCGCCTTCGCCGGATATGTTGGGGCGGGGGACATTCTCCCCTTGGAGAACGACCATGAACCGCGTGTTTCTCTCGTTCGCCGCTGCATCGAGCCTCGCGCTTGGCGGCTGTGCGACCAATCCTGAGACAGATCATGCCGTCGCCAGCACGGCGACGGGCGCCGTCATTGGCGCAGGTGCCGGCGCCGTGGCGGGGTCGATCGTTCCGGGCATCGGCACCGGAGCCGGCGCGGCGGTCGGCGCAGTCCTTGGCGGCGTCGTTGGCGCGATCGTCGGGGGTCACCAATATTATCGCGACACGCGCGGCTATTGTTATTATGTCGACCAGAACGGCCAACCACATTACGATTATAATGTAAGGTGTTAGGGCGTCATGCTCAGGCGGGGCGGAAGGTTCCTTCCGCCTCGTCGAGCACGTAGAGGCGGCCCTCGGCAATCGAAAAATGGGCGCCGTGCAGCTTGAGCGTCCCTGCCTGCTCGCGCTCCGCGATCCACGGAAATGTGCGCAGATTGGCAAGGCTGACCTTTACCGCCTCGCGCTCCATGTCGAGGAAGGCCGGCCTGTCGAGATCCACGTGGCGCGCACGAACTTCGTCGCGAACCCCTGAAAGCATTCCCACCCAGTCGCCGATGAAATGACCTTCGCCGTGCGGCACGTCGTCGAACGCGCCGGTGAGCGCTGCTGCACAGCCGCCGCACATGCCGTGTCCCATGACCAGGATCTCGGCGACGTTGAGCTGCGTCACTGCGAATTCGAGCGCGGAGGAAACGCCGTGATAGCCGGCGCTTGTCTCGAACGGAGGGGCAAGCGCCGCGATATTGCGGACCACGAACATCTCGCCTGGACGGGCATCGAAGATCTGAGCCGGATCGCTGCGGCTGTCAGCGCAGGCAAGGATCATGATCTTGGGGCTCTGGCCTTCGGCAAGTTCGGCCCAGCGTTCGCGCTCGTGCGCCCAGCTCTTCTCGCGGAAACGACGATAACCTTCGATCAACTGCTGCATGTATGGCATGAGTCGCCGCTAGCGAGGTTCGGGCGGGGGTGGCAAGCCGTAGCTCCAATCGCTATCTGCGCCCAATGAACGTCCCAGCCGCTATTTCGCCAAGGCAGCGCAAGCCCGACTGGATCAGGGTCAAGGCCCCGGTCAGCGAAGGTTATCATCAGACGCGCAGGCTGATGCGTGAACTGAACCTCGCGACCGTTTGCGAGGAAGCGGCCTGTCCCAACATCGGCGAGTGCTGGACCAAGAAGCACGCGACCGTGATGATCCTTGGCGACACCTGCACGCGCGCCTGTGCCTTCTGCAACGTGAAGACCGGAATGCCGCGGCCTGTGGACCCGCTCGAGCCCGAGCATGTCGCGGCGGCAGCGGCGGAGCTTGGGCTCGAGCATATCGTCGTCACGTCGGTCGACCGCGATGATCTCGCGGACGGGGGCGCGTCCCAGTTCGTCAAGGTCATCGAGGCGCTGCGGCGCAATACCCCGACGACCACGATCGAGATCCTGACCCCTGATTTCAGGAACAAGAGCGAAGCTGCAGTCGAGGCGATCGTCGAGGCGGGACCCGATGTCTACAATCATAATCTCGAGACGGTGCCGCGCCTTTATCCGACCATTCGCCCGGGCGCGCGCTATTATGCCTCGCTGCGCCTGCTCGAGAGCGTGAAGCGCAAGGCCCCGCATATCTTCACCAAGTCAGGCGTGATGGTGGGGCTTGGCGAACAGCGGCTCGAAGTCCACCAAGTGATGGACGACATGCGTTCGGCCGGGGTCGATTTCCTCACCATGGGCCAGTATCTCCAGCCGACGCCGAGGCACGCCAAGGTCGAGGAATTCGTCACCCCCAAGTCGTTCGATGCCTATGCCGCGATCGCGAGGGCAAAGGGGTTCCTCCTCGTTGCAGCCTCTCCGCTGACCCGCTCGAGCTATCATGCTGGCGACGATTTCAAGAAGATGCAGGCGGCACGCAACGCGCAGCTGGAGCGTTCGAACGGCTGATGCCGCGCCACAGCGAAACCAGGCACCTACCTTATACGCCGGAGCAATTGTTCGAGCTCGTCGCCGACGTCGCGCGCTATGACGAATTCCTGCCCTGGGTTGTCGCGGTGCGGGTGCGCTCGTCGAGCGAAAAGGAAACCGTTGCCGACCTCGTCGTCGGCTTCAATGCCTTCAAGGAACGGTTCACCAGCCGTGTCATGAAGGAGCGTCCCGAGCGGATCTGCGTCGACTATGTCGAAGGCCCGCTCAAATATCTTCACAACGAGTGGACGTTCGACCGGGCCGCCGACGGCGGGACCAACCTTCACTTCTCGGTCGATTTCGCCTTCAAGTCGCGCATCTTCGAGACGCTTGCAGGAGCGATGTTCGATCGCGCACTGAGGCGAATGACGAGCGCCTTCGAGCAGCGCGCCGCGGCTCTTTACGGCATCAGCAATTCGAGTGCGCAAAGCGCCGCCTGAAGGCGCACGCCCGACCTCGTCTTCTCGTCGAAGAACTTCTGGTCGGCGACGATCCTCGCGGGATCGGCGTCCCGCTCGGCGCGCGCGAACACGACAGTGCCGACGGGCTTGGACGGCGTGCCACCGCCGGGGCCAGCGATGCCGGTGATCGCGACCGCGACATCGGCGTCGGACGCAGCAAGTGCGCCGCGGGCCATCGCCCAGGCGGTCGCAACGCTGACCGCGCCGAATGTATCGACGACTTCCTCGGAGACTTTCAGCTCGCTGATTTTCGCAGCGTTGGAATAGGTTACGTAGCCTGCCTCAAAAACGTCCGAAGATCCGGGAATCTCGGTGAGGGCGGCGCTGACGAGCCCGCCCGTGCAGCTTTCGGCGATCGCTACGCGGCGGCCGGCGGCGCGGTTCGCATCGACGACTTCGCGCGCCTTCTGGACCAGTATTTCGGGAAGTAGAAATTCGCTCACTTTGGAAATCCCAATCGGATGCTCGCCACCGCCTGTGCGGCAATGCCCTCGCGGCGGCCCGTGAAGCCAAGTCCCTCCGTCGTCGTCGCCTTGATACTCACCTGGTCGATGCCGACACCCGTGATCGTGGCGATCCGGGCCCGCATTGCCTCGCGGTACGGGCCGACCTTCGGCGCTTCCGCGATGATCGTACAATCCATGTGATCGATGATCGCTCCCTTGGCGCGGAGCAGTTCGGCGGCATGGCCGAGGAAGAGCGACGAGGCCGCGCCCTTCCAGCGCGGGTCCGAGGGAGGGAAATGCTCACCGATATCGCCTAGCCCGGCAGCGCCGAGGAGGGCATCGGTAATTGCATGGAGGGCGACGTCCGCGTCACTGTGGCCGGCAAGCCCGCGTTCGTGAGCCACTTCGACGCCGCCGAGCATGATCGGGCCCTGGCCATGGAAGGCGTGGACGTCAAAACCAAGGCCGGTGCGCGGAACGAGGCGACCGGCCAGCCACTGCTCGGCCCGCTCGAAGTCGGCGGCGAGGGTGAGCTTTTCGAGGGCGGGATCGCCCGCCACGGCCGCGACCTCCATGCCCGCGGCCCTGACGACCGTGGTTTCGTCGGTCGGGGAGGGGCCCGACCAGCGCTCATAGGCCTGCTTCAGCGCCTGCAATCGAAACGCCTGCGGCGTCTGGACTCGGACGAGGCCCGACCGGTCGACGGGTTCGCCAAGCGTCTCGCCAAGGCGCGCGAGCGTGTCGCCGACGGGGAGGGTCGGGGCGGCGCCCTCGTGGAATTCGAGACTCGCAAGCAGCCGGTCGACGACAGCGCGGGGACAAAAGGGCCGCGCGGCGTCGTGCACGAGCACCGCGTCACCGGCAATCGCGCCGAGCCCGGCGCGGACCGAATCGGCCCGCTCAGCTCCGCCTTCGATCAGCTCGCCGACGTCGAGACCCTCAAGAGCGGCCTGAGCTTCTGCCTTCCGGTCCCTGGCGATGACGACCCGAACGGAACCGATCGCGGGATGGGAGATCAGCGATTCGACGGCCCAGCGCAGCACCGGCCTGCCGGCAAGGAGGCGATATTGCTTGGGCATGCCGGCGCCTAGGCGTTCGCCCTTTCCGGCGGCGACGATGAGGGCGGTGGTGGTCATCCGCGCGGCGCTCTAGGGCTGCTTGCCTTGTCCGCCAAGGGCTCTTCCCCTATTTCCGAGGAACCCATGACCCTTGTGAAGCCCATCAAGATCGGCCCGGTCGAGGTCGGATCGCCAGTCATCCTGGCGCCGATGACGGCTGTCACGGACCTGCCCTTCCGCCGTGCCGTCAAGCGCTTCGGCGCCGGGCTGACGGTCAGCGAAATGATCGCGAGCGAGGCGATGGTGCGCGAAACGCGCCAGTCGCTCCAGAAGTCGCTTTGGGACCCGTGCGAGGAGCCGGTCTCGATGCAGCTCGCCGGCTGCGAGCCCCGGGTGATTGCCGAAGCCGCCAGGCTCAACGAGCAACGCGGCGCCGCGATCATCGACATCAACATGGGCTGTCCGGTGAAGAAGGTCGTGAACGGCTGGGCTGGATCGGCGCTGATGCGCGACCTGCAAAATGCCGCCGCGATCATCGCGGCGACCGTAAAGGCGGTCAAGGTGCCGGTGACGCTCAAGACCCGCATGGGCTGGGACCATAACAGCCTCAATGCGCCGGAACTTGCGCGCATCGCCGAGGATCTCGGCGTGCAGATGATCACGATTCACGGCCGCACCCGCTGCCAGATGTACAAGGGCACTGCCGACTGGTCGTTCGTCCGCAAGGTCAAGGACGCGGTCTCGATCCCGGTCATCGTCAACGGCGACATCAACTCGATCGACGATGCGCGCGAGGCGCTGCGGCAGTCGGGTGCCGACGGCGTCATGATCGGAAGGGGCGCCTATGGACGCCCGTGGTTCGTCGCGCAGGTCATGAGCGACCTTGGCGGGGGCGGGCATCGACCCGACCCGAGCCTCGATGAACAGCTTGCGACCATGCTCCAGCAATATGACGAGATGCTCTCGCTTTACGGCACCCACACCGGGGTCAACCTCGCGCGCAAGCATCTCGGCTGGTATACCAAGGGCCTGCCAGGGTCGGCCGAGCTCAGGAACCGCGTGAACAGCCAGGACGATCCTGCTGTCGTTGTTCAGATGTTGCAGGAATTCTATTCGCCGTGGCTCGCGCGCTCTGCTGCCTGAACGTCGAGACCCCCACAGAAGTGTGTTGTTGATGCAACGGTCGTGCTAGGGCAGCCGCGAATGGACGCGCGTACGGCCGAATCGCCCGTGATTGTTAGACAGGACAGCTGGCTTCAGCGGGAGCGGGTGAGCGGACGTTTCTACGACCGGCTCATGGTCCTCCTTGCCTTCCTGCTCGTCGGCATGATCGTGCTCAGCGGTTCGCTGCTCAGCCGCAACGCCGAGCCCGGAACACTGCTGTCGCCACCGCTCATCGCGCTGATGCTGATCGCCATCCTCCTGCCGGCGATTGCGCTCATGGCGCTTTACGCGCGAAAGGTCGCGGTTCGCCGCGCCGAGCTCGGAGGCCTTGGGAGCGGAAGGCTCCACGTGCGGCTGGTGGCGCTCTTCACCGCGATCGCGGCGGTCCCGACGGTGCTGGTTGCGATCTTCGCGTCGGTCCTCTTCCAGAGCGGGCTCGAATTCTGGTTCTCGAACCGTGCCCGCAACATGCTCGAGAACACGGTGCAGGTCGCGCGTGCAAGCTACGACCGTGAAGCCGAGCGCGTCGCCAATGAAACGGTGACGATGAGCGGCGATCTTGCCGGCTATCTCAGGCAGATCACGATCGACGATCCCCGCTTTGCCGATCTCTTTCCCCGCCAGGTGCTGATCCGCAATCTCTCCGAGGCGATCATCTTCACTTATGGCGCTGACCATCAGATCCGGGCGCTTGCCCTCGTCAATCCCTACAACCGGCCGCTCGACAAGGTCATCACGCCCGAGAAGATCGGGGAGCTCAAGACCCACCAGAGCGTATCGGTCGATTCCCCCGACCGGATCGGTGCCCTGACCCAGATCGACTTCGGCCCCGACACCTATCTTTACGCATCGCGCGTTTTCGATCCCCAGTTCAGGACGCAGCTCAAGGGCGCTGGCGATGTCCTCCACGACTACCGGTCGCTGCTCAAGCGCTCGCGGGTCAACCAGCTTCGCTTCAATGCCGCCTTGCTGCTCGGCGCGCTGATCATCGTTGGCCTTTCGATCCTGACGGCGCTCAAGCTTGCCGACCGGCTCGTCCGGCCGGTCGGTGAGCTCGTCAGCGCGGCGGGACGGATCGAAGCGGGCGATTTCTCCGCCCGCGTTCCCGTCTCCAACACCGAGGACGAGGTCCAGACGCTGGCGACGGCCTTCAACCAGATGACCGAGCGGCTCGAGGAGCAGACGACCGAGCTCAAGACGGCCAATAGCCAGCTCGAGACGCGGCGCGCCTTCATCGAAGCGGTTCTCTCGAGCGTGACCGCGGGCGTCATCGCAGTCGATGCCCGCCACTCGATCCTGCTTCTCAATCGCTCGGCCGAAACGCTCCTCGAGCAAGGAGAGCAAATCGAGGGGAAGGCGCTCGCATCGGTATCGCCGGAGCTCGATGAGTTCATGCGCGGCCAGCAGTCGGAAGCCAATGTGCTGATCAACGCGGACGGCGCCCAGCGGACGCTCGCCGTGAAGCGCGTCCGCTACCAGGACGGCTCGGTGCTGACGTTCGACGACATCACCGATCAATTGACCGATCAGCGGCGCGCGGCCTGGTCCGATATCGCGCGCCGGATCGCGCACGAGATCAAGAACCCGCTGACGCCGATCCAGCTCGCCGCCGAGCGGCTGCAGCGAAGGTTCGCGAGCGAGGTCTCGTCGGACAAGGACACGTTCGAGCGGCTGACCGGGACCATCGTTCGGCAAGTCGGCGACATCCGGCGGATGGTCGATGAATTCTCGAATTTCGCGCGCATGCCCAAGCCCGCGTTCCGCGAGGAGAATGTCCACGAGATCGCGCGCCAGGCACTGTTCCTGCACGAAGTCGCCCACCCTGCGATCAGCTTCTCGCTCGAGCCGCCGAGCGGCGAATTCCGCATGGTGTGCGACCGCCGGCAGCTCGGGCAAGCTCTTACGAACGTCGTGAAAAACGGTGTCGAAGCAATTGAAAGCAGGAGGAATCGCGGCGAGCATAGCCTTGCCGGTGACCGCGTCGAGCTGAAGCTGCGCCAAGCGGACGAACTGCTCGTCATCGACGTGCTCGACACCGGCGTCGGCCTCCCGGAAGACCGCGAGCGACTGACCGAGCCCTATATGACGACGCGGGTGAGGGGGACCGGGCTCGGGCTCGCGATCGTCAAGAAGATCGTCGAGGAGCATATGGGCGAGATCGCCTTCCTCGACCGCTCCGGCGGCGGAACCCACGTGCGCATCTCGTTTGACACTCGAAAGCTTGCCTCCCTTGGCGGGGAAGACGAGGGCGGCGAGGAGCAAGACGACAATGATCACATCGAGGAAGCCTGATGGCGCTTGAAGTTCTGGTAGTGGACGATGAGGCCGATATTCGGGAACTCGTCAGCGGAGTTCTCGAGGACGAGGGCTATGCGGTTCGGACCGCGGCCGACAGCGACGCGACGCTCGACGCCATCGAGGAGCGCAGGCCCTCGATGGTGCTGCTCGACGTGTGGCTCCAGGGCTCGCGGCTCGACGGACTGCAGTTGCTCCAGGAGATCAAGCGGCGCGATTCGACTCTCCCGGTGCTGGTGATCTCGGGTCACGGCAATCTCGACACCGCCGTCGCGGCGGTCAGGGAAGGGGCCGTCGATTTCATCGAAAAGCCATTCGAGGCCGAGCGGCTGATCTACCTTGTCGACCGCGCCACCGAAACCGACCGGCTTCGGCGCGAGAATGACGCGCTTCGCCTGAAGGTCGGCGACGAGGACCAGCTGCAGGGGAGCTCGGTCGCGATCAATACCGTCCGTGCGACGCTGAAAAGGGTCGCGCCGACCGGGAGCCGCGTCCTCATCTCCGGGCCGCCCGGCGTCGGCAAGGAAATCGCCGCGCGGATGATCCACCAGTGGAGCCCGCGGGCGCGGGCGCCCTTCATCGTCCTTTCCGCAGCGATGATGAGCCCCGAGCGCGTCGAGGAGGAGCTGTTCGGAAGCGAGGCCGACGGGGCGATGCGTCCAGGCCTTCTTGAACATGCCCATGGCGGCACGCTGTTCCTCGACGAGATCGCCGACATGCCGTTGACGACGCAGGCCAAGAGCCTGCGCGTGCTGACCGACCAATCCTATCACCGCGTCGGCGGCCAGCGCGCGGTCCGGGTCGATGTGCGGGTGCTTTCGGGAACGTCGAGAAACCTGCAGGAGGAGATCAGCGCCGGCCGCTTCCGCGAGGACTTGTTCTATCGTTTGAACGTGGTGCCCGTGAAACTGCCGCCGCTTCGCGAGCGCCGCGAGGATATTCCCGAGCTCGTCAGCCATTTTCTCGCCCGTTTTGCCGCCGAGCGCCGGATGCGGCCGCCGCGCATCTCGGAAGAGGCGATGGCCGCGCTCCAGGCACACGACTGGCCAGGCAATGTGCGCCAGCTGCGAAACATCATCGAGCGCACGCTCATCCTTGCGCCCGGCGACCGGGTCGCCTGCATCGAGGTCGACCTCCTCCCGCCCGAGATTCTCGACAGCCACAACGTCATGGGAGGCGCCTCGACCGCGATGGCGATCATGGGCAGTCCGCTCAGGGAAGCGCGCGAATCCTTCGAGCGCGAATATCTAAAAATCCAGATTCGGCGGTTTTCCGGCAACATCTCGCGAACCGCGTCGTTCATCGGCATGGAACGTTCTGCGCTGCACCGGAAACTAAAGGCTTTGGGGATCGGGGATAAGCGGGAGGGCGAGGAGTAGGAGCCATCATGGCAGCGCGACCGCTGAGCTTGCAGGATCATTTCCTCAACAGCGTCAGGCGTGCAAAGCTTCCTGTCACGATCTTCCTTGTCAAAGGCGTGAAACTGCAGGGGGTCATCACCTGGTTCGACGCCTTTTCGTTGCTGCTGCGCCGCGAGGGAGCCTCCCAGCTCGTTTACAAGCATGCGATCTCGACCATCATGCCCGCCGAGCCGCCCCCCGACCTCGTGGTTTCGGCAAATGCTGCAAGCGGAGCCAAGGCGCAGCTCCAGGACCTATTCCTTGCTGCCGCGGCACGGGAGAATGAGCGGATGACCTTGTTCCTCGTCAATGGGGTGATGCTCCAGGGATCGGTCACGGGCTTTGACCAGTTCAGCCTCGTCCTTGAACGGGGAGGGCAGATGCAGCTGGTCTACAAGCATGCGATCTCGACGCTGCAGCCGGCTCACCCGCTCAGCCTTGGCGGCGAGGGGGAAGGCGCAAGCGAGGAGAGCGAACCTGAATAGTTTCGACGGCAATGGAGCGATCGACGTCGCGCGGGGCGAGCGTGCGATCATCGCCGTTCCAGAGCTTCCGCGCGAAGGTTCGAGGCGCTCTGCCGAGGCGCGCATCGAGGAAGCCGAAGGGCTTGCCGCGGCGATCGGCATTGACGTCGTGGCGGCACGGCCGCTTCGCCTTCGCGCCGTGAGGCCCGCGACGCTGCTTGGAAAGGGGCAGGTCGAGGAGATCGCCGGGATCGCAAAGGAGAAGGAGGCGCGCCTCCTCATCGTCGATTCCGCGCTGACCCCGATCCAGCAGAAGAACCTCGAAGACGAAGTCGGAACCAAGGTGATCGACCGCACCGGCCTCATCCTCGAAATCTTCGGCGAGCGCGCTGCAACTGCTGAAGGACGCCTTCAGGTCGAGCTTGCCCATCTCGATTACCAGGCAGGCCGGCTGGTCCGGAGCTGGACTCACCTCGAGCGCCAGCGCGGCGGCTTCGGCTTCCTTGGCGGTCCTGGCGAGACGCAGATCGAGGCCGACCGCCGGCAGATCCGCGACCGCATGGCCAAGATCCGGCGCGAGCTTGACCAGGTCAAGCGAACGCGCAGCCTGCACCGCGACCGGCGCCAGCGCGCGCCCTGGCCGGTGGTTGCGCTCGTTGGCTATACGAACGCTGGAAAATCGACGCTTTTCAATCGCTTGACGGGAGAGACGGTGTTTGCGGAGAATCTTCTCTTCGCGACGCTCGACCCGACGATGCGGGACATCAAGCTGCCAGGGTTCGACAAGGTCATCCTGTCCGACACGGTCGGGTTCGTCTCGGACCTTCCGACCGAGCTCATCGCGGCCTTTCGGGCGACGCTCGAGGAGGTGCGCGAGGCCGATCTCCTCGTCCATGTCCGCAACATGGCGCATCCCGACCGCGAGGCGCAGGGCGAGGATGTTTGCGACGTTCTTGCGTCGCTGGGGCTCGCGGAAGAAGGCGCGCCGCCACGGATTGAAGCGTGGAACAAGATCGACCTGCTTGCTGCCGAGGAACGCGGCCGCTTGCTCGAAGAAGCGCGGCGCCGCGAGGACGTCGTGCCGATCTCGGCGGTAACCGGCGAGGGGCTAGACGCGCTCCGCGAGCGGATGGCCGAGTGCCTGAGGAGCGGCGAACAGGTTCACAATATCCGGCTGCCGGCGAGCGCGGGCGAGAAGATTGCCTGGCTTCACGCGAGGGGCGAGGTGCTCGAACAGAATGTCGAGGAGGACCAGGTCGACCTGTCGGTTCGCCTGTCGCCCGAAAATTGGGCGCGCTTTCAGGCCATGGAGCCGGCCTGAGCCTGCTTGGCAGCGGTCCAGAGCGCTTCCTTTTCATCGAGGCTCATCGCGGCAAATCCAGGCGCCGTCTCGATCGCCCGAAAGCGTTGCTCGAACTTCATATTGGCTTCGCGAAGCGCAACTTCGGGTTCGATGTTGAGATGGCGTGAGAGGTTAACCACGGCAAAGAGCAGGTCGCCAAGTTCCTCGAGCATTCGTGGGTGATCGCTTTCTGCGTCGAGCTCGGCGAGCTCTTCCTCGATCTTGGCCCGGGGACCTGATTTGTCCGGCCAGTCGAAGCCGACGCGGGCTGCCCGGCGCTGGAGCTTGGCAGCGCGTTCGAGCGCGGGAAGCGCAAGCGCAACGCCCGCAAGCGCGCTCTTGTCGGGGTTTGCAGCGCGTTCCTCGGCCTTGATCTTTTCCCACAAATGATGGCCGCCGTGCTCGGCGTCGCTGAAAATGTGCGGGTGGCGGCGTTCCATCTTGTCGCAGATGCGATCGATCACGTCCTCGAACGTGAACTGGCCGGCTTCCTCGGCCATCTGCGAATGGAAGACGACCTGGAGCTGGAGATCGCCGAGCTCGTCGGCAAGCGCGTCCATGTCGTCGCGCGCGATCGCGTCGGCAACTTCATAGGCTTCCTCGATCGTATAGGGGGCGATTGTCGCAAAGGTCTGGACCGTATCCCATTCGCAGCCGGTCTTGGGATCGCGCAGGCGGCGCATGATCTCGCGAAGGCGTTCAATGGACATGGGGGGCCTTTCCGCGCCCTGTATCTGAAAGTATGATAATATGCATTATGTAAAGTATCAGCCAATCGTCGGTTAGAGGGCCCCCGGCACATGCCTCAGGAAACGAGAATGAGCCAACGCCCTTCCACGCCCCAGCGGCTCAGTGTCGACAGGTAATTCATGCCAAGCACGTTGAGATCGTCATTCTCGGCAACTTGAAGCCCAACGTCCTGGCGGACGATCGTCCCGACACTGAGCTCGTCGGCGCGTCCGCTCGATACGCGAATGATGCCGTTGCCGGTTCGAACGAACTCGTCGGCCCGCGGCGAAACCGCAACGCCGGCGGCCTTTGCCGTCTGCCGGTCGATCGTCGTCATCGTCGCTCCGCTGTCGACCAGGAACTTGACGTCATGGCCGTTGAGCTTGGCCTGGACCCAGAAATGACCGTCGATCGCCATCGGGATGCGCGTCGTACCCCCTTCCGTCACGGGACTGCCGATGGCTTCGGCCTTCAGGCGCTGGGCGAGATATCCAAAGTCGTCGCGGAAGGCGAAAAGAACGAAACCGGCGGCAAAGATGACGATCCAGGCCATCGCCATGGTGATCAGCTTCGCAAGCGGCTCTCGGCGCGCCATCAGCGAGCCGAGCACGAGCATGATCGCCATCAGGATGTAGACGCCCCCAAGCATCAGGTCGTTGGTCATCATGGGACGATCTCGAGCCCGTCATAAGCAGGAGCGGCCCAGTCGGGCAGCTCGGCGATGAGTGATCGATAATCGAGGCTGTTGCCCATGTGAACAAGATAGAGCTGCGAGACGCGCAATTCCCTCGCCCAGCCAAGAACCGCGTCGAGATGGGCATGCGTTGGATGCGGACGGCGCGTGAGGCAATCCGCGATCCACACGTCCGTTTGTTGATAAAGCGCCGCCATTTCATTCGTCAGGCTACTGAAATCTATTGCATAAGATACGGATCTTCCGCCTTCTTCAAAGCGCAGCCCGAGCGACGTGGTGGTCCCGTGGGGCTGGTCGACGAAACGGACCTGTGCCTCCCCGAACGAGAGGTTTGCGGCGATCTCCCTGCCCTCTGCGATCGGCCGGTAAAAGTCCGAGCGGGTGAAGGCATAGGCAAATCGCTCGGAAAGCTCGTCGAGGACTTCGCTACGCGCGTGGAGCGGCACCGGACCTGCGATCGCCTGCGACACCGGCCTTAGCTCGTCGATCCCGTGGCAATGGTCGCCGTGGGCGTGGGTCACGATGACGCCCTCGAGCCGGTTCACTTCCGCTCCCAGGAGCTGCTGACGAAGATCCGGCCCGCAATCGACCAGCATTCGCTGGCCCGCGCTTTCAACGAGGATCGAGGTCCTCAGCCGGTAATTGCGCGGTTCGTGGCGATCGCACAGGCCCCAATCGTTGCCGATCTTGGGGACGCCGGTCGAAGTCCCGCATCCGAGGATGCGGACCTTCACGCCGCCTTCTTGAACAATCTGAAGAAGTTGGCGGTCGTAGTTTCGGCAAGCTCCAAGGGATTCTCTCCCCTCAGCTCAGCGACAAAGCTTGCAGTATCGGCGACGAAAGCGGGTTCGCACTTCTGACCGCGATGCGGAACCGGGGCCAGGAAGGGCGAATCCGTTTCCACCAGCATCTGGTCCGACGGCAGCCACTTGGCGGTAGCCTGAAGGTCGGCCGCGTTCTTGAAGGTGACGATTCCGGAGAGCGAAATGTAAAAGCCAAGATCGAGCCCCTTGCGCGCAAGGTCTGCCGAGCCGGTAAAGCAGTGAAGGACGCCCGTGATCCCGCCCTCCTTCACGGCCGCGGCAAGCATCTCGGAAGTATCCGCTTCGGCCTCGCGCGTGTGGACGACGAGCGGAAGCCCGCACTCGCGCGCGGCATCGATATGCGCCTGGAAC
>DATIQO010000235.1:0-4464 GCA_035470745.1 Sphingomicrobium sp. | reverse complement strand
ACAGCCGCGCGGAGCCAGCATCGACGATGATATGTCGCTTAAGCTCGCCAGGAGCGGGCAAGCGCCGCGCCCGCTCCATATTGATCATCCGCACATGTTCGTAATGCTCGGCGCCGAGGCTGAGGGAAGCGATCACCTCGTTCCCGGCGACCCCGTCCGGCTTGAGCCCGTGGACCTTCTGATAGGCAGCAACGCGTTCCGCCATGGGTTCGTCGAACCGCCTCCCAGGGGCGAGGCCAAGCCGCTCCCGCAGCAGCGTAACCCGATCGCTTTCCGAGCCAACCGTCATCGTAGGGCCCAACGGAATGCTGAATTGCGGAAGAATTCCCCACTGCTTCTGGTAGCTGACAAGACCGCGGCGAAGGTCAGTATAGAGCGGGTTGATCGCCTGGATGAGATCGAGCGGTGCACCGGCGTACCGGGCGAAGCTGACATCATCGAGCTTCGTGTTGCGCCAGCGAATGTCGCCAGCGATCTCGGGATCGATGTAAACCATGTCGACGCCCTGCTCGACGGCCGGTGGCAAGGCGACCGGCTCGACCGGTTCCTGCGGCATCGCATTGGCAGCGACGCTCATCGAGGCTGCCGCGAGGATAACAATCGCCGTTCGAATCCTGCTCATGGCCCCCAACGGCACCGCGCGAGGTGAATGGCGTCGGAACAGCAGCTATTTGTCGCCCAGAATGGGAAATTCAATCCTACGACCGCTGGCGCAAACGCGGACTCCTCTAGAAACCGAGAAGGGTCGCAAGCGCGGACATTCTCGCTCCATCGAGTGGACGAGCTGGCAACTTATTTCGATATTCAAACGTCTTAGCGTGGCAGGGGTCCGGTGGACGGCCTGCCGCCCAATGCCTATCCCACGCTGAATGGAGATTCCGATCGATCTTTGGATGGCGGATCTAACGCCAGTCCTTGAGACTGCGCTCGACGCAGTGGTCGTCATGCGACCGGACGGCGTCGTTGCCGGCTGGAACTCGGTTGCAGAAGAGATTTTCGGATGGCGACGGACCGAGGCCATTGGCAGGCAGCTCAGCGACCTCATCATCCCGATCCGCTACCGAGAAGCACATCATCGCGGATTGGAGGCCTATCTCGAGACAGGGGAAGGTCCCGTCCTCAATCGGCACGTCGAGATCAGCGCCCTTCGATCCTCCGGCGAGGAGTTCTCGGTCGAGTTGTCGATCACTCCCACAAGTGTCTCTGGCGAGCTGGTTTTCCTGGGCTTTCTTCGAGATATCTCAACGCGCAAGGCAGCGGAGACCGCGCTCAAGGAAAGCGAGGCGCGGCTCGCTACAACTTACAACCATGCGATGGTCGGAATTGCCGAAGTAGATCGCGATGGCCGTTTCCTTCGCGCCAATGATCAATATTCGGTGTTGACGGGCTATAGTCTCCAGGAACTGCAAACCAAGACCTTCTTTGATATCACCCACCCCGCGGATGCAGCGAGGGACCGCGAGCTCTTTGAAGAGCAATGGTCAGGCACCGGCCAAAGCTATACGATTGAAAAGCGCTATGTCCGGAAGGATGGCGGCGTGATCTGGGTGGAGGTTGCGGCGTCGATTGTCCAAACCGAGGACTGCAGCGAAGCCTACGGCGTCCGCATTCTTCGCGACGTCACGGACAAGAAGAGCGCCGAAGTTCAGCAGCGATTATTGCTCCACGAGCTCAATCATCGCGTCAAGAACACGCTGACTGTAGTGCAGGGACTTGCCTACCAAACTTTCAAGGGGAGCGCCGTTCCCGTCGACCTCGTCCGCTCGTTCGAAGGGCGACTTGCCGCGCTTGCCGCGGCCCATAACCTCGTCATGAAACAGACGTGGGAGGCAACGCCGATATCGAGTGCTGCCGAAGCGGCGGTTGGACCATTCCAGACTGCAGATCGGCGCATCACTCTTGCGGGGCCTGCGGTTCTGCTGACGCCGGCAGCAACCGTCACGCTGACATTGGCCCTGCACGAGCTCGCGACCAACGCAGCGAAATACGGGGCGTTGTCTACCGATCACGGAAAAATAGAGATCAATTGGGAAGTGAATGGTGGTGCCCTGACGATGGTTTGGCGCGAGCGGGACGGACCGGTGGTTGCTGAGCCGGAAACCAGCGGTTTTGGAACTCGGCTTCTCAAGCAGGCTGTTGCTCGGGATTGGGGTGGAACAGTCAGTATCGACTTCTGCCCGCCCGGACTCGTTTGCACCATATCTGCGCCGCTCGAGCGCATTACCCCATAAGCAGATCAGCGGTCGCGGACTTCGATCTTTATCGTCCGCGGCTTAGTCACCCTCGCTAGGGCGTTGAACGCGTTGCAGACGCACCACTACGGCCGTTATTCTTCCTGGATGATCCGTGCACATATTCCCGCCAAAGAAGAACAAGAGCGGCCATCACACCCGGTCCAACGAATAAACCCAGCAATCCGAGCGTCTCGACTCCGCCGAGAATCCCGAAGAGCACAAGGAGGAACGGGAGCCGGGTTGCCCCGCCGATGAGCGCCGGGCGGATGAAATGATCTGCAATTGCGACAACGAGCAGGCCTGTCACGAGAACAGCGCCTGCCGCGAGGGCTGAACCCTGAACAAGTATTAGCAAAGCCGCGACTACGAATACCAGAACGGCGCCAAACGGGATCATTGCGGCGACCGCCGTAACCACGCCGAGCAGAACTGCATGCGGAGCGCCGGCAAGCCAGTAAACCACGGTCATGACGGCCCCTTCCCCAAGCCCGACAAAGACCAATCCATTGATCGTTCCTCGGACGGAGAGAACTACCTGGCGCGCGACCCGCTCTCCGGTCGGACCGAGCATGCGATAGCCGGCAATGCGCAGCTCGGCAACGATCGTCGCCTGTTCCTTAAGCAGGAAGAAGTAGGCGACGAGGGCCAGTGCGAAGAGGACACTTCGATGGATGACCTCTGCACCCCACAGGCGGCCGTGATGGACGGCGCTCGTATTGAGCTGGTTGAGCTCCGCTGAAGCTCCGCCGGGAGTCGCGAGGTTAGCCTGCCACCAATGCGAAACTGCGCCTGCGCCGAACGGCAGTTGCTGCACCCACGCGGGAGTAGCAATGCCTTTTGCTCGAGCCGAGGCGATCCATTGCAACACCGCTGCTTGCTCTCGCGCAGCTTCGACGAGGATCAATGCGAGAGGAACGAGGACCGCAAGTGCAAAGACGGCCGTGAACAAGGACGGCAGCAATGCCCCGTCGCGAAGGCGGGGATGCGTACGCGCCAACAAGTCATGCAACGGACTGGTCGCAATCGCGAGGATCGCCGCCCAGATGAGCGCTGGAAGCAAGTTGCGATCGATCCAAAGCGCGAGCACCAGCAGACCGCCGACCAGGCAGATCTTTGCCGCGCGCCGCGCCGCGGAACTCTCACCCTCGTTCTTGATCACCGTCCCTTTCGTGGCGGCAGGCCACGCCCCGTGCCCGCCAATTGCGCTTCATCTCCTGCGCGGCCGCACGCGCCTTTTACTTGTATTGCATATGACCAGCCGCGCCCAGCACCGGGTCTACAGTGACTGCACTGGAACGACAGACCCATTACGGAAACCGACACTCGACGACGGCGGGGGCGACTACAGCTGCGCGTGGATTCGAACCGCACCGATCGGAACGGGACCGCGGTCGCGGTTGTACGCCGGGTGGTTGATGAATTGACCATCGAGCGACACGTGAAGCCCCTTGGTGATGGCAAAGTCATAATAAGCTTCAATGATCTGCTCTAGCCCAGGATGAGGCAGCTTGCCGTCGCCGACGAGGATGCCGAGGCCGCCCAGATCGAGAAAACGCTCGTGTACAGCTGAGATGCCATTGACGACTGCTGCGATGCCAATCGTGTCATCGCGGCGTCCCCAGCAATTTCCGTTGACGGTCAAGCCGGCCGCGAGCGAGCGGTCAACATCGGTGAACTCAAACGGCTCGACATTGCCGTCGGCGAGGCCTCCCTTCACGAAAAATGAGACGGCTTTCGAGACCTGCTGTTCAAGGTTGAAGCTCATACCGGCCCGGCTTTGCGTGCGGCGAACGGCGCTGATGTCCGCAGGCGCACCGGTCAGCTGCGCCAGCCTGATCGCATCCGCGAACCGGCCCATTCTTCCGCGATTACGAAACAAAGTGATCTTCAGTTTACCGGGTTGCCCATCGATTGAGTGGCGATGCTCGATCTCGCCAACAAGCTCGTTCTGCCCAAAACTTGAATCCAGCTTTTCGCTGTTGGGAACATCGGACAAGGCAAAGAAACCGCCGCGAAGTGTCCAGGGCCCATCGTAGAGCTCGGCCGCCGCGCCATAGGTGTAGCCCCACGCGTTGGCGGCATAATCGAATGTTCCCGCGTCGATGATCGTCCAGTTGAGGAAGTCGCTGCGCGGATCATGCGCCTGGTCGTTAGTATCGAACACGTCGACGACCCCGAACTTGCCGGCCGTTAAGACGAGCCGGTTTGCGGTCTGACTCCCGGCCAGCTG
>DATIQO010000234.1:0-6325 GCA_035470745.1 Sphingomicrobium sp. | reverse complement strand
CTGCCGACCTACAGCTGGTCGTCCATTAGGGTCCGCCGCGAGTGGCGACTCTACGCGCTTGCAGGAGTAGCGGTCCTTGGCGCTGCATTACTCACCGCGCCGTGGGCGACCTTGTCGATCCTGGCCCTTCTCTACCTGCTGATGATCCCGCTTGCGCTTGCGAGCTATTCCCGCGTCAAGCGGCGTCGCGCCAGCGCGGCCGCGCCCGCATAGGCTGCTGGACGCGGGAACGCGCTCTTGCGCGGACCGGCACGGCGACTTCCCGGTAAGCCTGCTTGCCATTGAGGGCAGCGGCGATCTTGGCGCCGCTTTCCTCAAGAACCCGAGAACTCAGAACAACGAGCAGCCACAATGTGGCGAGGAAGGCGAGGGTGCCCAAAGGTGCAATCATCGCATCAGATCCTTCTTGGGAGCATCCAACCGATCCGGACCTCTTTTGTTCCGGTGCGGCAGCGATCGCTCAGGTGAGATGAGTGAATGTTCCCTGTTTGTTCTATTCTGTCAAGCGCCCCGGGCCGACACCCGCCAAGCCCTTGAAAGGACGAGCCTCATCCGCTAACTGCCCGCGCATCCCACAGGCGGAGCCTACATACCGGTGCCGGCCGCAAGGTCGGTCAATCGGCTCCGCTGAGGCAGAACCGGAAGGAGAAGAAATATGGCGACCACCGTCGTCACCATGCAGCAATTGCTCGAGGCCGGAGCGCACTTCGGCCACCAGACCCACCGCTGGAATCCCAAGATGAAGCCGTACATCTTCGGCGACCGCAACGGGGTTCACATCATCGACCTGTCGCAATCCGTGCCGCTTTTCGCGCGCGCGCTCGACTTCGTTCAGCAGACCGTCGCCCGCGGCGGGAAGGTGCTGTTCGTCGGGACCAAGCGCCAGGCGCAGGACGCGATCGCCGACGCGGCGCAGGCATCGAGCCAGCATTTCGTCAACCACCGCTGGCTCGGCGGCATGCTCACGAACTGGAAGACGATCTCCAATTCGATCAAGCGGCTCAAGAGCCTTGAAGAGAAGCTCTCGGGCGACACCGCGGGTCTCACCAAGAAGGAAGTCCTCCAGCTGACGCGCGAGCGCGACAAGCTCGAAAAGAGCCTCGGCGGAATCCGCGACATGGGCGGCCTTCCCGACGTCATGTTCGTCGTCGACACCAACAAGGAAGAGCTTGCGATCAAGGAAGCAAACACGCTCGGCATCCCGGTCGTCGCGATCCTCGATTCGAACAGCGATCCGAGCGGCATTGCATTCCCGGTTCCGGGCAATGACGACGCCAGCCGGGCGATCCGCCTCTATACCGACGCGGTTGCGCAGGCTGCGAACGAAGGCCGCAGCGGCAACGCGGCCGCGCGCGGCGAGGACATCGGCGCGATGGCCGAGCCGCCGGTCGAAGCAGCGCTCGAGGCCTGAGATTTCCCCTCCCGCTCGCGGGAGGGATTGAGAGGTGGGGGCAAGCTTCCCACCTCCCGGACACACCCACCCCCAAGCTCCTTCCGCCTGCGGAAGGGGAGCCAAGAGGAAAAAGACATGGCTGAGATCACGGCCGCGACTGTGAAGGAACTGCGCGAGCGCACCGGCGCCGGCATGATGGACTGCAAGAAGGCGCTCGCCGAGACCAACGGCGAAATGGAGGCGGCGATCGACTGGCTGCGCGCCAAGGGTCTTGCCGCCGCGGCCAAGAAAGCGGGCCGCACCGCCGCCGAAGGGCTCGTCGGAGTCGTCGTCGAGGGCACCCGCGGCGCCGTCATCGAGGTCAACTCGGAGACCGACTTCGTCGCCAAGAACGAAATCTTCCAGGAGTTCGTGCGCAACGTCGCCAAGCTCACCCTCGAGCACGGCACCGACGTCGAGGCGCTCGGCGCCGCGCAATACCCGGGCGGCGGCACCGTCCAGGAGAAGCTGACCGACAATATCGCCAAGATTGGCGAGAACCAGTCGCTGCGCCGCGCTGCGGTCGTCGAGGTGAACGCTGGCGCGGTCGTCCCTTACGTCCACAACCAGGTTGCGCCGGGCCTCGGCAAGATCGGCGTTCTGGTTGCACTCGAAAGCAGTGCACCCGCCGAGACGCTGCAGGCACTTGGCAAGCAGATCGCAATGCACGTCGCAGCGGCTCATCCGCTCGCATTGACTGCCGATGATCTCGATGCGGCGCTCGTCGAGCGCGAGCGCTCGATCGCGATGGAGAAGGCGAAGGAGAGCGGCAAGCCCGCCAACATCGTCGAAAAGATGGTCGAGGGCAGCCTTGCCAAGTACCGCAAGGAAAGCGCGCTCCTCACCCAGCTGTTCGTGATGGACAACAAGACGCCGGTCGCCGAAGTCGTCGCCTCGGCCGCCAAGGAAGCCGGCGCGGATATCGCGCTCATCGGCTTCATCCGCTTCCAGCTCGGCGAAGGCATCGAGAAGAAGGAAAGCGATTTCGCCGCCGAAGTCGCCGCCGCTGCCGGGACGAACAAGCCAGAGCCGGTCGCCTAGCAAGCGGTCGCGCGTCACCTGAGAAAGAGGGCGGGGCGAAAGCTCCGCCCTTTTTTATGTCGAGGTTTCGTCGGTCCCCATCTGATCGCTTGCATTCGCCCGCCAAGGCACTGCTCGCGCTTGAACCAGCCGCTTCCGCACGTAATGCAGTTGGCAACTCGGCGGCTGCGCCATAAAGGCGTGGCGGCCTTTACCATCTAGAGGACAGATCCTCCGCCATGACCCGCCCGCGCTTCAATCGAATCCTTCTGAAGCTCTCGGGCGAGGCGCTGATGGGGCAGGGCCAGTTCGGCATCGATCCCGACGCCGTCGCAGGCCTCGCCGGCGAAATCGCCGAAGCCAAGGCGCAAGGGCGCGAACTTTGCGTGGTCGTCGGCGGCGGCAACATCTTCCGAGGCATGGCCGCGGCAGCCAAGGGCTTCGATCGCGCCAGCGCCGATTATATGGGAATGCTCGCGACGGTGATGAACGCGCTTGCCGTTCAGAACGCACTTGAGCGCCTCGGCATCGACACCCGCGTCCAGTCGGCCATCCCGATGTCGAGCGTGTCGGAACCTTACATCCGTCGCCGCGCGCTGCGGCACATGGAGAAGGGACGCATCGTCCTGTTCGCCGCCGGTACGGGAAACCCCTATTTCACGACGGACACCGCAGCAGCGCTCCGCGCCGCCGAGATGGGCTGCGATGCGCTGTTCAAGGGCACGAGCGTCGACGGCGTCTACACGGCCGACCCCAAGAAGGTCGCCGACGCCACGCGCTACGAAACGCTGAGCTTCGGCAAGGTGCTCGGCGACGACCTCAAGGTCATGGACGCGGCTGCGGTCGCGCTGTGCCGCGACAACAATATCCCGATCGTCGTCTTCAATATCCGTCAGCCCGGCAACCTTGCCCGCGTGCTATCGGGAGACGGGACCGCGACGATCGTCCAGAACGGAGAATAAAAATGACGACCAGCATCAGGACCGAGGATCTCAAGCGGCGCATGCACGGCGCAATCGAAGCGCTGAAGCACGACCTTGCCGGCCTTCGTACTGGCCGCGCGTCGACTGCGCTCGTCGATCCTGTCCAGGTCGAGGTCTACGGCGCCAGCATGCCGCTCAACCAGGTCGCAACGGTGTCCGTGCCGGAGGCGCGCATGCTCTCGGTGCAGGTGTGGGATCGATCGAACGTGGGCCCGGTCGAAAAGGCAATTCGTTCGGCCGGGCTCGGCCTTAACCCGATCACCGACGGCCAGGTCATTCGACTGCCGATTCCCGAACTGACCGAGGAACGTCGCAAGGAGCTCGCCAAGCTCGTCGGCCAATATGCCGAGAAAGCTCGAATCGCGGTTCGCAATGTCCGGCGCGACGGCATGGACCACCTCAAGCAGGACGAAAAGAAGCACGAGATCAGCGAAGACGAGCGCAAGCGGCTCGAGCACGAAGTGCAGAAGCTGACCGACGATTCGATCAAGGAAATCGACGAAGCCGCTGCGGCCAAGGAAAAGGAAATCCTCGGCAAGTGAGCTCCGCAACCGCCCCGACGGGCGCAGCCGGACTTGCAGGGGGCGCCACGGTCCCGCGCCACGTCGCCATCATCATGGACGGCAATGGCCGCTGGGCGCGAAAGCGCGGGCTGCCCCGCGCCGCGGGCCACAAGGCCGGCGCAGAAGCCGTCCGCAGGGCGATGCAATCGGCTGTCGATCATGGCGTCGAAGTGCTTACGCTCTACGCATTCTCGTCGGAGAACTGGAAGCGCAGCAACGAGGAGATCGCCGATCTCACGGGGTTGATGCGCTTCTACCTCGAACGCGAGCTCGCGACGCTGCAGAAGGAACGGGTTCGCCTGAGGCTCATCGGCGACCATTCCGCGTTCGCGCCCGATCTCGTCGCGCGGCTCGAGCGCGCCGTCGAGGAGACGTCAGGCAACAGCCGCCTCACGCTCGTGGTCGCGCTGAACTACGGGTCGCGCGCCGAAATCACCGCCGCGGCAAGGCAGCTCGCCGAGAAGGTCGCGGCAGGCGCGATCGAAGCCAGTGCGATCGATGAAGAGACGTTGGCGGCGCAGCTCCAGACCCACGGACTTCCCGAGCTCGACCTGCTCATTCGAACGTCGGGCGAGGTGCGATTGTCGAACTTCCTGCTGTGGCAGGCGGCCTATGCCGAGCTCATGTTCGTTGAGACCCTCTGGCCTGATTTCTCGGAACGTGATTTTGCACAGGCGCTGGAACAGTTTGCGGCGCGCGAACGCCGCTTTGGTGGACGGTGAACGAACTCGCCATCCGCACCCTCACCGGGCTGATCCTGATCGTTGCCGCGCTGCTCGTGGCAGTGGAGGGCGGTTATCTCCTTGCTGTCGTCGTTGCAGCGATTGCAACGGCCATGTTCTACGAGTGGACGCGGTTGACAAAGGGGTGGGGCCCGCTCTGGTACCTCGGCGGTTTCCTCTATGCCGTCCTTCCAGCGCTCGCCCTCCTCTGGATTCGCGAACGCGCGGGCATCAACCTTCTTTTGTGGGCGTTCATCGTCACCTGGTCGACCGACATCGGCGCCTATTTTGTCGGTCGCAGCTTCGGCCGTAGAAAGCTCGCGCCAGCGATCAGCCCGGGCAAGACCCTCGAGGGGCTCTACGGCGGCGTCGCCGCTGCTGCGCTTCTCGGCGCCGCGTGGGTGTTTGGAATGCACCTTGGCAAGCCGCTCCTGGTCCTTGCTCCAATATTCGCGCTTGCAGCGCAGGCGGGCGACCTGTTCGAGAGCGCACTTAAACGCCGTGCCGGGGTCAAGGATTCGGGGAACTTGCTGCCGGGTCACGGCGGCGTGCTCGATCGGCTCGACGGGCTTGTCCCGGTGGCTGTGCTAACGGCCTCCGCCCAGCTACTGGGGCTGGCGTGACACGCAGGATCTCCATTCTCGGAGCGACCGGGTCCATCGGGAAGTCGACGCTCGACCTCGTCGAGCGCGATCCCGGTCGATTCGAAGTCGAGGCGGTTACTGCATCGACCAACGTCGAGGCACTCGCCTCGATTGCCCGGCGGACGGGCGCGAAACTTGCCGTGGTCGCCGACGAATCGCGGCTGCGCGACCTTCAGGAGCTGCTGGTCGGCGCCAACTGCCGCGCCGCTGCCGGCGAAGCGGCGCTCAACGAAGCTGCATCCGGCGATGCCGAGCTGGTGATTGCCGCGATCGTCGGCTGCGCCGGCCTTCGGCCGGTGATGGCGGCGGTCGATGCCGGCAAGATCGTGGCGCTCGCAAACAAGGAAGCACTCGTGACCGCGGGCGAGCTGATGACCAGTGCGGCGGAGGCGAGCAATGCAAAGCTGCTCCCGATCGACAGCGAGCATAACGCGATTTTCCAATGCATTGCCTGTGCTCGTAGGGAAGATGTCACAAGAATAATCCTGACCGCGAGCGGAGGACCGTTCCGCACTTCAACGGCCGATTTCATCGCCCGCGCGACGCCCGCGCAGGCAGTCGCCCATCCCAATTGGTCGATGGGCGCGAAGATCTCGGTCGATTCGGCGACGATGATGAACAAGGGGCTCGAGCTCATCGAGGCCCGCTGGCTCTTCGACCTCGGGCCCTCGGAGCTCGACGTCCTCATCCATCCCCAGAGCGCGGTCCACGCTCTGGTCGCGCTCAAGGACGGCTCTGTCCTGGCCCAGCTCAGCGCCACGGACATGCGCCTGCCCATTCAGCTCGCGCTGACCTGGCCCGAGCGGGCGGACTCGGGCCTGCCCGAGCTCGATCTCGCGGCCCTCGGCCGGCTCGAGTTCCTGCCGGTCGATGAGCGCCGCTTCCCGCTCTTCCGGCTGGCCCGCCACGCTCTCGCCGGCGGGGCCAGCCTGCCCGTGGCCCTCAACGCCGCCAACGAGGT
>DATIQO010000233.1:0-19151 GCA_035470745.1 Sphingomicrobium sp. | reverse complement strand
CCGATGCGGCGCATTATGTCGTCGTTTCGACCGCCGGAAAGCACGGCGATGAATATATGTGGACGATGCCCGATGGCCGGCGCGCGTTTCGGGAATCCATCATGCTTCGCGGGCTGATCTTCGAAACCGACGAGACGCTGCGGACCGGGGCCGACGGAATGCCCGCCGACATGGTGATTCGCGGCGTTACTCCGAACGGCGATGCGGCCGAGACGTTCACCCTCGCGGACGGGAAGGCGTCGTGGGCGAGCCCGGTCGACACCGGCAGCGCGGCCTATGCGTCGCCGGCATTCTATTTGCCGAACGGCGGCCCACTCCTCAACAGCGCGCCCGAGATCGACCGTCTGTTGGCCGCCGGGCAGGCGGGCATGGGCCTACTTCCATCTGGCCGCGCCGCTTTCGACAAGGTCGCTTCGCTCGACGTCGACGGTCCCCAGGGCACGAAACACCTCGACCTCGTCATGGTGAAGGGCATCGGCCAGTCGCCGCAGCCTTTCTGGGTTGAAAACGGCAAGTTCTTCGCTGCCCTGGTCGGTCTTGGACTGCTCCCCGCAGGCTATGAGGGCAATCTCGACAAGATGCAGGCGGCGCAGGATGCGGCAATTGCCGCGATGGCGCCCGCAACGGCGAGGAAGTTCCTGACCGCGGATGCGAAGCGGCCGGTCCTGTTCAGCAACGTCAAAATGTATGATGCGGAACACGAACGTTTCCTCGAGCATCGCTATGTGATGACGAGCGCCGGCAAGATCGTGTCGGTCACTGCCTCGGCCCCGGCGAAGCTTCCGGCGGGCACGCGCACGATCGAGGGCGCAGGAAAGACCCTGGTCCCCGGCTTGTGGGACAGCCACATGCACGTCGGGGACGATTTCCAGACCGTCAGCGAGCTTGCGCTTGGTGTGACTTCATGCCGCAATCCAGGCGGGCCCATCGAGCTCGAAGTCTCGCAGCGAGAGCGCCGCGACGCCGGGACGCTGCTGGCGCCTGAATGCTGGGATTCGGTGATCGTTGACCAGAAGGGGCCGCTCGTGGCGCAGGGCAGCCTTGCCGTCACCAACCTTGACGAGACCTTGGCGGCCGTCCGCAAGATCAAGGCGAACAACCTCACCGCGGTGAAATTCTACACGTCGATGAAGCCCGAATGGATCCCACCTGCCGCGAAGCTCGCGCACGAGCTTGGGCTTCACGTGCACGGTCACATCCCGGCCGGCATGCGCACACTCGACGCGATCGACGCCGGCTATGACGAGATAACGCACATCTATTTTGCGACGATGCAGGCGATGCCGCAGGAGGTCGTCGACAAGGCCAACACGACGATGCGAATTCTGGGGCCGGGCAAATACTTCAAGGACGTCAATCTCGACGCCGAGCCGACGAAGACCGTGATCGAGACGATGGCGAAGAAGCACATCGTTCTCGACCCCACTCTGGTCGTTGTCGAGGGTGTGCTCCTGGCCAATGCCGGAACGCCCGCCCCGGCATATGCTCCGTACGTCGGGACAGTGCCCGCGACAGTCGAGCGCGGCTTTAAGTCCGGGCATATCCCCTATCTGCCGGGAATGACCCGTGAAGATGCGCAGGCCAGCATCGATCACATGGGCCAATATGTCGCCAAGCTTCGTCGCGCCGGAGTGCCGATTGTCGCAGGCACCGACGGATACGGATACGAGCTGGTTCGCGAGCTCGAACTCTATGTGAAGGGCGGGCTGACGCCCGCCGAGGCGCTCGCGACGGCGACCATCGCGCCCGCGCGCAACGTCAAGGCCGACAAGCGCACCGGCTCAATCGAGGTGGGGAAGGAGGCTGATCTCCTGCTCGTCGATGGCGACCCCGAGAAGAATATCGGTGACCTGCGCCACGTCGATCAAGTCATGAGCGACGGATATCTGATGGACGGCAATGCGCTTCGGAACGAAGCTGGCTATAGCGCCATGCCCAAGTAGCCGCTGGCTGGTAGCGGGCTAAATAAGCGCAAGCCTTAGGCTTCGAACGCAAGGTGGCAGCTATTTCGGTAAGACGTCGAGCCTCATTTCGAGGTTCATCGCCTGGCCGGGATCGATAACGCGCATGCCGAGCTGGTCCCACTGCGCCTCGGGCGCATTCAGGGCGGCATTGGCATGAGTGACCGGCTCGGCAACGAAAATGCCGACTGCGCTGGGCGAGTAGATCTGGAAGAATCTTGCCTGCGGTGATGACAGCCGCAGCTCGTACGGCCAATTGCTGTCGGTCATCCGAGCCTTTCCGCCCCATCCGCCGAAGCCATTGTCCAGGTCCTGTCCGCATATGGCGCGGTTCTTGAGGTCGTAGCGCCCCTCAGCCGGGACCTTCTCAACCGGGAGCACCTTGTCGTCGATCGTCCAGGCGCACTCGACATGCGTGTCGATCCGAGTCTGCGGCCCGCAATTGAAATAGGGGTGTAGCCCGAGGCCGCAGGGCATCGGCGTGTCGCTCGTGTTGCGGCAGAGCAGGTCGATTGAAACGCCTTGCTGGTCGAGCGAGATTTCCTGCCGAGCCTCGTAGCTCCAGGGCCATTCACCGGGCTCGTGACGATAGCTAATGACGGCACTCGTCTTGTCCTGCCGGTCCACTCTCCAAGGGTTCAGCCATCCTTGTCCATGCAGCGGGCTGGGGTCTCCCGGCATGTTCGGCTCCAGCCTGACCTCGCGCCCCCGGAAGGTGAAACAACCGCCGCGGATGCGGTTCACATAAGGCACGAGCGGGAAGCTGCAGGCGTCCAGCACCTTTTCGACGGGACTGTGGCATTTGCGCAATATCGGTCTTGAGCTTCCGCGGTCAGTCCATTCGAAATCCGAAATTGAGCCCCCGATTGAGGGACTTAGCGTCATCGTCAAGCGCCCCGCTTGGAGCGTGACGATCTCGGATTCTGAAGGTTGCATTTCAAAACTATTCATTGGCTGGCAACTTCGCTGGGGATAATCTTCGAATATGCGTTGCGCGCTGAATCGCGCCACATGTATTTAACGCCCCGGGGCCGGGGAGGGTCACGAATGAAACGACGCGTGAAGGATTTCGTCGATATCGCGGACCATGTGTCCCTCGACGATCTCATCGAGAAGCTGACTGAGATACGCGACAGTCTTCCGGACGGATCAGAGGCCGAGCTGCGACTTCGCGGTGACGATGTCTTTGGGCACCGGATCACGATCGCCTTCAGTCGCGAGCAGACCGACGAGGAAGCCGAGATCGAGAAGCGCTACGCGGAAGCTGCGAAGGAGGCCAAGCAGCGCGAGCTGGAGCGCCTTCAGGCGGAACTCGGCCTGGTTTGCTATGCGGCCCCCGGCAATCGCGGAAAGCTTCGGATCGTCGCCTAGGCGCCCGAGGCTGGCCTGAAGCCGAGCGCCAGCCCGTTCATGCAATAGCGAAGGCCCGTCGGACGCGGCCCATCGTCGAAGACGTGGCCGAGATGTCCGCCGCAGCGCGCGCAAAGCACTTCGGTGCGCACCATCATCAAGCTGTGATCAGGTCTCGTCACGACGGCGTGATCGAGTGGCTTCCAGAAGCTTGGCCAGCCGGTCCCGCTGTCGAACTTGGTTGCCGAGCTGAACAGCGGGAGCGCGCAGCCGGCGCAGACGAACGTTCCCTTGCGATGCTCATTCAAAAGGGGGCTCGAAAATGGCCGCTCGGTCGAAGCTTCCCGCAGTACCGCGTAACGCTCGGGCCCCAGAATCCGCCGCCATTCCGAAGGTGAGCGGGTGACAGCGAAATGCTGGCTGGGTTCGGATCTGCCGCCGCGGCTGAAGAGCAGCAGCGCCACTCCGCCCGCGCCGGCAAGCCCAAGAAACGCGCGTCTGTCGTTCATCGAGATCTGTCGCCCTGGTTAGGAAGCACGCAGGTCGGCTAGCCGACAGTAGCTGAACGAAGGCCTACTCGCCGATCTTTTTATCAGATGATCATCCGGATGTTCGCCCCTCCTTCGGGAGCGACCAGCGCTGCGATCGAGCCGCCGTGGGCAAGTGCTACCTGTTTGGAGAAGCTAAGTCCGACGCCGCTCCCTCCCTTGTGGGTCGTGTAGAAGGGCAGGAATATGTCCTCGCGGTGATCCTCGGGAATGCCGGGCCCATTGTCCCGCACCTCGATGCGGCAGTGACCGCCAGCTTCGCGCGTTAGCGCAAGAGCGATGACCGGTGAGGCGACATCCGCGACGGCGCGGATCGAGTTGCGAAGCAAGTTGAGAACGGACTGCGACAATAGCTCGGCGTCACCGTCGATTGTCAGCGCCTTGGGCGAAATCTCGACCCGCGCATCGATTGTCCGACCCTCGGCATTTGCAAGTGCAAGCCGCATGATCTCGTCCGCCCAGGGTTTTGCCTTGAAGGATCGCCGATGCACCTCGGGGGCGTGCGCGAATTCGCGATAGCTTTCGACGAAGCGGAGGATGCCTTCCGCGCGCCGCGCCACCGTTTCGGTGGCGCTCTTCGCATCGGCCAGCTTCTCGTCGTTCTTCGCAGCAGCGGCGACAAGATCCGCGCCGGTTCGTGCCAGCGAGGTCACTGGGGTCAGCGAGTTCATGATCTCGTGCGTGAGGACGCGCACGAGGTCGGCCTGGGCGGCGACCTCCAGCGCTCCGAGCTCGCTCTGGAACGGCAGGATCGAGATGACGGTGACGGGTTCGTCAAGGCGCGCCACCTGCGCCGAGGCGAAGATTGCCTTTTGCGGGACGCCGTCGAGGAAGAGCCGCGTGATCTTTCGCGTGCCAGCCGGCAGGCGCGCCGCCGCAGCGAGCTCCGCGCCGAGCGCATCGAGGTCGGACAGGCGGTTCAGCGGATGGCGCGCGAATAGCTGGCGGGCCGCCTTGTTGAGCACTTCGATGCGCCCCCCCTCACCGATGGAAAGGAGTGCGCTTGGCGCATCGTCAATGATCGCCGACAGATATCGCGACTCGGACGATTGCTCCATGTGACGCGCCTGAAGCGTCTTGAGGGCATGGTCCAAGGTCTGCCCGAGCACGTCGAAGCCGCCACCGCTGGGGTCGGAGAAGCGCTGGGAATAATCCTCGAAGCGCACGGATTCGATGAACCTGGATACGAGGAAATTCGTGCGACGGATGAAATTCCAAAGGCTCGCCGCGGCAACCAAGGCAACGAGCAAGGCAACGACGAGCCCGGCGCGAATGCCTGGCGTTCCGATCGCCCTGATGACGATCAGGATGCAAACGACGAGGATAATCGTTCGCCAGGCGAGTCCGAACTCGAACCTGCGCCTAAAGTCCATGCTTCTCCATGCGCCTGTAAAGAGCCCCGCGGCTGAGCCCGAGCTCGGCTGCGGCGAGCGAGACGTTGAAATGATGCATGCGAAGCGCGCGCTCAATCATCTGCTTCTCGAGCTGATCGAGATTGAGCGTCTCGGTCGCGCCTTGAGCGACGGCGTCCGCCTGCGCCCGCCTCGGCAAGGGGAAGTCGTCGCTTCGGTATTGGCCCCCTTCGGCCATGATAACGGCACGCTCAGCAGCATGCCTTAGCGCCCGGACGTTGCCCGGCCAGTCATGGTTGATCAGCGCCTGAAGCACTCCGGGCGGAAGCTCGCGCTCCGGCTTGTCGTACTTGCGCTCGTAAAGCCGAAGGTAATGATCGAGCAGGACCGGGATATCCTCGCGGCGCTGGCGAAGGGGCGGCAGCTCGATCTCGATCGTGTTCAGCCTGAACAGCAAATCCTGCCTGAAGCGCTTCTCATCGGACAACTGGTCAGGCGCGAGGTTGGTCGCAGCGATGACCCGTACGTCGATGGGGATCGGCTTGTTCGCGCCAACTGGCACGACTTCACGCTGCTCGAGGGCAGTGAGGAGCTTGGGCTGCAGATGGAGCGGCAGATTGCCGATTTCGTCGAGGAACAAGGTGCTCTTGTCGGCGGCCTTGAGGCGACCGATTCGCTCTCCCGCGGCACCCGTGAAGGCGCCTTTGACATGCCCGAATAGCTCGGATTCGAACAGGCTCTCGCTCGTTGCTCCAAGATCGATCGAGACCATCGGCTTGTCCGCGCGGCGCGACAGGCGGTGGATTTCGCGAGCGACGATTTCCTTGCCGGTACCATTCTCCCCGAGGATGAGCACATTCGCATCGGTGGGCGCTGCACGCTCGATCAGCATGCGCACGCGCTGCATCGCCTCCGACTTGCCGAGAAGCGGTGTCTCGGGCGCCTGTGCCAGCTCGGACGCGCGGCCGCGTTCTATCAGCGCGTCAATCCGGCTCCGGCGCAGCGCCGCTGCGCTCCGCACCGTGGCTTCCAGCCGCTCGTTACTCCACGGCTTGGCGACGAAATCGCTGGCGCCGGCCTTGATCGCCTCGACCGCTATCGACACTCCGCCGTGGGCCGTGATGATCACGACCGCGGCGTCGGGATCGATCGCCATGATCTGGCTGAGGAAGTCGAGCCCTTCGCGGCCGTCCGTCCGTGCCCGCTCGAAATTGAGGTCGAGCAGGATGACGTCGGGACTCTCGCGCTTGAGCAGTGGAATGAGCTCAGAAGGCGAGCTCAGGGTCTCCACGCGCTCGAACATGTCGCGCAGCGCAAGGCGAGCTGCGAGCGTAATGTCGGGATCATCGTCGACCACGACGGCGAGGCTGAACTTTTGCGCCACGCTACTTCTGTAGCGCAGCTGTCCGGATACGAACAGTGGGTGTTGTCATATGGGTGATTTCCACTTGGCACGGGCCTTGCAGCACTCAGGCCATGAACCTTGACTGCAGATTTGCCGATCGGAAGGGCTGCCGCTCCATAACGGTGGCCGCGCCGTCCATTTTTGGACATCGACTGTTCGGAGGCGGACAATGAGCCTCGTCGAGTTGCGAAACGCCGGGCACTCGGAAGCGGTGACCGGCGGCGCGATGGATCGCGTGATCGAGCGCAAGCGGATCGATCGGCGTATCCTGATCGCGGGCGCGGCAGCCGGCACGCTCATCCTGATCCTCCTGTTCTGGATGTTCGCTCCACGCGCAGATTCGATGACCGTCGCTCGCGATCGGCTGACGATCTCCGAGGCGCAGTCCGGCACGTTCGAGGATTTTCTGCCGGTCCGCGCACGCGTCACTCCGCTTGTCACCGTCTACCTCGACGCCGTCGAAGGTGGCCAGGTCGACAAGAAGCTGGTCGAGGACGGTGCGCAGGTCGTCCAGGGGCAGCCTCTTGCCGTCCTCTCCAATGCGGAACTGCAGCTATCGACGCTCGAGAAGCAGGCCGAGGTCGAACAGCAACTCAACAATATGCGAAGCCAGGAACTGGCGCTCGTCAACACGCACAATTCGAACCTGCGCGATCTCAATCAGGCCGAGAACGAGCTCGCCAAGGCGAAGCGCCAGTACGACCTTTACAAGTCGCTCGCCGACAAGGGCTTCGTGGCGATGAAGACCTTCAACGACACAAAAGATGATCTCGATTACCAGAGCAAGAGGCTGGCGATCCTGAAACAGAGCATCGTCCAGAACGAGAATCTGCAAACCAGCCAGCTCGGCCAGCTCCGCGCGGCGGCTGCCTCGCTCAATAGCAGCATGAGCGTTGCGCGAAGCAGCCTCGGCCAATTGAATATCCGTGCGCCGGTGACGGGACAGCTCAGCGGGTTCGACATCCAGCTCGGGCAGTCGCTCCAGCAGGGCCAACGCATCGGCCAGATCGATAGCGCCGGAGGCGACAAGCTGCAGGCGGACGTCGATGAATATTATCTCGGGCGGGTCGCGGTTGGCCAAACCGCAACCGCCGATATCGACGGCAAGACCTATCGCTTGAAGGTCGCCAAGGTCTATCCGCAGGTTCGCAACGGAGAGTTCCAGATCGACCTGCTGTTCGCGGGGCCGGAGCCTGCATCGATGCAGCGCGGGCAGACGGTCCAGGCGAAACTGACGCTTGGCGATCCTTCGAAGGCGCTGCTGATCCCGAATGGCGCCTTCTTCAACGACACGGGCGGCGCCTGGATATTTGTCGTCGACAAGGGCGGAAACAGTGCAACGAAGCGCACGATACAGCTCGGCCGGCGCAACAGCGACTTCATCGAGGTGCTGAGCGGGCTGAAGCCCGGAGAGCGCGTGCTCACATCTTCATACAGCGGCCTCACCGACAAAGACCATCTGAATTTCAGCTCTGGGGACTGAGAAAGGAACGCGATAGTGCTTACGATGACCGGTCTTACGAAGACTTATCGAACCGATACCGTCGAGACGACCGCGCTCGACGATGTGGACCTTGAGATCGCGGACGGCGAGTTTGTCGCGATCATGGGGCCTTCGGGCTGCGGCAAGTCGACCCTGCTAAACGTCATGGGCATGCTCGATAGCCCGACCGGCGGTTCCTACATCTTCAATGGCCACGAGGTCGCGGGGCTTTCAGAAGCGCAGCTCGCCGACACTCGAAAGAGCAACATCGGCTTCATCTTCCAGAGCTTCAACCTGGTCGACGAGCTGACCGTCCGCGAGAATGTCGAACTCGCATTGCTTTATCACAATCATCCAGCCTCGGTGCGCAAAGAACGCGTGGACCGCGTGCTCGACAAGGTCGGCATCGCGCATCGCGCCAAGCATCGTCCAACCCAGTTGTCGGGCGGGCAGCAACAGCGCGTCGCAGTTGCCCGCGCCCTCGTCGGCGAGCCCAAGCTGATCCTCGCCGACGAACCGACGGGCAACCTCGATACCGCGCACGGCGAGGAAGTGATGCGAATGCTTCGCCAGCTCAACCAGGAGGGATCAACGATCGTGATGGTCACCCATTCTCCCGCGCACGCCGATTTTGCGAGCCGGGTCGTCAACATGCTCGACGGCCGCATCTTGCAAGAGCGGCGGCGGGCAGCCTGAGGCGAGGCGGAGGCGGGAATTGGAAAGGGCAGCGAGCATGTGGCGGAACTATTGGACGGTCGCCGTTCGAGCACTTGCGAAGAGCAAGACCTATTCGGTGATCAACATCGCGGGCCTTGCGATCGGCATGGCCGCCTGCATCATGATCCTGCTCTATGTAAGATATGAGAAAAGCTACGACACGTGGCTTCCCGACGCCGAAAACACGTACCAGCTCCAGGCCTGGTATCCCAACCCGCGCAGCGGTGAGCCGCTTCTTTCGCAGATGTCCGCCTATGTCTCGAAAGGCGCGATCAAGAAGGATTTCCCGCAAATCGAGCGCGTCGGCTATGCGCTGAGCTCGAACCCCGTAATCCTCAAGAACGGCCAGGCGACGGCTGCCCAGGATTATGTCTTCACGGATGACGATCTCCTCAAGGTGGTGAAGCTGCCGCTGGTATCGGGAACGACGTTGCCTGCCGCTGATACGGTCGTGCTCTCGCAGTCCGAGGCGATCCGCCAGTTCGGAACCGACCAGGTGCTTGGACGAACGATCACCGTGGTCTCGAAAGGAGCCTCGAAGGACTACAAGATCACCGGCATCTTCAAGGACATCCCGAAGAATTCGCATCTCAAGCTTAACGGCATCCTGCGCACCGACTTCAACAGCTACTGGGCCGACAACCCGGAATTCCTGAAGCAGTGGGGCTGGCAGTCCGGCTGGGTCTATCTCGACCTTCGCCCGGGAACCGACGTCGCGCAGCTGCAGGCGCAGGAGCCGGCCTGGGAAAAGCGCAACATCCCCGACGAGTTCAACGACGGGGTCAAATATAACCAGGGCGACGAGCAGGACTGGCACTTCGTCAACGTCCGCGACGTTCACCTCGGCAAGGCTCAGAACGGATCGATGACGCCGGGCAATGACGAGCGAACGATCACGACGTTCGCGATTGTCGCGGCGCTCATTCTCGGCATGGCGGTTGTCAACTTCACGAACCTTGCAACCGCCCGTGCCAGCCAGCGCGCTCGCGAAGTTGCACTACGCAAGGTGTTGGGTGCCACCCGCGGGCAGCTGGTCGTGCAGTTCGTCGCCGAATCGATCCTGATCTCGGCACTTGCCATGCTTCTCGCACTTGCCCTCGTCGAGCTGTTGGTGCGTCCGTTCGCAGCGTTCCTCGACGCCGATCTCGCGCTCAACTATCTCGGCGCCGACGGCATTCTCCTGCCAGCGGTCGCCCTTACGCTCATCGTTGGCATCATCAGCGGCCTCTATCCTGCCCTCTACCTCTCCCGCTTCCAGCCGGCCCAGGTTCTGAAGGCAAATCGATCGGCGGCCGAGACGCCAGGTTCAGGCCGCTTCCGCGCCGCGCTCGTCGTGCTCCAGTTCGCGGTTTCCATCGGCCTCATCATCTGCACCGCAATCGTCTATGGGCAGACGGTCTACGCCCGTACCGCCGATCCTGGCTACAATCGCGACCACATACTGCAGGTCGAGAACATTGGGCGGCGGCAGATCGTCGACCGCAGCGAAGCGATCGTCCAGCAGATGAGGACCGTTCCGGGCGTCGTTGCGGTCGGACGTACAGATCTTGGCATCTCGACCGGCAACAACCGGATGACGAGCGTCATTCTTCCAGGGCAAAAGAGCGTCGACATCGGCGACTACGAGGTCGACACCGGCTTCTTCGACGCGATGGGCCTGAAGCTGCTTGCCGGCCGCTGGTTCGACCCCAATCGTCCAATGGACGACGAGACTCTTCCTTCGACCCGCGACCCCGCCGCGGAACAGGCAATGGTGACGCGCGGCGTCAACGTCGTGATCAACGCGCTTGCCGCAAAGCGGCTCGGCTACAAGTCGCCGCAGGACGCGATCGGCAAGGTGTTCAGGAGTGAGATCTACTCACCAGGAACCGGCGCCGTGAACCTGACGGTCATCGGCGTCATCGGCGACAGTCGTTTCCGGTCCGTCCGCGAACAGATCCAGCCGATGATGCTGAGAGCAACGCGGCAGGGTCCGAACTGGATGATCGTTCGCTACCGCGGAGATCCAGCCGAAGTCCGCGCCGCGGTCGAGCGCAAGTGGAAGCAGATTGCGTCCGCCGTGCCGTTTGAAGCCAAATTCAGCGAAGACATTGTCCGCGAGGAATATAAGGCAGAGCAGTCGCGGGCGCAGATCTTCGGCGCGTTCTCGCTCCTTGCCGTCATCATCGGCTGCCTTGGCCTTTTCGGCCTTGCCGCATTCACGGCGGAGCGGCGCACCAAGGAGATCGGCATCCGCAAGGTGCTGGGTGCGCGCACGAGGGACATCGTTCGCTTGCTCGTGTGGCAGTTCAGCCGCCCGGTCATCATCGCGAACCTCATCGCCTGGCCAGCCGCATGGTGGCTGATGCGCGACTGGCTGAACGGGTTCGACCAGAGGATTGCCCTGACGCCGGTGCCGTTCGTGATCGCTGCCGCGATCGCGCTTGGAATAGCGGTGGCGACGGTTGTCGGCCACGCGGTGAAGGTCGCGCGGGCCAATCCGATCCACGCCTTGCGATACGAATAGCGTCAACGGTTGAGGTGCCCGCGGCGCGAGCCGCGTCGATGAGCGTACGGAAGTCCAACTCTTGCGGAAGGACGGTTGCGATGTGGCGGAACTATTGGACGGTCGCGGTTCGGGCTCTCGCGAAGAGCAAGACCTATTCGGTGATCAACATCGCCGGACTCGCCATCGGCATGGCCGCGTGCATCATGATCCTTCTCTATATCCGCTATGAGCAAAGCTACGACACATGGCTTCCCGATGTGGCGAACACTTACCAGTTCCAGGCCTGGTATCCGCATCCAGCCGACGGCGAGCCGGCCTTCCTGCAAATGTCGAGCTATGTCACCAAGGACCGGCTCAAGAAGGATTTCCCGCAGATCCAGTCGGCGGTCTACGTCTGGGACAATGGTCCGGTATTCCTGCGGAACGGCGAAGCGGCGTCGACGAAGAACTGGATGTTTGCCGACGACGACTTCCTCAAAGTCGTCAGCCTGCCGCTTCTCGCAGGGACAACGCTAACCCAGCCGCAAACGGCAGTCCTCACCCGGGACGAGGCGATCAAGCGGTTCGGGACCGACCAGGTGGTCGGCCGGACGCTCACCATCATCTCCCACGGAAAGAAGATGGATTTCCGGGTCAACGGCATCCTCAAGGACTTGCCGAAGAATTCGAGCATGAAGGTCAACGCACTCCTGCGGATCGACTACCCCTCCTTCTTCTCGGATTCGCCCGAAGTCCTGACGTGTTGGGGCTGCCAGTCGGGCTATGTCTATCTGAAGACGCGGCCCGGGACGATCATCTCGCAGCTGCAGGCGCAGGAACCGGCCTGGGAGAAGCGCAACATCCCCAACGAGCCGAACGGCGACATCATGTTCAACGCCGGCGACGACGAGGACTGGCATTTCATCAACCTCAAGGACGTGCACCTGGGCAAGGCCCAGAGCGCCTCGATGACGCCGGGAAATGACGAGCGGACGATCGCGACGTTTGCAATCATTGCCGCCCTCATTCTCGGCATGGCAATCGTCAACTTCACCAACCTCGCCACCGCCCGCGCCAGCCAGCGCGCGCGCGAGGTCGCGCTGCGCAAGGTGCTCGGTGCCACGCGCAAGCAATTGGTGGTCCAGTTCGTTTCCGAATCCGTCCTGATTTCTGCAGTGGCGATGCTGCTCGCCCTTGCTCTCGTCGAGCTGTTGGTGAAACCCTTCGCAGCCTTCCTCGATGCCGATATCGCGTTGAGCTACGTCGGCGCGAACGGCGTCCTTCTGCCGGCGATCGGACTGACCTTGCTGGTCGGGATTGTCAGCGGGCTATACCCGTCCGTCTTCCTGTCGCGTTTCCAGCCGGCGCAGGTCCTCAAAGCAAATCGCTCGGCGGCCGAAACTCCTGGGTCGGGCCGCGTGAGGACGGTGCTCGTGGTCGCACAGTTTGCCGTATCCATCGGCCTCATCATCTGCACCGCGGTGATCTACGGTCAGACCGTCTACGCACGAAGCGTCGACCCGGGCTACAAGCGCGATCACATCTTGCAGGTCGAAGAGCTGGGACGCGCTCAGCTATGGCCGAAGGCCGAGGCGATCACCGATCGGATGGCGCACCTTCCCGGCGTCGTCGCTGCGGGCCTCACCGAGATCGGCGTCAACACCGACAATAACAACAATACCGGCATCATTCCGCCCGGGGCAAAGAAGCAGGTGACGATCGGGCAGTACAATGTCGGCGAAGGCTTCTTCGACGCGATGGGCCTGAAGCTGCTTGCCGGTCGATGGTTCGACGCGAACCGACCCGCCGACGATGCCACCTTGCCTTATCCACCCGACAAGAATGCGGAGAAGGCGATCGCGCAGCGCGGCGTCAATGTCGTCATCAATCAATATGCCGCGCGCAAACTGGGTTTCTCCTCGCCCGAGGACGCAGTCGGCAAGGTCGTCAAAAGCAACCTCTTCGGCCCTGAAGACGGGATGGTGAACATCAGCATCATCGGCGTCGTCGGCGATTCTCGCTTCCGCACCGTGCGCACGCCCATCGATCCGATCATGTTCCGCAAAGTGCGGACGGGCCCGGGCTGGATGATCATCCGCTACAACGGCGATCCGGCAACGGTGAAGTCCGCAGTCGAGCGGCAATGGAAGCAGTTCACCAGCGACGTCCCCTTCAACGCCAAGTTCAGCGAGGACATCATGGGCGAGATGTACAAGAAGGAGGACGCGCGCGCGCAGATCTTCGCCGCTTTTTCACTCCTTGCCGTGGTCATCGGCTGTCTCGGCCTGTTCGGCCTCGCTGCCTTCACGGCAGAGCGACGGACCAAGGAAATCGGCATCCGCAAGGTCCTGGGCGCGCGCACGCGCGATATCGTACGCTTGCTGGTCTGGCAGTTCAGCAGGCCGGTGATCGTCGCCAACGTCATCGCCTGGCCGATTGCCTGGTGGATGATGCGCGATTGGCTCAATGGCTTCGACCAGCGCATCGCCCTGACTCCGCTGCCATTCCTGCTCGCGGCCTCGATCGCGCTCGGGATCGCGATTGCGACGGTCGTCGGTCATGCCGTCAGGGTCGCACGCGCCAATCCGATCCATGCGCTGAGATATGAGTAACGGCCTGCACCCTGCGTGATCGGCGTCGCCGGGCGCCGGGAGACCGCATCCAAGAACAAGAAGAGAGGGCTGGACCACGCCGAGGCGCGGTCCAGCCCTCGCTTGTCACAGGCTTAGAAGCCGACGGTCAGCGTTCCGGTCACCGCCCGGGTGGCGACCGGCGTGAAGCGCGGCGCGCTCGAGCCGAGGCCGAAGGCGTTGATCGTCGTCGACAGGTTGCCGAAGTAATGCTCGTTGAAGAGGTTGATCACGTTCAGCTGCAAATAGGCCTTCTTGAGCGGGACGAAGCTGTCGAGGCCAACCCGAGCATCGACATCGACGGTGGTGTAGCCCTTGACGAGCACGTCGTTGACATCGGTCGCCCAGCGCGAACCGACATGTTTCGCCTGGATGCCGAGGGTCACCGGATCGATGCGAAGCTCGGCGCGGCCGCCGAACTGCCACTTGGGAGTTTCAACGACGAATTTGCCGCTGGTCTTGCCGCAGACCTGCACCTTCGCCGTGCCCGACGTCGGTACCGCGCTGCAGTAGAATTCGAACGGGCTGAGCGTCGTCGCCGCTGGCGGCGAGGCGGAGTTATAGTTGATCGAGCCGATGATGATGTCATCCTTGAGCTTCGCGTTCGTGTAGCTCAGCAAGCCGATGAGGTTGAGCTGCCGGATCGGCTTGAAGCCGATGCCGCCGTCGAAGCCCCAGCTGGTGACCTTGCCGACGTTGCGATCGATCGAGGTGTTCGTCTCCGGGTCGTAGGAAGTGACGATGCGGTTCTTGTAGCCGATCTTCCACAGCGTGCCCTGGGCCTGCAAGCGACCCGTGATGTAGCGCGCGCCGAGGTCGAACGAGTCGGTCGTCTCCGGCTTCACGTCGACGATCGGCTGGCGGTAGAGGTTGTCCGTCCGCGGAGCGGAGAGTCCCTTGGCGTAGCTCCCAAAGATGCTGAGGCTACCGGTCAGCGCGTAGGTTGCACCGACGTTGGGCAGGATCTTGTGATATTTGTAGGTCGCCTTGAACGGTGCCCACAGATCCTTGTTGCCTGCAGTCGCCGGGTCCGCGTCGGCCGGGACAACATTGTACCCTGCTCCCTGCGGATTGACGATGCAGACCGGGAAGCCCGCGCCGGTGAGCGGGGTGTAGCAATGCTGGTCGAGATCGCGCTTGAACCAGGGCGAACGGACGCCGAGCTCGAGCCGCAGGCGCTGGTCGAAGAACTTGCCGATATACTGGCCCGAGAGCTGGTTGAGCAGCGCGACCGACGTTCGGTCGCGATTCTGCAGCACCGTTCCCGCCGCTGTGATGATCGGATCGCCGTTACGCCCAAAGAACGGGTTGGTTAGATTGAAATTGTTGTCAGTCAGCGAATATTCGCCGGTCTGCCGGTGATGCGCGCGATCGTAGGTGTAGGCGATACGCACGGTGTTGTTCGGGTCGACCCTCCAGACAAGCGAACTGATGACCGTCCAGCGATGTGTGTTCGTGATCGACGGACGCCCGACGAGAAGCGAATCGCTGAAATCGCCATCGCCGTTGAGGTCGACACCGGTCACGCCGGCGACGCCCTGTGTCAGGAGCGTGTCCTTCTCGCTGAGGAGGGTTGCCTGTCCGCCGCCATCGGCAAGAACATATTGATATGTCGGGTCGACCGTGAGGATCAGGCCGTCGGCAAGCGTGAAGCGTGACTGGCCGCGAATATTCCCGGTGTTCGACGGGTTGATCTGGGTTCCAAGCAGGTTTGAGCTCGGCTGAGACTTGAACGGGCCTTCGGGCGTGTAGCAAATGCTTGGATCGGAGGCGCCCGCCTGCCGGCTGAGGACGTTGCCGTTCGCGTCGCGACAGGCCGAGGGATAAGCGATGCTGTCGATCGCCTTCCACTGTTCGCTCGAATAGTCGCCGACCACTACCGGATAGTTCGTCGGGTTGCTGGGAACGACCGACGTTCCAAAGATCGTGCGAAGGTCGCTGAGGTTCGGGTTGTTGTAATTGTTGTTGCGGTTCTGGTTGTAGTGGCCCGCGAGCGAGATGAAGTCGCCATTGCCGCCGAGCGGCTGGTAGATCTTGCCGTTGATCTGCCACTTTTTGATTTTGCCGTCGCCGCGCCACATGTCGTAGGTGTTGCGGCTGGCTGCGAACCAGGCCTTGGTTCCAAGCGGCGTGAACTCACCGGTTTGGACCATGCCAAAGATGCGCTTGAACCCGAACGAGCCGAGCGAGGCATCGGCGGTGATGCCGGGCTGCTCGGTCGGAATGATCGAGCGGAAATTGACCGTGCCGCCAGCAGCCGACGCGGTCGGCGAATCGACGTCGGTCGCGCCGAGGTTCACGTTGATTTCCTCAACCAGCTCCGGGTCGAGCATCTGGTTGGGATAGACGGCGTAATTGCCGCTGTCGTTGAGCGGCACGCCATCGAACGTGACGCTGACGCGATTGCCGTCGAAGCCGCGGATGCGCAGGTTGCCGCCCGAACTTCCATAAGGGTCGTTCTGGGTGAAGTTGACACCCGGAATATAGTTGATGGTGTTGAGCAGGGTTTGGCCAGGGCTTTGCTTGGCGATGAACTCCTGCGTGACGAGGCCCTTGGCCTTGGTCGAGTCCTGAATGACGATCCCGGACGTGCCCTTCTGGGCACGCGTACCGGTGACGACGATCGAATCCTTTTCGACCTCGACCGTTCCTGTGGACTGAGCGAAAACAGCCGACGACAGCATTGCCGTCGTGCAAAACAGCACGAACTTTTTCACGGAAATTACTCCCCCGAGTACTTCTGGTTTTGGTAGGCGGGCCCGCCGCTATCGGCCGTTTAAGGCAGGTCTGTGACAACGGAAGGGGTTGCCCGTTGTTTCTGCCCGCTGTTGCAAAAATGCTACTATCGAAGGGTAGTAGAGGACCCGTCTAGCCGCTGCCCAAGCGCCACGAAAAGATAGACCAGCGGCGGAACCAGAAATGCCGAAAGAACGACTTTCGCGAGCATCTGGCCAAGCATCAGTTCGCCGATCGGGAAGACGCCGTAGAATGCGACGGTGATGAAGATGCAGCTGTCGACGATCTGGCTGAGAACGCTCGCGACCGCCGCCCGGAACCACAGCAGGCGAGCTCCCTCGCGGCTCTTCAGTCGGCTGAAGATGGTGACGTTGAGGAAGGTCGAGATGCCGTAAGCGAGAATGCCGCCAAGCCAGATCCGCGGCGTTCCGCTCATCATCGTCTCGAAGGCGGAGAGACGACCCGGATCCATGTCGGGCGAAGCCGGCAGGCTCAGCACCAGCAAGCTCAGCACCAGCGAGACGAGCAGGGGCACAAATCCGATAACCACGAGCCGATTGGCAATCGTGCGGCCGTGCAGCTCCGCAACCGCGCTTGAGGTCACAACGAGCAGGAGGAAAGCGAAAATTCCCGATTCGACAGCGAGCGGGCCGAGCGCGACCTGCTTGTTGCCAAGGACGCCGGCGATGCAGACCATGCCCCCGTAGAAGATGGCAAAAGCAAATAGGGAAAGCGGGATGCCGGCACTTGCGGCGCGGGGTTGGGACTGCATTGCCGCAACCGGTAGCCAGTTCGGCGACCGACGCAACCGCCGTTGAATCGCTCGGGCGTCGCGGCTAGCGCACCCGACCCATGGCTAAGAGCGAACTGGATATCGTCGCGATCGGTGACGCGATCGTCGACGTGATCTCGACCTGCGACGATTCTTTCCTCTCGGCCCGGGGATTTGCGAAAGGATCGATGCGGCTTCTCGCGCCCGAAGAGGCGAGGGACCTTTACGGCGCCATCGGGCCGGCGCGCGAGATCAGTGGAGGCTCTGCGGCGAACAGCATGGCCGGAGCCGCCGCGCTCGGTCTCGAGACCGCGTTCATCGGGCAGGTTGGCGCCGACCAGCTCGGCGCGATCTTTTCGCACGACATGCGCTCACTCGGCGTCCGGTTCGATACGCCCGCGCTTGCCGGGTCGCTCCCGACCGGAGTGTGCCTCATTCTCGTCACTCCGGATGCGCAGCGGACGATGAGCACCTGCCCTGGTGCAAGCCACGAGCTCACGCCCATGGCGGTTGATCCGGAGCTCGTTCGTTCGGCAAGAGTTACCTTCCTCGAAGGCTATCTGTGGGGACCAGAGCAGCCGCGAGCAGCGATGCTCGAGGCTGCTCGAATAGCTCAGGAGGCTGGCCGTACGGTCGCGTTCACATTGTCGGAGAGCCTGTGCATCGGCGATCGACGCGAAGGCGTCCTTGGAATGGTCGAAGCGCGCCTAATCGACCTATTGTTCGGGAACGAGCACGAACTTCGCGACCTGACCGGTTGCAGAAACATGGAGGAATGCGTCGCGGCGCTTTCAGCGAAGGTCTCGACCCTGGTGATCACGCGCGGCGCCGACGGTGCTGCGGCCTTCGAGAAGGGCGAGCGGGCCGAGGTCGCGGCAGTCCCGGTCGACAAGGTCATCGACACGACGGGTGCAGGCGACCAGTTTGCCGCAGGCTTCCTTGCGGCGCGGCTCCGGGGACGTGAGCTCAAGGCCTGCCTCCATACAGGAGCGCTCGCAGCCGCCGAAGTCATCTCGCATTTTGGAGCCCGGCCTGAAAAGGATCTCAAGCAAGCGGTGAACCTTTGAAGAATCTCGATCAGCTAGCTGTCTATTGCGGCTCCGCAACGGGCAGCGATCCCGCATTTGCCGACGCTGCGCGTGCGACCGCCGCAGCGATGGTCAAGGAGCGTATCCAGCTTGTCTATGGTGGCGGCCGCCTCGGCCTCATGGGCCTCATCGCCGACAGCGTGCTTGATCTTGGCGGCGAAGTTTACGGCGTTATCCCCCAGGCGCTCGTCGACATCGAGGTTGCCCACCCGAGCGTCACCGAGCTGCACATCGTCGAGACGATGCACGAGCGCAAAGCCAAGATGACGGAGCTTGCCGATGCCTTCCTGGCGCTCCCCGGCGGCATTGGCACGCTCGACGAATTTTTCGAAGCATGGAGCTGGAACGCGCTCGGCTACCACAAGAAGCCGTTCTGCCTGTTGAACGTGAACGGCTATTGGGATGGCCTCATCGAGTTCATCGAACATGCAACCGCCAGCGGCTTCATGTCGCAGCAGCGGCGCAAGCAGCTTCTCGTCGCAACGCACCCCGAGCAAGCGCTTGAATTGTTGGACGAAGCCGTCACAGCCGCTACGCAAGGCATGGTCTGGTAGGGAATATCTGCGCCTCGGGGGAGGGGCCTTCATGAATAGCAAGCTGCTCGGTGTTGCCGGGATCATCGTAATCCTTGGCATCGCCACA
>DATIQO010000232.1:0-1835 GCA_035470745.1 Sphingomicrobium sp. | reverse complement strand
CCCGATGGAAGCATCATCGATCTCACCTTCCAGCCGGGCCGCGACACGACCCGCGAGGAGGTCAACCAGATCCTCAAGAGCGCGAGCGAGAGCGATCGCCTGCGGGGCATTCTCGAATTTAGCGACGAGCCGCTCGTTTCGGTGGACATTGTCCATACGCCGGCGAGCTCGATCGTCGACAGCCTCGAGACAGCGGTGCTCGACGGCAAGCTGGTCCGCGTCGTCAGCTGGTACGACAATGAGTGGGGCTTTTCGAACCGCATGGTCGATACGGCGCGTGTGATGGGGAAGCTGGGCTGAAAGCCGTGCTTGTGACCCGGCGAGCGGAGGTTCCCGATCGTGGCTGAATTCGAAACGCTCGACGACCTGCCGGAAAATCTCACGGGCAAGCGCGTGCTTGTCCGCGTCGACCTCAACGTGCCGATGGACGGCGCCAAGGTCACCGACGACACGCGATTGAGGGCGATGCTGCCAACGCTGCTCGAGCTCAGCGACCGCGGCGCCATCGTCCTCCTGTTGTCGCACTTCGGCCGCCCCAAGGGCGAGACGCGGCCCGACATGTCGACGGCGCAGCTGGTGCTTCCGATCCATCGCCTCGCTGGTCGTTCGGTCCGCTTCATCGAGGATTGCCAGGGGCCGGAGGCTGAGCGCGCCGTCGAGACGATGCTGCCTTCCAATATCGGGGTGCTGGAAAACACCCGCTTCCACGCTGGCGAGGAGAAGAATTCGCCCGAGCTTGCGAAGGCCATGGCGGCGCTTGGCGATTATTACGTCGACGATGCATTCTCGGCGGCGCACCGGGCGCATTCGTCGACCGAGGCCATCACCAATTACCTGCCGAGTTTCGCAGGGAGAGCCATGGAGGCGGAGCTGCGCGCGCTCGAGCGGGCACTCGGCAATCCCGATCGTCCGGTCGCGGCGGTCGTAGGCGGGGCAAAGGTTTCAACCAAGCTCGCCGTCCTTGGCCACCTCGTCGGGAAGGTCGATCATCTGATCATCGGCGGCGGGATGGCCAATACCTTTCTTGCCGCGCGCGGCGTCGATGTCGGCAAATCCCTGTGCGAGCATGAGCTGGTCGGCGAGGCGAACGCCATCTTCGACCAGGCGGAGAAATCCGGATGCACGATCCATCTGCCATATGACGTGGTCGTCGCCAAGGAGTTCGCGCCCAATCCGCCGAGCGTTCGGACCTGCAACGTCCATGAAGTCGCGGCCGACGAGATGATCCTCGACATTGGCCCCGCCGCGCTCGAAGCGCTTGCCGATGTTCTCAAGACCTGCCGGACCCTCGTCTGGAACGGGCCTCTTGGCGCATTCGAGATGCCGCCGTTCGATGCTGCAACGAACGCGCTGGCGCGAACCGCGGCGGCACTGACGAAAGAGGGTTCGCTGGTTTCCGTGGCGGGAGGCGGCGACACGGTCGCAGCGCTCAACCACGCCGGCGTCAGCGAGGATTTCAGTTTCGTCTCCACCGCGGGCGGAGCATTTCTCGAATGGATGGAAGGGCGCGTTCTTCCAGGCGTTGCAGCGCTTGAGCGCGCGGCCGCGCGGGAGCAATGATCAGTCTTTGAGAGGCGCTGGGCCTCGCGGGTTTGAATTTCGATCAACTCGAGCGCGGGCGTCGCTGATGGACGCGCCGCCTCGCTAGCAAAAAAAGGGGCATGAGATGACGAAGGCCGAGATGCTGGAGAAGATGCGCCGGGGCGATGGCTTCATCGCTGCACTCGACCAGTCCGGAGGGTCCACGCCCAAGGCGCTTAAGGACTATGGTATCGATGAAAGCGCATGGTCCAGCGACGAGGAAATGTTCGGCCTCATCCACAAGATGCGCGAAC
>DATIQO010000231.1:0-3123 GCA_035470745.1 Sphingomicrobium sp. | reverse complement strand
GCGGTCCATCGGTTTGCCGATCTTCGCGATCTGCCGCTTATATTCGTACAGCCCCACGTTCTCCTGGTTCGCATAAGGGTTGTCGGGGGTGATCTTGAGCGACGAATAGTCGCGCCAGCTGTCGGGATAGCCCACTCCGACCACTATGTTTTGGACCTTCTTCAGAGCTTCCGCCTTGGTGGAGGGCGCCATCCACTGGATTGCCTGGACCCGCTTTGCGAAGGCCGCCTTGAGGTTGGTCACCATTTGACCAACCTGCGCCTTCGCGCTCGCCGGGAAATATTTGTCGACATAAGCCTTGCCCACCGCGTCCTGCAGCGAATTGCTGGTCGCGTTGAGCGCGAGCTGGTCGCGCGGACGCTGCTGCGGAGTGCCGGCGAGAGCAGTGCCGTTGAAGGCGAAGCTCGCGTCGCGGAACGCTTTTGGCAGGACATTTGCCTGCTTGTTGAGCGTGTGGAACTCGAGCCAATCCTTCCAGGTCTGAAGCGGTTCCGATCCGACGAGGGCGGCGAGCTTCGGGATGGCGCCGGCATGATATGCTTCGAACTTTTGCACTGCACCAAGTTGCGCAGCCCCGAGCAGGGCGTCCCAGTCGAGGCCAGGAGCTTTCTTCTCCAGATCGGCGCGACTCCACACTTGCGTCGCCTTGGTGACGTCCTCGCTGGTTTCCCGCGTGTCATGCGCGTTCGCGATTTTGGTTTCGAGATCCATGATGCGGCCGGCTGCACCCTGCGCATCGGGATGGCCCGCGAGCTGAAGGATCTGCGCGACATAGGCGCGATACTTGTTTCTCAGCTCCGCCATCTTGGGGTCTGAGGAGAGATAATATTCGCGTTCGGGCAGGCCGATCCCGCCCTGCATCAGGTAGGGCAATTGCTCGCCCGGGGTCTTGAGCCCTTGGGTGACGAAAATTCCGAAGAGATTCTCGGTGTGGAAGTTCGTTGCGTTAAGAGGATCCGTATCGGCCCGCAGCGTGCTGCCAATGGCGGCGCTCAGCTGCTTCTTATCGGAGATTTGCGCAATGGAATCGAGATCGGATTTGGCGGGGGTTAGACCTGCACGGTCGATTGCGTCGGTGTTGAGATAGGCGTTGTAGTAATTGGCTATAAGCGCGTCGTTGCCGCCCGTCGGGTTGGACTTGAGTATGTCGGCGAACAGCGCTTTGGTATTTCGCTCGCGCTCCTGGTCCGCGATGAAGCCTCCGCCAATGCTCGAGCGATCGGGCGGTATCTGTGACGACTTCATGAAGCCGCCGTCGGCGTAACCGTAGAAATCGTCGCCTGGCTTCACCGAGGTGTCGAGCCAGGCCGCATTGATCCCGGCCTGACTGCCGGGTTGATTACCGACTTGCTGCTCTTGGCCGGTGCTCTGGCCGGCGTGCGTGTTGCACGCGGCGAGCGCGAACGACGAGGCGACGACAAACAAAAGTGCTCGCTTCACTGAAGATCCTCCTGGCGGACTGCTTTGCCATTGCCTGACGTTGCGGCTACGCGAGCGGCAGGGCTTTTCGACCAACGGACACGAAGGCGGCATGAGCGCACCGCGCATCGACAGCAAAATCATCACGGATAGTGAAGAGTTCCGCATCCGTTACGATCATAATCTGGCGCTTGCCGAGAAGCTGCGCGCGGATGTGGCTCTCGCTGCGACCGGCGGGCCCGAGAAGCATCGGCAGCGACATGTCGAGCGCGGCAAGCTTCTTCCCCGCGAGCGCGTCGAACGATTGCTCGATCCTGGATCGCCGTTCCTCGAGATCGGCCAGCTTGCTGCGTGCGACATGTACGAAGGCGAAGTGCCCGGTGCCGGCATTATCGCGGGCATTGGCCGTGTCTCGGGCCGCCAGGTCATGGTCGTGTGCAACGATGCGACAGTCAAAGGCGGCACTTATTATCCGCTGACGGTCAAGAAGCATCTGCGTGCACAGGAGATCGCCGACGAGAACAGGCTGCCGTGCATCTACCTGGTTGACAGCGGCGGTGCGAACCTCCCGCATCAGGCGGAGGTCTTTCCTGACCGGGAGCATTTTGGCCGGATCTTCTTCAATCAGGCGCAAATGAGTTCGAAGGGTATCGCGCAGATTGCATGTGTCATGGGCAGCTGCACTGCCGGCGGCGCTTACGTCCCGGCGATGAGCGATGAAAGCGTCATCGTTCGCAATCAGGGAACGATCTTCCTCGGCGGTCCGCCGCTGGTAAAGGCGGCAACCGGAGAGGAGATCAGCGCCGAGGATCTAGGCGGCGGCGATCTTCACGCCCGCAAGAGCGGCGTCGTCGATCATCTCGCTGAGAACGACAGCGAGGCACTGACGATCGTCCGCGACATAGTTGGAACCTTGCAACCTGGAGCTGGGGCAGCCCTCGAGCTTCGTGATCCGCGGCCCCCGTTGTTCAACGCGCAGGAACTCTATGGCATCATCCCGCAAGACGTCCGTGCGCCCTATGACGTGCACGAGATCATCGCGCGCGTCGTCGATGGTTCCGAGTTCCATGAATTCAAACGGCAGTACGGTTCGACCCTGGTCTGCGGCTTTGCGCACATCTGGGGCATGCCGGTCGCGATCCTGGCCAACAACGGCGTCTTGTTCAGCGAGAGCGCGGTCAAAGGCGCACACTTCATCGAGCTTGCCTGCCAGCGCCGCACGCCGCTCCTGTTCCTGCAGAACATCTCGGGCTTCATGGTCGGCGGGAAATATGAGGCGGAGGGCATCGCCAAGCATGGCGCGAAGCTGGTCACCGCCGTCGCCACCGCCAGCGTGCCCAAGATCACCGTCCTCATCGGCGGCAGCTTCGGCGCCGGCAATTACGGCATGTCCGGCCGCGCTTACTCGCCCCGCTTCCTGTTCACCTGGCCCAATAGCCGCATCAGCGTGATGGGCGGCGAACAGGCCGCATCGGTTCTGGCCACCGTGCACCGCGATGCCGAGAAATGGACCCCACAAGAGGCGGAGAAATTCAAGGCTCCCATCCGGCAGAAATATGAGGATGAAGGCAATCCCTATTACGCGACGGCGCGGTTGTGGGACGATGGCGTGATCGATCCGGCGCAAACCCGGGACATTCTGGGCCTTGCCTTCGCCGCCACCTTGAACGCGCCGATTCCGGCCGGGCCACGCTTCGGCCTGTT
>DATIQO010000230.1:0-4819 GCA_035470745.1 Sphingomicrobium sp. | reverse complement strand
GGACTAGCGCGTCGCGACCTGATTCTTGGAACTTGGCTTGGGCTTTGCCGCAATCTGCTCGGCTGGCTTGGGCGGCGTCAGGCTGGCGCCGCCGTCCTTCATGTTGAGCGCGGCCATCGCCTTGGCGTCGCGACCGTAGAGATCCTTATAGTCGACGATCTTGCCACCAACGAGCGCGGCCTGGCTGAAATAGACGATGTAGACCGGAACCGGCTTAACGAAGTTCGCCTGGATCGTCTTCTTGCTGGCAAGCGTCTCCTGGATCTTGTCAGGCGTCCACGGGCCGTTGTCGTCGCCAAGGAGCAGGGTCGCCAGGTCGACCACGTGCTGCGTGCGCACGCAGCCGTGGCTAAGCGCACGGACGCTGTCGTTGAAGCGGCTGCGGGCGTTGGTGTCGTGAAGATAGATCGACTTGGAGTTCGGCATCACGAACTTGAGCTGGCCCAGTGCGTTGGTCGGCCCCGGCGGCTGCCGCCAGCGCTGGATCTCCCCGTCCGGGCCCTTGACTGCGACGAAGCCTTTCTTGCCGGCGGCTTCATGCTCGATGCTCTTGGGTACCTCCCACCAGGGATTGAGGATCACACCCGTCGCTAGCGCATTGAGCTGCGGGGTAGGGGTCGAGAGCTTGCCCGCGATCGCCCGCTCCTTCCATCGCGTCGCTCCGTCCTGGACGAGCGTTGCATGGAAGCTGGGCACATTGACGATGATATATTTCGCGCCGAGTTCCCGCGGCAGCCAGCGCCAGCGGTCCATGTTGAGCCGGATACGGTCGCGCTCGACGGTATCGCTGGCCGGAGTCTCGGCCAGAGCAGCCTTGAGCGCCGCATATTGCGGATGAACGGGGAGAAGGCCGTTCAGCGCGCCGGCAATGTCATGCTTGGCAAGCGCCGAGCGCAACAAGGCATCCTGCTTGGCTGAACTAAGGTCGTTGTCGACAATCCACCAATCGATCCGCGCCGGCTTCTTCACATGCCCGAGCGCAAGATCCGCCGACAGCTGGTTGAAGCGCTGCGTCGCAGCGGCAGAAACCAGATTGGGGTCCCCGGCCGAAATCGCGCTCTCGAGCCCCGCCGGGTCATAGTCCTCGGGATCGAGACCTTCGACGCCGACCTGCCTGATGTAACGCACCAGGTCCTGGGCGCTGACGAGGTCCCAGACAGGTGGCGGAAGCGTTGGCGGCGGGGGCGCGACCTCGGAAGGTTGCGGCTGGTCCGGCAGGTAATCGGGATTTGCGGCGGCAGGCGCAGTCGGCGCGGGAAGAGAGATCTCCGCCGCTGGCGCGGCCGGCTTCGCCTGCGCTGGGACCGGCCTTGCCGGTGCCGCGGGAGGCGCGGGAACGCGCACTGGAGCGACCTGCGCCAGGGCCGGCGCAGCGCCGATCCCGCAAAGCGCAGTCAGCAGCAACATCGACTTCGCGCGAACGCTCACCGGCAGCATCAACCCGTTCATTTCAAAAGATAACCCCCAACTTCCCCAAAAGATTCATACACCGGAGTCCACCCGCTCGCCAGTGATTGCGGGACACGATCCGCGGACCTTGTGTCTCGCTTCATCGCAAACCAATCCTTAAGCGGAGATGGCTAAAGGGTAAGCCTTGCCCGCGTGGGGAGGCAATGAACTGTGGCGTCCGGCTTCTTTCTCGACGGCGGAATGATTCCGCGACATGCGGTGCGCTCGATCGACGAGCGCGCCGAAGCTCGACATGCGGCAGTTTCGAGCACCGCAGTGCTCGACTTCCGCGGGCGCAAGCACGTGATTCGATTGATCAATATCTCGCCGTCGGGAGCAATGGTGATTTTCCCACACATTCCTAACATAGGTGAGCGGCTCTCGCTCCAGCTTCTTGACCGCGGCCTCGTCTCGGCACAGGTGAGATGGGTAAAGGACGGCCGGATCGGCCTGTCCTTCGCCGCGCCACCAGATTGAGCGGCCGATGGAGATGAGTTTCGTGACGATCAAGGCCCGTATTGCCGAGGATGAAAGCGACCGCCGCCGCTTTTCACGCCTGCCGGTGGAACTCGAGGCCAAGATGCGGGAGCTCGGCGCGAACGGGGTCGAGGCGAAGGTCCTCAACATCTCGGAGAGCGGGTTCATGGCCGTTTCCGATGGGCGGTTCGAGGTCGGTTCGCGCGTTTGGCTCATGCTTCCAGGCCGGGAGCGAGCAAATGCGGTCGTCAAATGGACGGCCGGCGACAAGATCGGGGCCGAGTTCGCCGAGCCGATCTCGGTCGAGGGGCTGACCCACTAGGTCACGAGCCGCTGATCGGGAGCATGCCTCCACTCGTCGCGCAGTCCCACTAGCTAGAAGGCCAAGCTCCGATTTAGCGCTTGCAACCGGTGTGACGCTCGCTCGTTGCTCGAGCCGAAAGGAAGTCCCTTATGGCAAGTTCTTCCCTCGAAGCCTTGAGGCCATACGAGCGGGGTTATCACGCCGTCTATCGCGAACATGAAGTCAATCATTGCCCGGGCTGCGGACGAACGCACTGGCTGATCGGCCGGGTTTCCGCCGAATGCGCCTTTTGCGCGACCGCTCTCCCGCTCGCCGAAGCGAGCATGCGCTCGCACAATGGTCCGGTCGTCATCCAGCATAAGAACCGGCACCTTCACGACTGGGCCGCCTAGCTCCCGGGAAGCTCCGTCCACCCGGGGCGGGGCAGGTGGAACGGCGCGAGCCGTCAAGGAAGCGAGGACGCGCCGCGCAGCCGCAAAAGCTTAGCCGGCTTTCCTTCTCACCGGCACCTGGACATTGCAAAGATCAACGCCGCCCGCGGGCCGGATGTAGAATTCGTCCCTGCGGTTCGCGCGAAGCTTGAGATAGCGGGCAAAAGCATTGCTGTTGGTGTCCAGATACTCATAGCCGGCTTCGCCTGCCGGCAGATCGCTCCCAAGCCGGATGCTCGCGATCGGGACATACTGGGCCTTGTCCTTGTAGAAGCCGAGGGCTTCGGTTCCGCGGGGCAGCGTGCTGAACTGCTCGATGCCGTCAATGACCCGGCCAACGATCGCGATGTTGCGATCGAGCTGGCGTGGAGCCTGCCCGATTACCGCGTAAAGCTCCCCGCCGGCGCCGGTGTCCGGGGAAAGGTCGCGTCCAACGCCCACCGTCCCGTAGCAATGAACTAGGTCGGCCCAGCCTTGTTTCGCGCTATAGGCAACCGGCCATCCATTCACGAAGCCTGCACCCGGGGCATAGGGGTCGGGGCTGCCGAGGGGCTTGATGGCAAGACCCTTGATCGAACGCGTATATTCGGAAGGCGGCCTGGGTTCGACGCCCTTCGGCCAGGGCTTGTTGCTGTCATTGTGGCCCCATTGGACCACATAATCGTCCTGCACCCGGTAGACCGTGGCCCCGGCCCAGTAATTGGCGGCGGCAAGCGCCTTGATGTTGCCGACGTGAACCGGGGCGAAGTCGGGCGCGAGCTGGATCACGACGCGCCCGCCGCGTTGAAGGTCAATGACGATGAGGTCATGGGGATCGATTGTCCGCCACGCGCTCCTCGGAGCACCCGCGACGATATCGTTTGGAGTGAGCAGCTTCTTCGCCGGGGCTGCTCCGACAAGAAGCATTGCGGCCGTAACAAGCAGCATTGAACGCATGAACTCTCCCCCTTGCGCAACGGTCTAGCCGAGCAATCGCCGGGGAGCTATCGCCTCGTCAATGTTCACTGCCACCTTGATGCTCCTTGGCTCGGGCGAGCTGGGGCGCGAATTCGCAATCGCCGCCAAGCGGCTCGGCTGCCGGGTTATCGCGTGTGATCGCTACCCGAACGCGCCTGCGATGCAGGTTGCGGATGCCTGCGAGGTCTTCCCGATGCTCGACGGGGAGGCGCTTCGAGCCGCCGTCGAGAAGTATAGGCCAGACGTCGTCGTGCCTGAGATCGAGGCAATCGATACCGCAACGCTGGCGGACCTCGAGGAACGAGGCTGGCGCGTCGCGCCTTCGGCCAAGGCCGTCCAGCTGACGATGAACCGTGACGGCATCCGCGACTTCGCGGCGCGGGAGCTTGGGCTGGTGACCTCGAAATATCGGTTCGCGGAGAGCCGCGAGGAAGCGATTGCGTCGGCCCAGGAAGTCGGACTTCCGTGCGTGATCAAGCCGGTGATGTCGAGCTCGGGCAAGGGCCAGAGCACGGCGAAAACGATCGAGGACGTCGCCACGGCCTGGGACTATGCAGTCGAAAAGATGCGCGGCGACCGGCCGCGCGTCATCGTCGAAGAATTCATCAAGTTCGACAGCGAGATCACGCTCCTGACGGTCGCGACGAAGGACGGGATCCTGTTCTGCCCGCCGGTGGGACATCGGCAGGAGCTTGGCGACTATCGCGAAAGCTGGCAGCCGGCTGCGCTCCCCGAAGGCGCGCTCTTCTCGGCGCGCAACCAGGCCCGAAAGGTGGTGTCAGCGCTCGGCGGACACGGCATTTTCGGCGTTGAATTCTTCATCCGCAATGAACAGGCGATCTTCTCGGAGCTTTCACCGCGGCCGCACGATACCGGAATGGTGACGCTGATCTCGCAATTTCCGAACGAGTTCGAGCTTCACCTGCGGGCAATCCTTGGCCTTCCCATCCCTTCGATCGAATTTGCCGGGCCTTCGGCGTCCGCGGTGATACTGGCAGACCGCGAAAGCGATGATTTCTCGTTTGACGGACTTGCCGAGGCGCTCGCGCTCGGGGCGCCCGGACGAGCCGTCGATCTCAGGATCTTCGCCAAGCCAAAAACGCTGAAGAACCGGCGAATGGGTGTCGCCTTGGCGCGCGGCGACAATGCTCAAGAAGCGGTCGAGCGCGCTAGGGCTGCAGCCGCGCGCGTCCGAATTCGT
>DATIQO010000229.1:0-2619 GCA_035470745.1 Sphingomicrobium sp. | reverse complement strand
CATCGTCACCGACCGGAAATAGTTGGCGGCGCTATGGTAGGGGGCGTTGAGCGGGCTGCGCGCCCACATCTGCCAGACGCCGAGAAGGCAGGCGAGCCCGAAGACGGTGATCGCAACCCAGATATGGGAAAGGACGAGCCTCTCGGTCTCAAGGCCGGAAGCGGCAACTATCGTCTTGCGCCGCCTTGGCGCGGCGGGTTCAACGATGGTTGCCACAGGCAATCCTCCCGTCGGGTCCTGGATTGAACTGCTCCGGCGGCACGACCCGCACGGTTGCCATCATCTGGCTATGCCCGAGCCCGCAAAATTCGTGGCACGGCATCAGCAGGTCACCGGTCTTGGTGAAGCGCGTATGCACCTGCGAGACATAGCCCGGAAGGATCATCGTGTTGACGTTCGTCCCGGTGACGAGGATGCCGTGGATCACGTCGGGCGAAGTCAACCGCAGCGTCACGTCGCGCTCGGCAGGAAGGACGATGCAGTTCGGCACGAATTCGAACTGGGTCGCAATCACCCTCGCGACGATCTGCCCGTTTGGATCGACCCTGGTTCCAAGATTGGTCTCGGTGAACTCGGCCGAAAGATGGAGCGTCTTGGGATCCACATATTCGCGGTTCGACGGCGGATTGATGTGCATCGCGAGCGCCGCGTAGAGGATTGCCCCGAGGATGACGGCGACGATCGCGCCGACGATCATTCCCCAGCGCAGCTCGGACTTGAGGATGGCGTCTTCGTGATTGGCCATCAGCCGACCGTTCCGCGCGGGAGGAAGACCAGGAAATAAAGACCGAGCCAGCCGACAATCAGAAGAGCAACGGCAATGGCGGCAACCACGAGAGCGCCGCGCGGCGTCTCATCGAGCGCCTCGTCGAGCCGCTCCATTTCTTCGGCATCGCTTGCATAGTCATGCAGGCCCGCCGGGTAGCAATTTTCAGCCATAGACCCCCCCAAAGCCGTCTGCCTGTCAGCCGCCCCGAAATCATCGCGTAGGAACATCAATGAGGCATGCGGCGCGGCGCGAAACTAAGGGAAAATCCCTAGTTGCGTCCAGCAAATCCCGGTCCCAGCATTTCCTGTTGCTCAAATAGGCGATCGAGCTCACTCGCAAACCTCGCCGCATTTGTGGATAAGTTCCAATCAGCGACTCGTACGGGGCGAGTCGCGGCCGTGCCAGGGGTGGGCCGTGACCAGCGATCTTAGCTACTACCGAAGGCGCGCTTCGGAAGAGCGAACCGCGGCGCTGAACTCGAGGGACCAGCGCGTGCGCCGGGCGCATATCGAAATGGCCGAACGCTACGAGGAGCGCGTGCGAAGCATGGCGACGCACCACGAGGAAATCTACGTGCCGATGGTCGAGCCGATCTAGGACATTCGGCGGAAGCTCTTCCTGCCAACGTCTGGCACCTGCCCCCCAAGTGCATTTGCGCGCAAGCTTGCGTCTTCCCGAGCGAACTCCGTGGCCGCGAAGCGGAACCGGCGTTGCCCGCCTGCCGTTGAGCCGCCGCATGAACCACCAGGTTGCAGACGAACCCAAGGGGCTCCTCATCCAGCCCTCGCCCGAGGCAGAGGCCTTCTATTCCGAGGTGCTGCAGCTGATGGCGACGTCAAGGATCCCGTTTCTCGTCTCGGGAACCTACGCGCTTGCAAGCTACACCGGCATCGACCGGCCGACAAAGGACGTCGACGTCTTCGCCAAGGCCGGCGACGCGCTGCGGATCCTGTCCTTCTTCCGCGACCATGGTTTCTCGGTCGAAACGGTCGACGAACGCTGGCTCAACCGGATCACGCGGGGCGAGCTCTTCGTCGATGTGATCACCAACATGCCAACGGTCACGACGCACATCACGGACGACTGGTTCGTCGACGCCCCCGAAGCGGAGCTGTTCGGCGCCAAGGTGAAGCTGGTTCCACCGACGCAATTCATCTGGTCCAAGATCTTTGTTCAGGATCACCATCGCTACGACGGAGCCGACGTCGCCCACATGATCCTCAAGTGCCACGACCGGGTCGACTGGAAGATGCTTCTTTCGCACATGGAGCTTTACTGGGAAGTCCTGTTGATGGCGCTGCTCAACTTCCGCTTCGTCTACCCGAGCGAGCGGCACCGGGTGCCGCGCTGGCTTATGGTAGAACTCCTCCAGCGCCTCGATGACCAGATGATGGTGAAGCCGCCCGGCAAGGAAGTCTGCCGCGGGCGCATCTTCTCTCCTCGCGATTATTCGATCGATGTCGAGCAGTGGGGCTTTTCGGAAGCCGTTGGAAATCTCGAAGAACAATATGCCATCGACTGACGCAAAGCTCAGGGTCGCCGCGATCGGCGACCTCCACGTGATGGAGAACAGCACCGCGCCCTATCGCGAACTGTTCACCGAAATCTCGGGCGTGGCCGACGTGCTTGTGCTGTGCGGCGATCTGACCAATTTTGGAAAGACGAGCGAGGCGGAGATCCTCGCCGGGGACATCAGGTCCTGCTCCATTCCGGTCGTCGGCGTGCTCGGCAATCACGACTATGAGTGCGGCCAGCCGGAGAAGGTGTGCGCGATCCTGAGCGAGGCTGGAATGACGCTGCTCGATGAGCAGGCGATCGAAATCGCCGGCGTCGGCTTTGCCGGCGTCAAG
>DATIQO010000228.1:0-1896 GCA_035470745.1 Sphingomicrobium sp. | reverse complement strand
GGAGGACGGGGCTGTAGGCTGGGGCGAAGCAAGCCTGGAAGGCTGGGCCGAGGCGGTGAACGGCGCGTTCGAAGCCTATCGCGACCGTTTCATCGGCGCCGATCCATTCAACATCGAGGACATCTGGCAGGTCGGATATCGCGGCGGCTTCTATCGCGGCGGGGCGGTGATGATGTCGGCCCTGTCGGGCCTCGAGCAGGCGCTGTGGGACCTGAAGGGCCGCGCGCTTGGGCTGCCGGCGTGGCAGATGCTCGGCGGCAAGGTCCGCGACAAGGTGCGCTCATACGCCTGGATTGGCGGCGACCGTCCCCACGAGATCGGTGAAGCCGCCGATCACCGCAGGAAGCAGGGCTTCAACGCGGTGAAGATGAACGCGACTGCCGAAATGGAATGGATCGGCACGCCCAGACAATTTGACGCCGTGCTCGACCGTGTGGCCGCCGCAAAGGCGCAGGGGATGGATGTCGGACTGGATTTCCACGGGCGTGTCCACCGGCCGCTCGCCAAGCAACTGGCGAAAGCGCTCGAACCGCTCGGCCTGCTTTTCATCGAGGAGCCGCTTCTTTCGGAAAATCACGATGCCCTGAGCGAAATCGCCGCGATTACTTCGACACCGATCGCCCTTGGCGAGCGACTTTACGGACGCTGGGAGTTCAAGCCCTTTTTCGAGCAGGGCGCAGTGGACATCATCCAGCCCGACCTGAGCCACGCTGGCGGAATCCTCGAAGTGCGCAAGATCGCGGCGATGGCGGAAGCTTATGATGTCGCCCTTGCGCCGCATTGCCCGTTGGGACCGCTCGCGCTTGGCGCATGCCTGCAAATCGCGGCTTGCACCCCCAATCACGCGATTCAGGAGATCAGCCTTGGCATCCACTATAACACCGGCGGCCACGACCTCTTGACCTTTTGCTCCAACAAGGAAGCGCTCACGCCAGTCGACGGTTACCTGCCGGTGCCCGAAGGTCCGGGCCTTGGCGTTGACATCGACGAGGCGGCAGTGCGCGAAGCGGACAAGCAACGGCACCGCTGGCGCAACCCCATCTTCCGCAACAAGGACGGCAGCTTCGCGGAGTGGTGACGAGCGCTCTCGCGCTCAGTGGCACTTGAACCGCTCGAAAGGCTCCAGGCAGGATTGGCAGCGCCACTGAGCCTTGCAGGGAGTTGATCCAAAGCGGCTCACCTCGACCGTATCTCTCGACCCGCAGAGCGGACATTCGGCCGTCGCGGACGGGTCCGGCGGCGCGATACCATAGGCCTTCAGCCTCTCCCGGCCGCGCTTCGTGATCCAATCGGTCGTCCACGGCGGAAAGAGAACGCGCTCGATATGAACATGATTGAAGCCTTCATGGTCCAGCGCTTCGCGGATCAGCATCTCGATGGCGACCGTTGCGGGACATCCCGTATAGGTCGGGCTGATCCTTACCCGGGCCGGGTCGGTGGCGAAGCCGCGAACGATACCAAGGTCGGTGATCGAGAGAACCGGGATCTCGGGATCCGGAATCTTTTCGAGAACGGCCATGATCGCCGCCTCATCGATCGCCTTTTCAGTCACCCCGGCCATGGCCGGCGATCTTACACGCGTTCGAGGGCGAGAGCGATTCCCTGGCCAACCCCGATGCACATGGTTGCAAGCGCAAGCTTGCCGCCGGTCCTTTGGAGCTCTTCGGTTGCGGTCAGTGCGAGGCGCGAGCCAGACATCCCAAGAGGGTGTCCGAGCGCAATCGCCCCTCCGTTGGGGTTCACCTGTTTCGCATCGTCGGGAAGGCCGAGCCGACGAAGAACGGCGAGCGCCTGGGCAGCGAAGGCTTCGTTGAGCTCGATGACGTCGAAATCTCCGATCGTCAGCCCGAGACGCGTCATTAGCTTCTCGCTCGCCGGCGCCGGCCCGATCCCCAT
>DATIQO010000227.1:0-3860 GCA_035470745.1 Sphingomicrobium sp. | reverse complement strand
TAAGTCAGGCTGACGACGCCCTCACGGAAACTGCCGACACGCGCCATCGCCCTCGACGGGATGGAGAAACACGCCAGCCCCAGCAATACTGACCTGCGATCCAGTGGAAACTCCGTGGTCGGACGTGAAAAACGGCTAATCCAAAGACTGTATATCCAGCGTAGAGTTCCTAACGCCCGCACAAATTGCTAAGGGGTAGGCAGGAGGTTCGCCGCGGAATGCGCACCCAAAACACCGCTCACGCGAGAATTCAGTTCATTCTCAGAGCCTTGAATCTCGCGCGCTCGAGGCGACCGTCGGCCAGCGGAGTGTCCACGTTCAGGAGCGCCCCGGCAGGCTAGTGGTTTGCGGAGATGAAGTCCTCAGGAGGGATCGGACCGATGAGCTCGCCGTCATCCCATTGCACTTCCCTATAGTCGCCAGGGTCGAGGCCCAGCTGGTCAAGCGGCGTGTAGACATACCGGCTGAAGGCATAGACCGTTTGCGCTGCCGCCGAGGCAGCGGGTACGGCGCGCACGGCCGTGATGGGGCCGCGATATCCGCCAAACGCCCAGCTGTCGCTCTGCGCGGGGTTCGCCATAACGATCAGTCGAAATGGGCAGCTCGGTCGATGGAACTCGATCATGCACGCCTGCTGGACGACCACGCCCATCGATTCATGTGAGACAAGAAGAACAGCATTTGGAGCGCGGGCCACGGTCCGGATAGTGTAACGAAAGTCTTGCGGCTGCGGGATCCACACATCCTCGAATAGCTCGTACAACCCTATCGCCAGGATGGCTACGATCGCGACGATCGGCGCGGATAGCTTGAGCGCGCGCCTGGTGGACCAAGACGCGGCGTTGCGCTCTGCAAGCGATGCCGATGCCATCAGCGTCGTAAAGATGGCACACCAGTGCAGGGTGTAGTCGGAGACCACTGGATGGACGAGGTCGGCGGCTTTGAAGAGCACGATCGCCAACAGAACGATGAACAACGCCAGGCGCGTGACCTGCTCGCCCCATGTGCGGAGGATCCCGACGACCAGCAAAAGCGCCATGGCTGCCGAGCTCGCAGTACCATCCAGGAGGAGTTGCAGATTGAGGCTCGAGCCGTAATCGGCGAGTGAGAGCGGCTCGATCCACGAAATGTTGGCCGCGCGTTTGCTGAGCTGGATGACCGCCAGGGTCACCACCCAGGCAGAGAGAATGACGATGACGAAATCGGCGACAAGCAAACGATAGACGCGCGCTCGGTCGATGCCGCTCCCGATCGCCGCGTCGAACAGGACGGCTCCGGTCGCGATCACCGGCCAGGCCAGCATCGTCGTGTGGCAGTAGATGGCGACGACGGACCCAGCCGCGTAGGCGATCCAGCCGCGGCCGCCGCTGGGGATGCCGCGAAGCTCGGCAACCAAGCCCAGGAACGAGATCGTCACAGCAAGTTTGGCGAGCCCGTAGCCGCGAATGTAGTCGGACACGAAGATGTCCGACGGGGACAGCGCGAACAGGATCAGGCAGAGCAGCACCGCGAGCCTGCCGTAGGTTCTGGCGGCGAACCAGGCGACCAGACCGATCTGGGCAAGAGATATGACCAGCGGCAACGCCCGGAGTGCGGCTTCGCTTTCGGGCACCGCCATGCGCCAGAGCTTGAGCACAGAGTAGAACAGCGGGGGGTTGGTTTCCCGCAGCATCCACCAGCCCCACAGCTCGCTGAAATTGTGACGCGAGAAGTATATCGAGGCATATTCGTCGAAGGTCATCGGCGAGCCCGCTTGTCGCAGACGCAGCGCGATAACCAGGCCGCACGCGGCGGCGATCGAGACGGTCACGAGTCCGCTAAGCGATCGCCCAGTCCAGCGTTCCCCAGGGCGACGCGTGTTCATTCTGCCAGCGGCCGAAAGCGGACCGTCCGCTGCCGGTCTCCGCTGGCTCGAGAACCCGCCATCGGCTGCCAGCCTGATGGGCGCTTGCGTAGCGCCAGGGTTACGGCTTCGAGCCGAACAGGCCCTTGGCCATTCCCAGGACGTCGTTGACGGGATTTCCGTCACCGTCGCGGTCGAGCGCGGATGTAATCCCCGACATGATTTGAGGGTGATCCTGAACGATCTGAGAGTATTTACCCAGCGAGGCTTCCCCCCCGATGTGCTCCACGATTTGGGACATGACAGAAGTATCCAAACCGGTCTGGGCTGCTGCGGTCTCGACCGTGTCTCCCGCCTGCGCATGCGCTGCCCCCAACGCCGCGACTGCCTTCTCTGCCATCGCAGGGTCAATGCCGACCTTGGCTGCTAGGTTCTCGATGTCGGTGCCGCCAACCGCGCCAAGGATTGAGTCAAAAATGCCCATCACGCTCTCCTGAAACTGGCCCCGCCCTCGCGAGCGGGGCCTGGGTTCATTGCACAGTTACGCAGGATGGGTGCCAGGTGTGCCGCACTTGGCAAAGCGGCCCTTCGCATCACGGCACCTGCCGGTCAGTTTACCGGACGACTTCGCAGGCTTTGTGGCCTTCGTCGTCGTGGCCTTGGTCGTAGTCGTCGTGGTCGGCTTCGCTGTGGCCGTCGGCGGGCATTTGATAAACTTGCCTTTGGCATCCTTGCAGGGAGCTGCTGATGCCTTCGTTGTCGTAGTCGCCTTGGTCGTCGTGACCTTGGACTTAGTAGTTGTGGCCGGCTTGGCTGCGGCCGTCGCCGCCGGTGGGCATTTAATGAACTTGCCCTTGGCGTCCTTGCATTGGGTCGCGGCCGAGGCGGCTGCGGGCAGGGCGATAATGGCAAAGGCGGCCATAAGAGAGACAGGGAAGCGCATGTGGATCCTCTCCTGAAAATACCGCCCGGGAGGACTCGGCGGCTGGTGCGAGGGTGCGCATGCCGGCTCCAAAATGCAATCGAATTGCGGTCCGTTTCAAGAATGTGGACGGCGCCTTACCCGCGTACTGGGCGGGTGGGCAAAGCCGAAAGTGAGTACTCACAAAGCAGCGAGCGGCGAATTTCACTTTCCTACATCACCGCGCAGCACCAAGATCCACCTATGCGCCGCCCGATGGGACAGAGCTTGAGTTTGTCGTGCTGGCGGTCCTCCTCGGGGTGCCGTTTGCGTATTACGTGATCAGGACGCTGCTGGCGCTCGTCTGCAACTAAGTTTGTGATAACAAAGACTAGTTGGCGGAGAGGGAGGCTGCCAAATAAAGTTGTTTAGAAACGTGAATTACTCGGCTTTTCTGCTTAGCCATAATTTGCGACATAAGAATATCGCTGGCTCTCCGCGAACTAGTACACCCCAAGACGAACCAATATCTAGAACCAGATTAACTCCTTGGCGGTTTCACGTTCTTTCGGAAACGGTGGGCGCTTACTGAGCTGCCATCTTCTAGAGCTCGTTGCTCGTGTCACGCACCAAGTGCGAATTCGCGACGTCAGTCACGGTCCTAGCGCACTCTCACATTCGCATCCGGTAAGCCTGCACACCGGGCTTCGGTCCAGCGCAAAGACCATGGCGGCCTCCTCGCGCTCTGCCGCGCCCTACTGATTGTAAGTAAGACCGCTGGCGCCACCACGTAGCCGTGCAACCCAGTCTGTTCCACGCGGCTGGGTGCCCCGCCCTGTCCTCAGATCCTTACCAGTCGGTGCATTTGCTCCGACAGGGCCACGGCGCTGCTTGAGACTCCGCCGGCGCGGGGCGTGAGATCAATGCTTGTTCGCGGAATTCTTCTGGGCCTCCCCGAGCACATAAGCGCGGATATTCTCAGCATGCTCGGCGCTGAGCCAGCGCTTAAAGCTGATCATTCCATTGTTCGATAGCGCGCCGCCGATCACAACCTGGCGCCAGCCTTCTTTGCTCGCGGCTATCGGAGAGCGGAACAGATCCGGGTTGACCGGGCCA
>DATIQO010000226.1:0-5289 GCA_035470745.1 Sphingomicrobium sp. | reverse complement strand
TGACGGGCACGAAACGGGCAAATGAAATCGCGGCCCACGGCCAAGAATATCTATTATTCTGTCTTATCGTTGCACTACAGCATCACTGTTAACGCTATCAGTAATACCAATGTCGGGAACTCGACATTCGTATTACTGCGTGTCACGCGACCGCGGTGCACATACAATTGCGTTATATTAGCCAAGACCCGCAGCTGGCGGCGGCTAAACAAGGCGTCAGCTCCAGCACCGCGCCTCTTGCGTTTGCCTTAGCCTGGCGTTGGGCTGGTCCTTTCCATCACGATTTCGCCTGGCGCGCTCAGTTCCCATCCCTTGGCGGTGTGCTCCATCACGCTTGTCAGCACCTTACCGCCGGGTAGTTTTCGAAAAATCTGACGGAACACGTCGAGGTCGCCGTCATCGTCCGTCATTTGGGCATCGCGGATGATGCTCCCGTCGGAACCCGCCACAACCGTTCCCTTCTCCTCGGCACCACTTCCCGGCTGGACGGCGAAAAGGAAATCGAGCCCCTTGGACTTGCCATTCCACACCATCATTCCCTCGAAGTGGAGCTGTTCGGGCTTGCCATGCGGGACGAGATAGCTCGCGTAGATGATGTACGAGTTGTCCGGGCCCCACTTGAATTGCTGGTGGATAATCATGTTCTGGCCGGGCAGCTTGCTGTACCAATCGCCGATCAGGAACTCATACGGCGCATAAGGCTTCGCGGTCTCCAGAAAATGCGTTTGCGCAAGCGAGTGCGCACTGGCCATGGAAGGCGCGACCAGCGATGCCGCTGCGCCAAGGAGTAACAGTTTCTTGATCATCGCATTTTCTTCCCGCTCGGTTGAACCACAGTCCCGCGGCTACGGCGCGGCATTGCAGTCGGGAACGGGTGCTTCGACGAACTGCTGTCCAGGCGGACATTCGCGCGCATTTGTCCGACAGGCGAAAGCATGAACCTTGCGATCGAAAGCCGCGGCGCACGAACCCGGGCCTCGATCCTTCGAGCGTTCGCGGAGCTCATCTTCCGCGATGGATTCGAGAATTTATCCGTTCAGGCGATGGTCGCGCACGCTGGAATCGCCCGGTCGACATTCTACGAACATTTCGGCAGCAAGGAGGACGTTTTGCGCGCGTCCATGGAGCAGTTCTTCACGGTGCTGGCGCGCTGCGTCTCTGTCGAAGCGGAGCCTGTCAGCCTCACCGATGTGCTCGCTCACTTCTGGGAGAATCGCCGGCTTGCGGATGCGATCTTTTCCGGCATGTCGCGCCGTATCATCGCGCTTTCGCTAAGCGAAATGATCGAAGCCAATCTTCATGACCGCCCTCGCGCCGAATTGCTGCTGCCAAGCCGACTGATCGCAATCCACATTGCCGAGGCGCAGCTTGCCCTGGTCGAGGCTTGGCTTCGGGGACGCGCCTTCGCCCGCACCGGGGACATTGCAGCGGCGCTCTACCAAAGCAGCCGAGCTTCGGCGGGCGCGATGTTACGGAAAGGCGCGGCAGACTAGCGTCTGCCTTCCGCCATCCTGCTCTGCCAGACGTTGGATCTATTCCCTCTGGAACTCATCCATATGGACCATGACGGAGAGGACTGATCGCCTGCAGGAATTTGCCGACACGCTGCAGGAGGGTGAGTAGCTTTACGTATCGCTGAGGCGAGAGCTCCGCATCACACTTGGGCGATGCGTCCCGAATGGCTTCCACTGGCACCTGAGGAGCGTCGCCGACAGGCGGACGAATTCCAGAAGCTTGCGGTCGATGTTGGTCGAAGCGGCGCCGCAAATCGCCTGGGCGGGCAGGCAGCAGCACTGTTTGCCAAGACTGAGTTGCGCGAATTCTTAAGCGGTGATCATCGTGCGCGGCTCCGTCCCGTCTTGCGCCTTGCCCGGCCCTCGCCTTGACCTCCGCGCGGACTGACGAAAATGGGTCAGGAAATCAGGCCTCACGGATTTTCCGAAGACGCTTTTTGCCGCTTCCAAAAGCGGCTGGAGATAGAAACCCAGTCGCTGCGACAGAGCTTTCATGCCGGTCACTGCTCGAATTCGGGCCCGCTGATCGGCGCGGAACTCGAAGTCTGGCTGATCGACCACAATTTCTTCCCGGCCCCGCACAACCAGCCGTTTCTCGAGCGCCTTGGCGACCCGTCCGTGGTCGCCGAATTGTCGCGCTTCAATATCGAGATTAACGCCCCAGTCGAACGCATCGAGGGAAGCGGCTTGCGGCGCATGCATGCGCACCTTTCGACCACCATGCGGCGCTGCGCCAGCAACGCGCATGAAGATGTCGACACGGTGATCGCCATCGGCACCTTGCCGACGCTTCGCCAGCAGGATCTTTGCCCCCAAGCCATGACCCCTTCTCATCGCTATGCTGCGCTGAACCGCGAAGCGATGCGCCTTAGAGGCGGCAAACCACTGACCATCGACATTGATGGGGCCTTGGCGGGCGCGCCCCACTTCCTCGCCTGCTTCAAGGACGTCATGCTGGAAGCGGCGGCAACCTCATTTCAGCTTCATCTTCAAGTGCCAAGGGCAATATTGTCGCGCACCTACAATGCGTCGATCGTCTTGAGCGCGCCGCTCATTGCCATCGCCGCCAATTCGCCCTTCCTCTTTGCCCAGGCACTGTGGAAGGAAACGCGCATCGCTATTTTCGAGCAATCGCTCGAGCAGACCAGCGAGCCGCAACGCGTGACCTTGGGGTCAGCCTATGCCGGAGACGACATAACCGAACTGTTTGAAGAGAATCTGAGAGCTTATCCGGTAATGCTCCCGGTCGAGGCTGGAGATCCCGTCCGATGCTACTCTTGCGTGCGTCTCCAGAACGGCACGATCTGGCGTTGGGTCAGGCCGATCGTCGGTTTCGATCCGGATGGTACCGCTCATGTTCGCATTGAGCAGCGTGTTCTCCCTGCGGGCCCAAGCGTGGTCGACATGATGGCCAATGCCGCACTTTATTTTGGCGCCGTCGACATGATCGCACGCGAGCTCGACAATGCCGAACGAGCACTCCCCTTTGCTCTTGCACGGGCGAATTTCTACGAAGCCGCACGGCGCGGCCTCGACGCCGAGATCCACTGGCTCGGCGGGTCAGGCAAGCGTCCCATTCGCGACGTGCTGACTGAACTCGTCCCGCTGGCCGCCGCGGGGCTGGCGGCGCAGGGCGTGGACGAGGATCTCATCGACCATTATCTCGATATCATCTCGTGCCGGCTGGGTTCGGGCCGCAATGGCGCGGAGTGGCAACTTGCCCATTTCCAGCACCACGGCGACCTTCACAAGCTCACGGCCGCCTATGTCGAGAACCAGAGGACGGGAAGACCGGTACACGAATGGCCGTTGTAACCGGCAGCCAGACGGCAACTGGGCTCGAGATCCTCAACGCACTTCCCGATGGCATTCTCGATTGTGGCGCGCGCGACCTGCACCTGCTGCTGAGCGGGCCAACCCTCATCGAACTGGAGGGGAACAGCAAGCCCCCGCTGTTTGTCTCGATCCTTCAGCACGGAAACGAGGATTCAGGTCTTGGCGCGGTCCAGCGCGTCTTGCGCGACTATCACCGCCGTCCCATCCCACGCTCGCTGATGCTCCTCATCGGCAATGTCGATGCGGCGCGCTTCGGCCTCCGCAGGCTGGAGAGCCAGCCGGATTACAACCGCGTCTGGCCGGGAACGCCCGACCATGGCGATGCGGCGGAGGGACGGATCATGGCCGCAGTGCATACGCGAGTAATCGAGCGCCGCGCCTTCGCTGCCATCGACCTCCATAATAATACGGGGAGAAACCCGCATTACGGGGTCATCTGCAATCTTCATCCTTCGACCCTTGGCCTCGCTGCCTTGTTTTCTCGGCACGTCGTGGTCTTCCGTGGCGTTCGAGGCACGCAAACGGCCTCGCTCTCGGGGCTCATTCCAGCAATGACGGCGGAATGCGGCCGGCCCGGCGAAGCGGCAAATGCAGAAGCAGCAGCCCGCCTCGTGGAGGCAGTGCTAAAGCTCGACGCACTTCCCGAGCTATCGAGCAGCGACGGCGGGATAGATCTCTTTCACACGCTCGGCGTGGTGCGGGTGAGGAAGGATGTAAGCTTTTGCTTTGGAGAAGGAGACTCCGAGCTGCGCCTAGATCCGGCGCTCGATGATAAGAATTTCAGAGAGCTGAAGCCGGGAATCGTCTTGGGAGAGACCTCACACCCGATGCCGCTCGAGATGATCGATGAGGCGGGAAATGATGTGGCTGAGAGCTTTTTTGAACGCGGCGAAGGCAGGTTGAGGCTGCGCCGGACGGTCGTCCCCGCGATGTTCACGCTCGATCCCCTGATCGTGAGGCAGGACTGCCTTTGTTATCTCATGACGCGATTTTGACTGCCCATCGGTGGCCGGTTTTCCGCCAGTTGCAGACATGGCATTCTAGTCGGGCAGGCGTAACATCGCTTGCGAGGGCGAAGAATGCACGTTCACCTTCCAAAGCCTCTGCACGGCTGGCGCGAGTTTCTCCATGAAGTTGGAATCATCGTGCTCGGCGTGCTCATCGCACTCGGTGCCGAGCAACTCTTATCGGACTTGCGCGATCGTTCGGCGGCCCGCGAGGCGCGCGACAACATCCGTGCCGAGATCACCGAGAACCTCTCCGAGCTCGCCAGCCGGGACGCGACAAACGTCTGCATTGAGCGTCGCCTCGACGAAGTGGCCGCACTGATCGCGCGCAGCCAGCAAGCCGGCTATCGGCGGCCAAGCTGGATCGGACGCCCGCAGGTTTGGCCGATGATCGATGCCAAATGGAGCGCCGCCGCAGGTGCTGGCCGTGCAACCTTGCTCTCGCCTTCAGAGCTCGCGAGCTACGGTGTCATCTACCACAATCTCGCGCTCTTGCAGCAGGTCGAGATGGAGGAGCAGACCACGTGGGCGCACCTTCGCGCCTTGGAACAGCTCGATCGCGTTCCCGCAGACGCGGTCGTGCCGCTGACGATGGCGCTGACCGAGGCAAGGCTCGACAGCTGGCTCGCGCGGATCAATTTCCGGCGCAGCCTCGTCCTTGCCGCGGGGCTCGGCATCCGCCCTCGCGCCATGCCCTATGCTGGAAGTCGATCCGTTTGCCTTCCAATCAACACGCCGCGAGCAATGGCGCTGCGCCAGACGCTCGCGCAAAGCGGCCCGCAAAATTATTTTGGCGAACCGTGATCGGGTCGTCGCACGACCGTCCGCGATCGCTGCTTGCAGCATTTGCGACTTGGCTCGAACCGCCAACGCAAAACGCTCGGCATGACGGCGCTCAAAAGTTGATTTCGGCGCGCGCAGCAAGTGCCAAT
>DATIQO010000225.1:0-6875 GCA_035470745.1 Sphingomicrobium sp. | reverse complement strand
CGAAATCCGCTGCCCGTTGAGGAGCAGTACCGGTTGCTCGCCGCCACGGCCCTGCGCGCTCCCGATTTGCGGCGCGAGCGCATCGAGAAGATCGCTGATGCTGGTTGCGCCAGTCGCGCGGACGTCGCGCGAATCGAGTATATTCTGGGGCGGGATGTCGCCGACGACCGAGCCGCGCGCGCGCGATCCCTGGATGACGATCGGCGCTTCATCGCCATAGTCTTCGTCAGTCGCCTGCGCTGCGCTGGTATCAGCCGGGGGCGATGGCGGGCTCGTCGCCGGGCCGGCTGCGGTCGGTTGTGTCGTAGCCGTCGCCGGCGAAGGCTGTTGCGGCGTTGTCTGCCCTTGTTGGGCAAGAGCGGCCGAACCGAGCGAAATCAATGCGGCGCTGCCAAGCAGCTTCCAACGGAATGTCATCGCGGCTCCGTTGCTGTGACGAACTGAACGACCGCTGACAACGCGGTGAACTTCGACGAAGTGCCAACTGCAGTCTGCAAATGAGTGGGCGGCGTTGCGCGCGCGGTTCAAACTTCGTTAGTGCTGACTTTAGTTAGTAGTCAGTAGCCAGTCCACGGGAGTTGTTGATGCGCCGAGCCGCGCTTTCCATTCTATTGTCATCGACCCTTGCCACGGCAGCCGGGGCGCAGATGGTTCCGCCTCAGAACAGCAAGCCGGGCGCAACGCCAAAGGTCGACACGATCCCGGCTCCTCGCGATATCGCCTATCCAGGAACGCTCCAGCTGACCGTCGACGCAACCGATGTCACGCGCGCGATCTTCAGGGTTCACGAGCATGTTCCGGTCGCGGCCGCCGGCGATTTCGTGATGCTTTATCCCAAGTGGCTCCCCGGCACCCATTCGCCATCCGGGCAAATCAACAAGGTCGCGGGCTTTCGCGCGACCGCGAATGGCAAGGATCTGAAGTGGGTCCGCGATAATCTTGACGTCTATGCATTCCACATCGCCGTGCCCGAGGGCGTGAGCGCGATCGACATCGATTTCCAATATCTCTCGCCGACCGCCGGTAATCAGGGCCGGGTCGTCGCAACCCCCGATCTCGCCAGCATCGAGTGGATATCGAACTCGATGTATCCGGCAGGCTATTTTGTCCGCGATATCCCCGTGGAGGCCTCGGTCATCGTTCCATCAGGCTGGCACGTCGCGGCAGCGCTCCGACCTCTCCGCCAACAGGCAAACCGGGTCGATTATCCCGCGACCAGCTACGAAATTCTGATGGATTCTCCGCTGATCGCCGGCGCTCATTATCGCGCTTTTCCCCTCAGCCCGGATGTCACTCTCGACGTCATTGCCGACAACGATCAGGAACTCGCCGCCAAGCCGGAGCAGATCGCCGCGCATCGGCGACTGGTCGAGCAAGCGGTCAAGGCGTTCGGGTCCCAGCATTACGATCATTATGACTTCCTGCTGACCATCTCGGACTATCTCGGCGGCGAGGGCCTCGAGCACCATCGCAGCTCGGAAGACGGCACGGATCGAGGCTATTTCACCGACTGGGACAACGCGCTGAACGCGCGCAACCTCCTCCCACATGAGTTCAGCCACAGCTGGGATGGCAAGTTCCGCCGCGCCGGCGACCTTTGGACACCGGATTTCCGGACACCGATGCAGGACGATCTGCTGTGGGTTTACGAGGGTGGAACGCAGTTCTGGGGCTATGTCCTCGGTGCGCGCTCGGGCATGCTCTCGAAGCAGGACACGCTCGACGCGATCGCAGCGACTGCTGCAGCCTACAGCACCGGCACCCCGGGCCGCGCCTGGCGTCCCCTAGTCGATACGACCAATGATCCCATCATCGCCCAGCGCTCTCCGCAGCCTTACCGCAGCTGGCAGCGAAGCGAGGATTATTACAGTGAGGGGCAGCTGATCTGGATCGACGTCGACCGGATCATCCGCCAGCAATCGGGGGGCAAGCGCTCGATCGACGACTTCGCCAAGGCCTTTTTTGGAGTTCGGGACCGGGACTGGGGCGAGCTGACCTATAATTTCGACGATGTCGTGGACACGCTCAACCGGATTCAGCCCTTTGACTGGCGCGCGTATCTGCAGCGCCGCGTCTATGCGATTGCGCCGCAGGCGCCGTTGGAGGGCATCAACGAGGGTGGGTACAAGCTCGTCTTCACGGACCAACCGACGAACTGGATCAAGAGCGCCGAGAAGCATCGCAAGTCCATCGACCTGACCTATTCGGGCGGTTTCACTCTCGGCAGTGACGGAAAGATCAGCAGCGTCCTGTGGGACAGCGCGGCCTTCAACGCCGGACTGACCATCGGCTCGCAGGTCCTTGCAGTGAACGGCCGCAATTTCGATGCCGACGCGATCAAGCAGGCGATCAAGTCCGCGGCGAGCGGTGGGCCGGCGCCCCAGCTCCTGGTCCACGACGGCGACGTCTACCGCACGGTCGCTCTCGATTGGCACGGCGGCCTGCGCTATCCGCGGTTGGAGAAGACCGGGAAAACTCCGGGAACGCTCGACGCACTGCTGGCGCCGCGCTGAGGCGACATGGGAGGGGATTGGATGCGCAGGTGGATCGTCGGTTTCTCGGGAATCCCAGCTCTCGCGCTTGCGGCCTCGGTCCAGGCGCAACCGGCCGGGCCGGCCGAAGTCAATGTCCAAAGCGCGCTCAATCGAATTGCGGCCACCAATCCCGCGCTGCACGCGGTCATTGCCGTAGATCCGACCGCGCTCGATCAAGCCCGGGCGGTCGATGCTGGCAAACCACGTGGGCCGCTCGCCGGACAACCGGTCTTGCTGAAGGACAATATCGAGAGCGCCGGGTCATTGCCCACGACCGCGGGCAGCCTCGCGCTTGCGAACAATGTGACCAATCGCGACGCACCCCTTGTTGCTCGGCTGCGTGCCGCGGGCGCAGTTATTCTCGGCAAGACCAACCTCAGCGAATGGGCAAACATCCGTTCGACGCATTCGATCTCCGGCTGGAGCGCGGTCGGCGGACAGACGCATAATCCCTGGGCACTCGATCGCGATCCCTGCGGCAGCTCCAGCGGCAGCGGTGCTGCCGTCGCGGCTGGCATCGTTCGGTTTGCGATCGGGACGGAAACCGACGGGTCGGTTACCTGCCCCGCCTCGATCAACGGAATCGTCGGGCTCAAACCGACGGTCGGACTCGTAAGCCGCACCTTCATTGTCCCGATCAGCCACAGCCAGGACACCGCGGGTCCAATGACGAGCGATGTCCGCGACGCCGCAGCATTGCTGACGGTCATCGCAGGAACCGACCCCGCCGATCCGGCTACCGCGGAAGCGGACAGGCACAAGACGGATTATTTGGCGCATCTCGATCCGGGCGCCCTCAGGGGAAAGCGGATCGGCGTGATGCGCTTTGCGTCGACGTCGCAGCTCGACCCGGCCTTCGAGACCGCGCTTGCCATTCTTCGTGCCCAGGGCGCGACGCTCGTCGAGATCAAGAAATTCGACGATCGCGTGATCGGCAAGAATGAGAATCTCGTCCTCAACACCGAGCTCAAGGCCGATATGGCCAAATATCTGAAGAGCAGCCCGGCGCCGATCGGCTCCCGAACGCTCGCCGACCTGATCGCGTTCGACAAGGCTCACGCGCAACAGGAAATGACGTTGTTCGGCCAGGAGCAGTTCGAGCAGGCCGCGAAGACGAAGGGGCTTGCCGATCCCGCGTACAAGAAGGCGCGCCAGCTGAGCTTTACTGCCGCGGGCCCGAACGGGATCGACCGCCTCTTGAAACAATATGCGGTCGTCGCATTAGTCGGCCCGACCGCCGGGCCGGCATGGAAGATCGATGCCGTTAACGGCGATTCTTTCTCGGGCGGGGGAGCCGGCAGCCTCGCTGCAGTTGCCGGTTATCCGCATCTCACCGTTCCCATGGGTCTTGTGAGAGGATTGCCGGTCGGGCTTAGCTTCATGGGTCCCAAATGGTCGGAGCAATTGCTGCTCAACCTCGGCTTTGCCTATGAGCAGGCGCGCGGGCCCTTTGCGTCGCCGCAATTCTACCATTCGATCGAAGGCGACGATCCAAAGGTCGCTCCCTACCTCGATCCCGCGCCGCGCTGAGCGTTCATTGTGCTGCGGGGACCGGGCGCCGTTTCGTTCCAGCGAGCTCCTCGTCCATATAGCGTATCTCGAACGAGGCGCCGCGATCGCTGATCGTCCAGTCGGGATGAAGCGCCCTTAGCTTGGGAGTGACGTCCTTCGCGAGTGCCTCGCCCTTCAGACCGGCCTTTCGTCCATCGCCGACGAGGCGCCTCAGATCGACGAGATAGGAGCGGAAGTCCTCGACATCTCTGAGGGTCGCAACATCTCCATGACCCGGCACGAATGCGATGTTGGCGGCATCTGTCATATGTTCGAAGTCTTCGTTGGTTGCCGTCCACTCCTTGACCGATCCATCGATCAGGTTGGGCGGGATCTTGCGCCACAACATGTCGCCGGTGAACAGGACCTTGGCGTCGGGCACGTAGACCACGAGATCGCCGCCGGTATGGCCAAGCACGCTCCGGACGACGACCTTTCGTGCCCCAAGCCAGACCGTGATGTCCTTGTCGGTCACCAGGTCCGGTAACGGCAGGGTTTCGATCTGCGTCCTCAGCTCGCTCGTGAGACCCTCGCCGAGCAAGTTCAGGTTGTTGGATCGTATCCAGCCGCGGACATTCCGGTGGGCGATGATGATCGCGCCTGCATTGCGCAGCACCTGGTCGCCGCCGGTATGATCGACGTGATAGTGCGTATTTACAACGTAGCGGATTGGCTCGGGCGTGATCCGGTGGATCTCTTCGACGAGAGCCGTTGCCGCGGCCGGGGTGAAGAAAGCGTCGATCACGAGCACGCCGTCATCGCCGATAATGAAGCCCGCATTCGAGCCAGCCTTGTGCTGCGGCCCGTCAATGGCGGCATAAACGCCCGCGGCCACTTGCCTCAGGACGAAGGGAGCCGGGGGTTTTGCCTGCGCAATTGCCGGACCCGCAATTCCAAGGAGGATTGCATAAGCCAAGATCGGCCGCAGCGCGGTCATGCGGTCAGCCTCAGAGCCGCAATCGCAGCTACGATCGCAAGGATGAGGATGAGGCGCATCGTGCTCGCCGGCTCATGGAACCAGAGGATGCCGACGATGACGGTGCCGACCGCGCCGATGCCGCCCCACACCGCGTAGGCGGTGCCCATCGGGATCGAACGAGACGCGACCTCGAGCAGCACCATGCTCACGGCGACAGAGCAAAGGAATGCAATGGTCCAGGTCAGGCTTCGAAAGCCGTCGACGAAGCGCAGCGAGGTCGTGAAGCCGACCTCGAACAAGCCACCCACAATCAGCCATAGCCAGGGCATATCCGCTTTCTCACCTTTAACTGGACGATGGCAGCGGTTTCGCTACGCACGAGCTTCATGGCCAAGCAAGTTACGATCGGCAACAGGATCGCACCGCCGCGTTTCCTCGCGTTCGTCGCAGTGCTTGTCGCAGGCGTGCTTTTTACAAGGGCGCTGCTTGGCAATTGGGCTCTCGGCGCTCTTGGCGGTTTCGATATTGCCGCTCTCGTATTTCTGACGTCGTGCGTTCCGCTGCTGGGAACGCGCGAGGCGCGTGTCATTCGCGAGCATGCCGCGCAAAACGATGCGAATCGCCACTGGCTGCTGATCATCACCGGCATCGTCATGTCCGTGCTTCTCGTTGCGATCGCTGCAGAGGCTGTCGGACGCACGCCCGAGCCCTTCACGAAGATCCTCATCATTGCGACGCTGGTGCTCGCCTGGCTGTTCAGCAACACGGTCTACGCGCTCCACTATGCGCATCTCGTCTACATGCATCCGGACATCGGCTGCGTCGGTCTTGAATTCCCGCGTACCGCGCATCCCGTCTATTGGGACTTCGTCTATTTCTCGTTCACCTGCGGAATGGCGTTCGCCACGTCCGACGTCACCGTCACCGAGACGCGCATGCGCAGGATCGTGACAGTCCACTGCCTCGCCGCTTTCGGGTTCAACATCGGCGTGCTGGCGTTCACGATCAACGTGCTTGGAAGCGCCGGCTAGGCCGCAACGTCGATCTCCGGCAGCGGCGGATTCTTGCGGCGGGCCGCGACGAGGCAGCCGCCCACGATCAGCACTGCCCCAGCCAGCGTATAGAGCGACACCCGTTCGCTAAACACGATCCAGCCAAGAATGGAGGCCCAGATGAAGGCGCTATATTCGGTCACCGCGAGATAGCTCGCTTCGCCTCGCGCATAGGCCCAGGCGAACAGGAGGCTGCCGCTCGTCGACAAGATCGACGATATGACAACCCAGCTGATCTGCCCATGAGGCCAACTCGGGACACCGACCAGGGGTATTGCCGCGACCCAGAGCAGCATTACCACGACCGACTGGAAGAAATTGATCTCGAGCGGCTTTGCGGCGAGCGCCTGCCACCGCATCATCAAGATGTTGCCGGAATAACAGATTGCCGAGCCCAGGATCGCTGCAACTCCGAGCAGGACCTGTCCGCCGACGTTCGCCCGGGCTTGCCCAAGGACGATGACGAGCACGCCGGCGAAAGCCACGATCGCCCCGGCGATCGAGCGGCCGGCGAGGCGTTCCTTCAGGAACAGGGGTGCGAGGAGCATCGCGATGAGCGGAGCGATAAAGGTAAGCGCGATCGCCTGCGCAAGCGGAACCCGGCCGATGCCCCAGAAGAAGAGCACGGACATCAAGGTTACGACGATACTGCGGCTGACGTGGATCCAGAGCGTCCGCCGCTTCGGCCAGTTGCGCCGGCGCCGCAGGTAGAGCCCTGAGCTCAGGACCAAATTTGCAACAGCGCGCCACATGCTGACGGCAATGACGCCGATCGTCAGCACCAGATGCTTCATGGCCGCATCCATGATCGAAAGCACG
>DATIQO010000224.1:0-2278 GCA_035470745.1 Sphingomicrobium sp. | reverse complement strand
GCTCGCCGGACGCGAGCGTATCGCCGCGAAGATCGACAAGGCGGCCGGTTCGTCCTCCCGCGCGGCCAAGATCAGGACAACCGGCGGCCGTGTCGCTGCCGACATCGAAACCTACCTGTGGGTCCAGACCTTCACCGGGATAATCCTGACGGTCTCGGCGACCGCCGTCATGCTTGTCGTCGGCCTCAACAATGTCCTGTTCTGGGCGGTGATCTTCTTCTTGCTGACCTTCATCCCCAACATCGGGGTAACGATCGGCTCCATCGCGCCCAGCCTCTTTGCGTTGGTCCAGTTCTCGACGGTTTGGCAGGCGATCACGATATTCGTCACGATCCAGGTCGTGGCGACGATCGTCGGCAACTTGGTTTATCCGCGACTGCAGGCGCATACGCAGAATATCGATCCCGTCGCGACGCTGCTGTCGCTTGCCTTCTGGAGCTGGCTCTGGGGACTACCCGGTGCATTCCTGGCAGTGCCGATGACGTTGATGTCGATGATGGTGTTCAGCCAGCTGCCAAACACGAGATGGGTGGCAGCACTGCTGTCAAACAATGGTGATCCGGTTTTCCGGGGAAACGGCGAGAAGGCGCGCGAGCGCAAGTAAGCCGCGCAATTCACATCCAGATGCCAAAGCGAGCCGGTTCGGGGAGGGCCAGATATTCGACTAAAACGCAAGCCGTGCCGAACCAATGCTCGGCACGGCTCCCGATGCAAACGACGGCCCCAGCATTGCTAAAGGGCCGTCGACGTTCCTTAGCTCTTGGTCGTCGTGGTGGTGGTGGTCTTTTTCTCGTGCGTCACCTTGTGATGAGCTTTCATGTGCGTGGACGGGCAGCCGCAATGCATCGCGTGGTGCTTTGCCATGTGATGCTTGCTCATATGGTGGTGGTGCATCGGCACGTTGGTCGCATGGACGTGCTTGGTCGTCGTCGTGTGGGTCGACTGGGTGGTCGTCTGGGTAGCGGACTTATTTTCCTGTTGAGCCGCGACCGGGGAGGCGATGATCGCAAGGCTCAATATCGAAGTGGCAAATAGCTTCATGGCTTTTCTCCTGCTGCTAGATCAGCGATTGTCATAAAGCTCGGAATGGGTGGTTGGTTGCTCGAAACGATCTTTGAGTTCCAGCAAATCGGATCACCGGCAAAAGAGCAGCTCAACCGCTGCCGCGATCTCGAACAAATGCCGATCTTGCCCATGTCGCGCGAAGAGCATGATCCCCGCTGGCAGGGCGTCCGCAACAGGCATCGGGAGCGAAATCGCGCACAGGTCGAAGAAGTTGGCGATTGCAGTATTGCGAAGCAGCAGCCGGTTGCATCGATTGAACCCTTCAGGGCTCGACACTTCCTCCATTGCTGGAGCGACAATTGGTGTCGTTGGCAGGACTAGCGCGTCGAGATCGGCCAGGGCCAGATCCATTGCATGCACCAAGTCGCGCCGGTCCTCGAGCATCCTTGCGTAGTCGGCAGCACTGACCGCGCTACCCAGCTCGATCCGCGAACGCACGATGGGATCATAGCTTGGACCGTTCTTGGCTATTCGGTCGCGGTGTATCCGATACGCTTCGGCCGTTGCGATCGTGGCGACCGACTGGACCTTGGCCATGCGCTTCAACAGCTCGCATTCGACGTCGACCAGTCGCGCGCGAGCTCCGCCAAGGCGAGTGATCGCATCTTCAAACCGCGCCGCGACAGAGGCGTCGAGATCCTCCAGCGGAAGCCCTTGGAGAATGCCGAGCCGCAGCCCATCGAGCGCGGCCGGCTCGAGGAGCCAGGGTTGCGCGGCAGCCAAGACCGCATCGGCCCTGGCGCAGGCCTCGACGGTTCGCGCGATCGGCCCAATTGAATCAAGCGTGGGCGACAATGGGAAGGCGCCTGCGGTCGTCACGCGGACCTTGGTCGGCTTGTAGCCGACAAGCCCACAAAGCGCGGCCGGAATTCGTGTCGATCCGCCGGTATCGGTGCCGATCGAAATCTCGCACATCCCATCGGCAACCGCCACTGCGGCGCCGGACGAAGACCCTCCTGGAACCCGGGCGCGATCGGCGGGATTGCCGGGCGTGCCAAAATGCGGGTTGGCGCCAACCCCGGTAAACGCAAATTCCGACATGTTCGTCTTGGCGACGATCACTGCTCCTGCTTCGCGCAAGCGACTGACGATTGGTGCGTCGCGCTTCGCGGGCGGCGCGTCGGCCAGGATGGTCGAACCCGCGCGCGTCGGTTCGGAGGCGACGTCGAAGAGATCCTTGATACTGACGATGACCCCGTCGAGCGGACCTAGG
>DATIQO010000223.1:0-3924 GCA_035470745.1 Sphingomicrobium sp. | reverse complement strand
ATAAAGAACGCCGACCGGGACGATCAACGACCGTCCGCCCGCAAGGCCGCTCTTGAATATCCTGTCGAACCCGGGCTGTTCGGCATTGACGTCGCGATCGCTTTGCCTGTGCCACGGGTCGGTCGAGGAGACCGTGATCTGCGTTTGCGCAGCGCCGTTGGCGACGTGTCGGACGATATCCTCGATCCCGTCGCTGCTGGACGGCGTTCCAAAACCCACTTCGGCGATCGCAAAGCCGAGCTTGTCGCGGATGTCGTTCGCGCCGGGCGGGGCGCTGTGCGAGGATGTTTCAAGGAGGATGCGCACGAACTGGGTGATGATCGGGCGGGGGGCGAGGCGAAGGACGGCAACGCCGCCCTTGCCGTGGCTTTGCTCGCCGCCAAGAAAATCGCGCCAGTGCCCTTCATCGTCGTATGGGTCGACGCCGGTCCAATATTGAACCCGGTAATGGACCGCATAGGGCTTTTTCCATGCGATCCGGGCAGCGGATACGGCTCGCCCCTCGCCAAAGTCGACGACGACCCATTGCGGCCGGTTAGCGGCGTGGCTGAGCTCAGCATCGAGATAGGGGTTCGACTTCCAGAAGCTCTGCGGGTCGCCATCGTCGAGCCGCGAAAAGCCGTCGTTTTCGGCCTGGTCTACCGAATCTCCACGGCGCGGGAGCTTGTAGCCCCAGCCGGTCATGACGGGCTGCTTGGGATTGTCGCTTCCCGTCCAATAGCCTTGGCGGTGGACAGGATCGCTCCAGCTTCCCTCCTCGTCCCAATGCCATGCGTCGATCGCGAGCTCGGTGCGGAGGCTATAGCTGATGGGCCCGAGCCCCGCGCTGCGGATCGCATCGAGATTGTGGCGCGTGAATAGCTTCTCGACCTCGCCCGCGGGGAGCCCGTCGACGGCGCCGCCGAGCGCGAGATCCGGACGGATCGAGCTAAGCGGAGCGTGGTCCGTTTCGATCACGATCGTTCCTGGCGGTGGCCGCGACGAGCAGCCCCATAGAAATGGGGTCAGCGCCGCGAGCGCCGCCAGCATTTTGAGCGGCGAGCGCGAAGCTCTCTTGGGTGCGAGTGAAGGAGAAGACCAAAACATGCCCTCATCTTCGTGGCCGAAGAAGACGCATGATGTCGAGATCAACCTCTTTAGAAAGATGACGGCAGCGCGAAACCCTGGGTCATTTGCGGTAGCGCAGTGCTTCGATCAGGAGCGCAAAAGCCGGCGATTGCTGTCGCCGGCTTGGGTAATAGAGATGATAGCCCGGAAAGGGCGGCGACCAGTCGGCAAGCACCCGGATCAGGCGCTGCTCCTCGACATCCAATCGGACATAATCTTCGGGAAGATAGGCGATGCCTGCTCCGTCGAGCGCTGCTGAGCGGGCAAGGGCGATATCGTTGACGACGAGCTGGCCCTCGACGCGCACGTTGAGTGCGCGGCGGCCCTTTTCGAACTCCCAAGCATAGAGGCCGCCAAGCGTTGGAAAGCGAAGGTTGATGCAATTGTGCAAAGCAAGGTCGCCCGGCGTGCGCGGGGGCCTTCGACCAGCAAAGTAGCCGGGCGAAGCGACGGCCGCCATCCGCATGTCCGGCCCGATCCTTATAGCCACCATGTCCTGCGCGATCGTCTCGCCCAGCCGAACACCCGCATCGAACCGCTCGGCGACGATGTCGACGAAGCCCGGGTTGACGCTGAGCTCCACTTGGATGTCGGGATAATCGGGAAGGAGCCTGGCAATCGCTGGCCAGAGGATGGTCTGAGCCGCGTCGATGCCGGTCGTGATCCGGACCGTGCCGGCGGGCTTGTCGCGAAGCTCGCTTAGCGCGGCAAGCTCCGCTTCGATGCCGTCGAAGTGCGGACCGATCGTGAAGAGCAGGCGTTCTCCTGCCTGTGTTGGTGCGACGCTGCGCGTGGTGCGGGTGAGGAGACGCACGCCGAGGCGTTCCTCGAGGCCCCGGATCGTGTGGCTGAGCGCCGAGGGCGAAACGCCGATCTGCGCCGCGGCGCGCGTGAAGCTGCGTTCTCTCGCGACCGCGAGAAAGGCGTTGAGGTCGTTGATGTTCTGTCTCGGCATTGTTGAATTATATTCACAAGGACATGCCGATTACCACGGCTAATCGCAATTGCGGCGCGGCACTAGATAGGCTCGACCCAAGGAGAGAAGCGATGGACTTGAAACGCGAAGGTACGCGCCAGCAACAAAAGGGCCCGGCCGATTATTTCACGGGCGAGGTGACCGTTGAAATGCTGAGTAATCCGCCCGAACCGTCCCGCGTCGCCTGCGCCAGCGTCACGTTCCAGCCCGGGGCAAGAACGGCATGGCATAGCCACCCCCTCGGCCAGACCCTCATCGTTACGAAAGGCACCGGCTGGACGCGGTGCGAAGGCGAGGAGCGGGTCGAGATACGCGCCGGCGATGTCGTCTGGTGCCCGCCAGGCCACAGGCACTGGCACGGCGCGACGGACAAAACGGCAATGACCCATATCGCCGTCCAGGAAGCGCTCAACGGCTCGCCCGTGACCTGGATGGAGCACGTCACCGACGAACAATATCTGGAAGGAACAGCACATGCAGATGCGTAAGCTCGGCCGGAACGGCCTTGAAGTCTCGGCCCTCGGCCTTGGCTGCATGGGCCTCAGCTACGGCTATGGACCCGCAACCGCGACCGAGGAGGGGGTCGCCCTGATCCGGGCCGCCTTCGAGCGCGGCATTACCTTCTTCGACACTGCCGAGGCTTATGCCCAGGGCGCCAATGAGCGACTGCTCGGCGAAGCCGTCGCGCCGTTTCGCGACAAGGTCGTGCTGGCGACGAAGTTCGGGTTCAAGGACGGCAGGCCGGACGCGGGGCTCGACAGTCGCCCCGAGCGGATCCGCAAGGTCGCGGAGGAATCGCTGAAGAACCTGCGCACCGACCGGATCGATTTATTCTACCAGCACCGGGTCGATCCCAACGTTCCGATCGAGGATGTCGCGGGGACTGTCGGCGACCTCATTGCCGAGGGCAAGGTTTGCAATTTCGGCCTGTCCGAAGCGGGCGCCGATTCGATCCGCAGGGCCAATTCGGTGCTGAGTGTGGCTGCGCTCCAGAGCGAATATTCGCTGTGGTGGCGGCAGCCCGAAAAGGAAATCCTGCCGCTGTGCGAAGAATTGGGTATCGGCTTCGTCCCGTTCAGCCCGCTCGGCAAGGGCTTCCTTACCGGCAAGATCGACGAGAACGCGACGTTCGGGGAAAGCGACTTCCGCTCGGTCGTGCCGAGGTTCAAGCCGGACGCGATCCGCGCCAACATGGCGCTGGTCGACCGCGTAAAAGCGCTCGCCGCGCAAAAGAACGCGACGCCCGCGCAAATTGCCCTTGCCTGGCTGCTGGCCCGGCGGCCCTGGATCGTTCCCATCCCGGGCACGACCAAGCTTCACCGGCTCGAGGAGAATCTCGGCGCGGTGAATATCGACCTTGATGACGAAGACCTGCGCGAAATCGACCAGGAGCTCTCGAAGGTCGACGTGCAGGGCGAGCGCTACCCCGCCGAGCGGGCGGCGCTGGTCGGGCGCTGAAGCGATGCCGATTGACGAAGTCGCCAGGGCGGCAGCGCTGCTCATGGGCCACGGGTGCCAGTTCTTGGTGGGATGCGACGTTTTCAAAGGCGGCGGAGTGACCGCCGCCTACGACAATTCAGAAAGGCAGAACTAATGCGCGCAGCGATCATGCACGCCGCCCACGACGTCCGGATCGAGAATGTGCCGGACGCCGCGATCAAGGAGCCGACCGACGCGCTCATCCGGGTGACGAGCGCTTGCATCTGCGGAAGCGATCTTTGGCCCTATAACGATTTCGGCCCTGCCGGCGGGAACGGTCGCCCGATGGGCCATGAAGCGATTGGAATAGTCGAGGACGTCGGCAGCGCCGTCGAGAAGATCAAGCGCGGCCAGTTCGTCAT